>NZUH01000027.1 GCA_002697255.1 Flavobacteriaceae bacterium | reverse complement strand
CGTAGTAAAAGTCCCTTCATTACATATCGTCTCTGTAACATTATTAATATCCGGCTCAGGATTTACCGTAATGGTAAAAGTCTGTGAAGTACCTGTACATAAAAAGTCTTCTGGAGGAGAGGGTACATATGGAGTTACCTCATATGTTATAATTCCTACTTGATTATTAGAGTTATTAATTTGCTGAGCAGGAATATTTCCAATACCATTCTCAAAATAATTTGATAAATTATCTGAAGCATTAAGAACAGTCCAGGAATACTGTGTCGTATCCATTGATGAGGTGAAAATAAATCCGTTTGTCTCAGTATTTGAACATACTATTTCAGAATCTTCAGAATTAGTCAAGACAGGAATTTCATTAATTCTTAACAAGAGTATATCATTACTTGAGTCATCACAATCTCCGTCTACCTGAATTTGAATGTTATAATCTAAAAAAGAATTAAATTGAATAACTGGGGTTGAATCAGAATTTGAAGTATTCTGAATAAATTCATAATCATCAGATGAAACATTATCTCCAGTAATGGTCCAAGAATAAGATGAAGGTTCATAAGGTATCGAAGAATAGACTGGAATCTGTTCTGAAGAAAAGTCTATAATGTAAGGAAGATTTGACGGAAGTAAACATATATTTTCAGTTTCATTTGGAAAATTTACAGACGGTGCACCTTCGACCAACAAAGATTTTTCTGAATTAAAAGTTCCGCATGAATTGGTTATTTGCTGTGTAATTGTATAAGTACCAGGCTCATCGAAAATAACAAAAGGTTCAGCAGAACTGCTAGATGTTTGTACATTGTTTGTATTTGTAGTATAATAATACCCTGAATCATCACCTGTAGATGTTAAAACAATTGTCCATTGATAAGTAGGGCTAGTAAAATTTGAAGCACAAAATTCATAAGTTGATAAGTCATCAAAATTGACTGTCTCATCAGTGCAAATCTCAGTAACAATTTCGTTTGAAGAGTTTAAAATATTAAATTCAGAATTGATATTAGTCTCAACATTGAAAGAGAATTCATAAGAGGTTGGCGAAGTACAAACAGCAATATTTGAAGCTTCAAGCTTTACTGCCCAACAGCCTGATGTATCTACAAAAGCAGCAGGTAGTAATAAATCAATATATCCGTTAGAAGAATCTGGAATTAAAAAATTATCAGAGCTCTCACCTATTAGCCAATCATTAATTGTTAATCCTGGTGTGACAAACTGAACATCTGTATTTATTGCTTCCCAAGATGAAAATCCTGGTTTTTTTACATACCATTGAAAAGTTGCATCTTCAACACATTCACCTTCAGTTCCCCATGAACCAAATATAGTTGTATTATCTACCAAAATATCGTTACCAATACAATGATCAAGATTCATTTGAAATGATGCTTCTGGCGGTAAACTGGTATTTACATACTTACTAACTCCATTACCGTTCTGAATATAGTCATAACAATCACCTTCGACTGGATTTTTGAATTTATTAAATAAGTCTAAGTCGACTAAAAATTTAGAATCAGCAGTAGGATCGGAGGAATCTATATCACAAGAAACCAAGTCAAATTGATGACTAATAGAGTGTGTGTCTGGAACTAACTGACCAGATGTATAATAATTATCAATTAAAAGTTCAGCCTGAGTATAAAATTCAACAGGTTGGTTATCTCCAAAATCAATCCTATAGACAGAAGCCTTATAATTTGTTTCAATCCCAGAATTATCAATCGTAAAGTCAACTGTACTTCCAACACAGATATTATCATTTCCTCCTCCTAAATTTGTAACTGGCGTGTGCCAAACAAAAGTTGTAGAGATAAAGCTAGAGACTCCATCAGAATTTACTTCTTCAATTTCAAGATTATATGTTCCAATACCAAGATTATTTGAAGTGTTCGCCGGAATTTGTATAAATGCACCAGTAAACCCTGTGGATATAGTAAGATCTTGTGAAGTTTCATTTTTAATATCCCGCAATTTAATATTGTAATCATTTGAATTATCATATGACAAAAACTTTATTCTTAATAAAGATTCAGATCCAGTATCGGTTGTTGCTCCTGATGAAACATCTCTTGTAACGCTACCAAAAATTGGGTTTATCGTATTAAAAAAATTACCGTTATTTTGTTCATCGTCATCTATACACTGAAAATATTCGGCACCATTAGTTAATGCAGTATCTAGATCCCAATTAGAATTAATAGAATTACCCGAAACACTAAAAGTTCCAGTTACAATTTCAGGTTGATTGTATGTGTTTTCAATTTGTTCAAAGTCATCGTTAAAAACAACTCCTTTAGTTGCTCTAACTCTTAAACTATAAGTACCAGGGGTTAAATTTTCCGGAAGGGTTCCGTTGATTAAAGGTGTATAAAAATCATAAACAGTTGATAAAAGTGTTGGATTATTAAAAGTAATCCCTCCTAAATCAGATAATTCTAAAATAAATCTATTATTAGAATCATCTTCTAAATCGGTTATAGTAATTTTTTCGTCATTATTGATATCTGCAATCTCATAAACTCCTTTTGGATCTATATGAACAGAAACTCCAGAACCAGGAGCATAAGTAGAAGTATTATTAAAGATTATTTCTGGTATAGCTGCAGTAGTTTCTTGAGAATATAAATTATATATCCCAAAAAAAAATAATACAATACCAATAAATAAACCACGTAAATTCATGTACATAATAACTGTTGTTTAATAAACGAATTGTAAATTATTTAATTGTTATAAACAAGATTATTTGATTCACTAAAATACAAAAAAAAGAGTCATCATTTCTGATGACTCAAATTAGTAGCGGGGACTGGACTCGAACCAGCGACCTTCGGGTTATGAGCCCGACGAGCTACCACTGCTCTACCCCGCGATTTGGTCTACAAATATACAATGCTTTTTAAGATTAACAATAATAATTTGAATTATTGGGAATAAAAAAAGCGTTTAACAGATTTATTAAACGCTTTTTTATTTTGTTTTAAGAAATATTACCAACTCCACATATCATGCTCAAAATTTCTTATTTTTTCTTTTATTCTTTCTGACTCAAGTAATCTCATAAAAGAATTATTTGGGATATAATCTTTTACCTCACGGTTTTCATATACATTTTCTTCTTTATATATAACACCATTAAATCTTCTTGAATTAATAATCTCATCAAAAGAAATACTTTGAGTCATATTTCTACTATTAAATGCATGGCCTTTCTTTAGAATTCCCCTTGCCTGAGGGTAATATACCCAAAATAGAACAGTTAAATTACTTCCTGGTGAAACGTCATCTGCGTCATCAGAATCATCTCCGTCATCTCCACTGTTATTCTCGTCTACAAAAGGATTTGTTCCATTTGCAATTTCATCACCATCTGAAATACCGTCAGAATCATAATCCGGGTCATCAGCATATAATCCTCTTAATACTTCATCCCCGTCTTCCAGACCGTCACCGTCAGTGTCAGGATCATCAGGATCTAAATCATATTCATCTGTTTCAATATCATCAGAAATACCATCTCCATCTGAATCTTCTCCATCACCCAACAATTCTTCTGCTGTTGGTAATTCATCCATTTCATCTTCATCACTTCCGCTAGAAAAATCATCTTCATCAGCTGATTGAGGTAATATTACAGGAGCAATTCCAATAGGCCTGTAAATAAGCTCAGAATATTTTTTATCAAAATACCAAACCCCCTTAATAAGCCATTGTCTTAGGTCAGAATAATCAACTTCAATCCAGTCATAATCCATTTCAAAAACAAAAAGTAGTTCTTCGACCATTTCTCTAAAAGTTAACTCGTATTGAACAAGTAAATCATCATCTAAAATCTCCTCATTCTCATACTGACTGAATTGATCATAAGTAATTATACCATCAAGAAATGATTCTGCTAATTGATCATCTTTAATTTTGTAAGGAAATAATTTTATAAAATTAGGGGTATTTTGCAGAACTTCAATTTCCTCTGAGCTTAAACCTTCATTGTATGGGTTAAAAGAAAATTTTTCTTCTTGCTCTTCAATTTTAAATCTAATTTCCTCAGCACCATTATCTCTTTTTTCATTTCCAACATCATAAATATTTTTTTTTCTAAAGATATTAGTAACATCTTCTGGCTCAACTTTATCTAAAAAATAACCTCCAGCATCACCTTGATCATAAACCGGAATAGAGCCTTTTTCAATTTCTTGTCTTAACCACCAAAGCATCGGTCTTCTTTCGTTACCTACCAATCCAAATTGTGTTGGATATAAAAGTGGGAAATTTACTCTTTCGTCTAAATCAATTATTTCATACACGATGGTAGACCATAATATATCGTTATCATCTACATATCCATATTCAAGTGGGTCTTCAGAATCAGAATTAATTTGCGCTGTTGTTCTTACACCAATTTCTTCAGGAATTGATGCATTTAATAAATTACTTAAACCCGATTTATATTCGGGGTTCTGAGCATTTAAAGAATAGCTACATGTAATTAAAAAAAGTAAACATATTTTAAAATCTAATCTCCTCATGAATAATTATTTAACGGTTACTGCAATGTCAGTTTTAGGTGTAATTAATCCAGATATTTTACTACTTTTTACACTAATATCATATATACTTATACTCTCTCCTTTTTTTGCTTTCTTTATGGCAGCTTTCATTTTAGAAGACAATCTGTTACTGTTAGACTGACCAATATACTTTACCCCAACTCTCATCTTAAATGATACAACTCTGGGTGATAAACTATTATTAAGTCTATCGTCATCATAAACGGCTTTTAATGTAGAACCTCCAATTTTACTTTTAGCTACCAAAGCCTTCCCATTACCAAAAATTGCAGTTGGTTTTGGTAGTTTAATCACAGCAAAATCAATAGATGCTGTGTTTCCAGATGATTTATCTCTGGTTTTAATTGTAACCTTATCTCCTTTAGCTCCAGATAAAATATATTTTCCTGTTCCGTTTTTTTTCACTCCACTTGGTGAAACAATTTGGAGATCTGAATCAGAAACACCTATCATAGAAATCGATAGGTTATTATCAATGTCCCTAAAAACAACTTGCATATCATCATTACTGACAATTGCTAGAGACGGGTTTACTCTGTATATTTGTTCAATCGGGATCTTGACTTCAATTTTCTCACCTGAATCAGGATCAGTTCTGTCAAAAATGATTTCACCAGTTAATGTTCTTTCACCAACACTTCCAACTCTGGTATTTAATTTTTCAAGAATAATCTGACCGTTTTCCATAACTTGAGATGGGTCATATTCTTTTCCGTTAATTACAATTCTATTAGCTATAAAAGTGGGGTCATATTTCCCAAGTGAAATAGTTCCCGTTAATTTATCCCCTCTGTAATAATTGTTTACATCTCCGACTATAGCTTTTAGAGTGTTAAGATTTTCACCTTCAATACTTTGTTTTAAAACAGTAATTAATTTATTTACCACATTTAAGATGTCTTCTTCAAGTAATGCAAGTTTTGTAATCGAAGCTATTTCAGGAAATCCTTCATAATTAAAGTTCAACCAACCTTTTATCTTGTCATCAGCTTTTCCAACCTTAACAGCATTTGTGTTAAAACTATTATTTATCAAAGTAATTATTGATCCTTTATTTTGATCCCATTTTTTCTTAACTACAGAATCATTTTCACCAATCTTTGAATTCTCAATTGCTTCAACAGAAATTTCTTTAAACTCATTCATTAATCTAACAAACTCGTTTCCTTTGTCCGTGTATCCTGTGTTTTCAGAATTTTTATAAGCTCCGTTAAAAAATAACTCGTCAAACCAAACAGTTTGATCCATTACTTCATAGTCAGGAATTGAGTCAGGAATTGAGCCATCAACTTCTCTTTTAATTTTATTTAAAGTCATTTTAATGGGCCTTTTCATTGAATCAGAATTAATGAAAGCCAATAAATTTTCGGATGCTTCAGAAACCAAACTAACTGTTTCAAACGGCTCCTTCCATTTTAAGGGTGATTCTTGGGCGCTACTTTTCATAGCGATAATCTGATCTTTATTATTACCGTCTAATAATTTTGATGATTTGGAAACTTCATTTTGAATAACACCAAAAGTAGCTAACACCTCTTTGGACATATTTAAAGCTAACATTGCAATAAATACAAGATACATCAGATTAATCATCTTCTGTCTTGCGTTTTCTTTTCCTCCTGCCATATTTTTTTATTTAAGTATTATAAAAAAAACAATATTATTTTTTATTCATAGCATTTAAAACACCACCATAAACATTATTTAATGCTTCTAAATTAGAAGCTAAAGATTCCATTTGCTCTGTAAGTTTACTAGCATTATCAGCAAACTCTTTATTGATTTTAACCAACTCAGTTGCATTATCAGCTCCTGATTTAGCAGAAGTTTCAAAATCTTTTATACTCTTAGTAAGACTTGAGACAACTTCTTGATCTAATTTTGCTTTTTGAAGCATTTCATCAACTTTTTTAGAAAGCATACCTTCAACATCAACATCTGGCATTTTTTCACCTGGTTTTGATTTACCACCTTTTAACTCAGGAAATGCTAACTCCCAGTCGTAGTCTTCACCTGGTGGATCAAACGCTGAAAGTGCAAAAATAATAGCTTCTGTTACCAGTCCAATGGTTAACATTAAATTACCGGTTAAGAATCCAAACTGAAAATGTGTAATTTTCATTAAGGCACCAATAATTACAACAGCAGCACCCATTCCGTAGGCAAAATTCATTTGTGTTTTATTAAGTAATCTCATAATCTAATTTTTATATTTTTAAATCTATTTTATTGAACTTCTTTTATTATTATTTTTTTTTGTTGTTGAATTTGTCATAGCATTTGCGGTCATATCAGCGCCGAGATAATCATGAACAGTTCTAAAGCCAATATAACTTCTAGCTCTTGATGCGTACTCATAATCTCTAGAACTAACCTGCAAGAAATACTTTACGTCTTTCCATGAACCACCTCTAACTACTTTTAACTTGTTCTCAGTATTATTAACACTCGGATTTATACTTGATGAAAACTCGTAAGCTTCAGCTTCATACGAAGAATCAATCCATTCAGATACATTTCCTGACATGTTATATAAACTGTAACCATTTGGATCATATGCATTAGCTTCAACCGTGTATAATGCCTGATCAACCGCATAATCTCCTCGCATTGGTTTAAAATTAGCCATAAAACATCCTCTGTCATTCTTAGTATAAGGACCTCCCCAAGGATACATCGCTCCTTGCAAGCCTCCTCTAGCAGCATACTCCCACTCAGCCTCGGTTGGAAGTCTAAACTCCGGAACTAAACTTTTCTTTTTCTTAGTTTTTTGATAATCATTTTTGGTTTTAGTTCTCCATTCACAAAAAGCTTTGGCTTGATGCCAAGTAACGCCTACAACAGGGTAATCGTTGTACGCATCATGCCAAAAATAATCATTGTGCATTGGTTCATTATAGGAATAATTAAAATCCCTCATCCAAACAGTAGTATCAGGATAAATCGGAACAGGAACTTCCTTTATAAATTTACTTCTTTTAGAGCTTGGCCACTTTTCATGTAAATAACTTTCTGTAACCCTTACAGTTTTTTCGATCTCATCAGTAAAACCGGAATTAGGATCGTTTGGATCTCTCTTTTCATAATAGACAAATGTCGGAACAGAACCTGGTTGGGTTACTTCGTCAATTCCACCATCAGTTTGCATTTGTTCATAAATTTGTTCAATTTCTTTTCTTTTTACCTCTTCAATTTTAGCTAAATATCCATTTTGTCCAGAAATATTAGAAAATTTATTTTTGAATAAAAACTTCTCAACATTCCAGGCAAATTTCATTTCGTTAAAAATCTCGTCCTTGGAAAGAAGAAATTCATCCATCACAGCAGCATAATCTTCATGAGGCCATAAACTTTTATCATAAGTTCCTTTTGGATTATTGTAAGTTGGGCCTATACCAACAAGTTCAATATCCCAATCTAATGTCTTATTGTTATTATTTAAATTGTAATTGTAAACATTCTCATCACTGTTGTTATCGTCTTCACTAGCAAGCAATTCTTTTTCTGATTTATACATAAAAGGATACATTGCATCTTCAATGTCATCAATTCCAGAAGCAAATTCAGCTAGTCTTGTTCTAATCACAGAGTCTCTAACCCATCTAACAAATTGTCTATACTCTGAATTTGTAATTTCTGTTTCATCCATATAAAAAGATCTTACAGTAACAGTTTTAGTTGGGGCATCTTGAATTGAAGGTAAATCATCGTCTGATTTTCCCATGATAAAAGATCCTCCAGGTACTAAAACCATACCATAAGGTTTTTCAGTGAAGTATTTCTTACCCTTAATACCTACAAGCTCCCCTTTAGATTTGCCTGCAGGACCATTTGACCCACAACTATATGTGATAAGTATGGAAATAAGAATGTAAAATATTTTTTTCATAACGTGTTAACTTGTAAAAAAAGTCCGGTAAACTTACCCATATAAATTTAAATAAACAAATTGTAAATTTACCATAACCAAATTATTTTTTAATTTAAAGAACATTTTTTTTAACTGCTTTGAACCATCTATCAGGTATAATACCGTTTTTAGCAGACTCATAATCACTGCTTGTACACGGTAATAACGCAGTTCCCTTAAGTTTAGTATTTAATTGTCCAGATAAAATTTCAATCCACCATCTTGAAGTAATTTTATTTTTATAAAATACCATTTCATAATCGTCAACAATGACAGTAAACCTATTGTAATCATCTTCATTATCAAAATCAGAATCTTTTATTCTACAATTAACTCCTTCAATAAAATACCAAATAATTTGAGAAATTAAAGCTTCTGTTATTTCATCTTCATTTGATGATTTATATTCGTAAACACCAAAAGAAGAGACCTTATTACTAATTCCGGCATACCGGCTGATTGCACATATTTCTTTACCGTCAAAGCCGTTTGGAGAAAATTTTTGCCTTGAACTTAATTCAGATGCTTTAATTGACTTTAAATCTACACCAACTATGTCAGCATCTCTTAAGACTGGCTCGGCAATACTAATATTTGCACATACCTCACCAACTCTGTATGCTTCAAAATATAAACTTTCCATTAAATCTATTTCTTCTTGAGAATTATGATAAGTTTGATATCCTAAATTTGAGTAGTTGAATAAATTATGAGGTTTATCCAAAATGATTTTACCTAAATAACTTAAATTATTTATCGGTTTTGATGAATCACCCAGATCAAAATTTGAATCAACATTAACAATATTTACAGTGTTTTTATATTCATCATAAGCTCTATAATTTGCATATAATAAATCTTGGCTCCCTCCTATTATGATTGGGATGATTTTCTTTTCAAAAAGAATTGTTAACAGAGAAACTAGTCTACTATAAGTCTCCTTTATTTCATTACCATGGATTAAATTACCCATATCTAATATGTTTTTGGACCAATTTCCAGGATAAAGATTGTAGAAAGACTTTCTTATTTCATTTAAATTTAATTTATCACCAAGATATTCTACTGAATTTCTATTTTCTGAAACACCAATAATAGCCAAATCAAAATTATCTAAATCTGGAATACCATTTTTTGCAGTATGAATTTTGATTCTATTTCCAAGAATTAAGGAAGACATCAGCTCGTTATGAACAATAAGATGGTCATCAACTGGCGTTAATAAATTGTCAAATGGTGATGTCAAAAAATCAGAGTCCATGATATTTACTTCTTAGTTTTTTTTGGCGAATTGGCCTGATATAATTCTTTTGCCTTAGTTAAATCCAGTGATTCAACGTCTAAATTTTTATCTAAGAGAATACGTTTATTTGACTTTACGAGATAAAATTTACCCCATCTACCTTTTTCTATTTTAATACCTTCATCTTCCCAATTGTGAATAATTTTTTCTCTTTCTTTTCTCTTTTTGTCCTCAATTAATTCTTCGATTTCTTCTTTGCTTAAATTATCCCAATCATAATTCTTTCCAACATTAATAAACATGTTATTCCATTTAATGTAGGGTCCAAATTTCCCTTTTCCTTTCTGTACGTCCATATTTTCATATATGTGAATTGGAGCATCAGCTTTTTGCTTTTCATCAATTAAGATTTTTGCTTCATTTAAAGAAATAGAAGTTGGTGATTTTCCGATAGGAATAGATATGAATTTTTTTCCAAATTTTATATAAGGACCATATCTGCCGTTATTAGCGACAACCATTTCACCGTTAACCTTACCAATATCCCTAGGAAGCTGAAAAAGCAATAATGCCTCATCTAGACTAACTGATTCAATTTGTAAATCTAAAGGCAAGCTAGCAAACTTTGGTTTTTCCTCATCTTCAACAGTCCCAATCTGAACCATGGGACCAAATTTTCCAAGTCTAACACTAATTTCCTTACCGCTTTCAGGATGCATGCCTAAAACTCTCTTTCCGCTTTCTCTAGTGGCATTTTTTTGAACATCTTCCACAATAGGGTGAAAATTATCATAAAAATTTTTCATCATTTCTGTCCATTCTTTCTTTCCGTCTGCAATGCTATCAAAATCTTCTTCGACCCTTGCAGTAAAATTGTAATCCATTATATTTTTGAAATGATTAATCAAAAAGTCCGTAACTATCATTCCTATATCAGTAGGTATAAGTTTCCCCTTGTCTGATCCGAATTTTTCGGTCAATTTTTCTTCCTTTATTTTATTATCTATAATTGATAATTTTATCAAATCTCTTACCTTGGGCTCAGTTGAGCCTTTATCTACATATTTTCTATTCTGAATTGTAGAAATTGTAGGAGCATATGTAGATGGTCTACCAATGCCAAGCTCCTCTAATTTTTTAACAAGTGAAGCTTCTGAATATCTGTAAGGAGGTCTACTAAATTTTTGTAAAGAATATAAATTCTTCATATTTAATACTTCTTTTTCAGTAAAGTTGGGTAAAATACCGTCCTCCTCATTAGCAGAATCATCCTTTGAAACCTGATAGAGTTTTAAATAACCATCAAATTTTATAACCTGACCACTTGCATAAAATAAATCATCATTTTTAGAGTTAGAAATTTTAATATTTGTTTTCTCTAATTTAGCAGGCATCATCTGAGAAGCCAATGTTCTGTTTAGAATTAAATTATATAATCTTTTCTGATCATAGTCGGAAATACTCTCTGGGGATATTGAAAAATTAGTTGGTCTTACTGCTTCATGCGCTTGCTGAGCACTTTTTGATTTTGTATTGTAATTTTTTGGATTTGAGTAAGACTCACCAAAGAGACTAATAACTTTTTTCTTTGCCTCTTCCAGTGCAAGTGATGATAAGTTAACACTGTCCGTTCTCATGTAAGTAATATGTCCTGATTCATATAGTCTCTGAGCGGTACTCATAGTTTTTCCAACAGGAAATGATAATTTTCTTGAAGCTTCTTGTTGGAGTGTAGAAGTTGTAAAAGGAGCTGGAGCAGATTTTGTTAAAGGCTTCTTTGATATTTCTGAAACATTAAAAGAAGTACCAATCATACTTTTGAGGAAATTTTCAGCCTCATCTTTAGAATTAAATTCTTTAGAAAATTTAGCTGTAAAATCTTTGTTGTTACTATTTTCAAAAATTCCTTCGACCCTAAATTTAGATAATGATTCATGATTTCTAATTTCTCTTTCCTTTTCGACTAAGAGTCTAACAGCAACAGATTGAACTCGCCCAGCTGATAAACCTCCCTTAACCTTTCTCCAAAGAACAGGTGATAATTCGTAACCGACTATCCTATCCAATATTCTTCTAGCTTGCTGAGCGTCAACAAGATTATAATTGATAGATCTTGGGTTACTGATCGCATGTGTAATTGCTGATTTAGTTATTTCATTAAAAACAATTCTTTTAGTCGAATTTTCATCTAATTTTAGAGTTCTAAACAAATGCCAGGCAATTGCTTCACCCTCTCTATCTTCATCACTGGCCAACCAAACGGTTTTTGATTTTTTAGCTAAGTCACGTAATTTTTTTACAATGGATTTTTTGTCAGTTGAAATTTCATAACTAGGCTTAAAATTGTCATTAACATCAATACCAATATTTTTTGAAGGCAAGTCTGAAATATGACCAAAACTAGACGCAACTTTAAAATTACTACCTAGAAACTTTTCTATTGTTTTTGCTTTCGCGGGTGACTCAACTATAACTAAATTATCTGCCATTTTTAGATTTTAAGTGTACAAATGTAGATTTTTTTTTCATAATGTTAGTTTCAAAAATTAAGCCATAAAAAAAAAGTTGATTTTATTAGCATGACAAATTGTCGTATTTTTAATATATTTGCGTGTTTAATCGATTATTTAACCATGAGCGAAAAAAATCCATATAAATTTAATGGAGATACATTAGTAATTGAAGATAATAACTCAGTTTCAAAATCTAAATCCGTGTATTTGGAAAGCTACGGATGTGCAATGAATTTCAGTGATAGTGAAATTGTAGCTTCAATTCTTTCAAAGAATGGTTATAAGACAACTGAAAACATGTATCAAGCTGATTTAATACTTGTAAATACTTGTTCGATTAGAGAAAAGGCAGAACTAACTGTAAGAAAAAGACTGGAAAAGTTTAACAGAGTAAAAAGAACTAACTCAAAAGTAAAAGTAGGAGTATTAGGGTGTATGGCTGAGAGATTGAAACACAAATTTTTAGAAGAAGAAAAAATTGTGGATATGGTAGTTGGACCAGACGCATATAAAGACCTTCCCAATTTACTTAATGATGTTGAAGATGGGAAAGCTGCGGTTAATGTAATATTATCCAAGGATGAAACATACGGAGATATATCTCCCACAAGAATCAATTCAAATGGTGTAAATGCTTTTATTTCGATTACAAGAGGATGTGATAATATGTGTACTTTTTGTGTAGTACCATTTACTAGAGGAAGAGAAAGAAGTCGAGATCCCCAATCAATTATTAATGAACTTAACGAACTTAATGAAAAAGGTTTTAAAGAGGTTACATTACTTGGCCAAAATGTAGACAGCTATCTATGGTTTGGCGGAGGGCTTAAAAAAGATTTTTCAAAAGCAAGTGAAATCCAACAAGCATCGTCTATAAGTTTCTCTAAATTATTGGAAATGTGTGCTCTATCTCAACCAAAAATAAGAATTAGATTCTCAACTTCTAACCCTCAAGATATGTCTTTAGATGTTATAAAGGTTATGTCTAAATATGAAAATATTTGTAATTATATTCATTTACCTGTTCAAAGTGGTAGTGATAATATTTTGAAAGCTATGAATAGACAACACAGTAGAAAGGAATATTTAGAACTAATTAAAAATATATATAAGATTATTCCTGATTGCAGTATAAGTCATGATATGATTACTGGATTTCCAAATGAAACTGAAAATGATCATATGGATACTTTAAGTCTGATGGATGAGGTTAAATATTCTTTTGGATACATGTTTAAATATTCAGAGAGACCTGGAACTCCTGCAGCAAAAAAACTCCACGATAATATCGAAGAAAAAATTAAAAGCAGAAGACTAAGTGAAATTGTTGAACTACAACTTAAACACAGCCTATTCAGAAGTAGGGAGTTTATCGGAAAGACCGTAGAAGTATTAATAGAAAAAGAATCAAAAAAATCAGATTTACACTGGGCAGGAAGAAATCAACAAAACACAACAGTGGTCTTCCCTAAAGAAAATTATAAAATTGGAGAATTTGTAAATGTAAAAATTAGTAACTGTACAAGCGCAACACTTGTTGGGTTTGCAACTGGTTTTTCAAAAAATAATTAATTATGATTTCATTACAGACAATAAAACAAAGATTTGAAATTATCGGAAATTCTGTTGGCCTAAATCGTGCTTTAGAAAAAACTATTCAAGTAGCTCCAACCGATATTTCTGTTCTAATAACTGGAGAAAGCGGAGTTGGAAAAGAAGTTTTTCCTAAAATTGCCCACCAGCTTTCGCATAGAAAACATTCAAAATTTATAGCAGTAAATTGTGGAGCAATTCCAGAGGGGACTATTGACAGCGAATTATTTGGTCATGAAAAAGGAGCATTTACAGGAGCTACGCAAAGCAGAGCTGGTTATTTTGAAGTTGCTGACGGAGGAACAATTTTTTTAGATGAAGTAGGTGAACTGCCTTTAACCACACAGGTAAGACTATTGAGAGTTTTAGAAAATGGTGAATTTATAAAAGTAGGCTCAAGTAAAGTCCAAAAAACTAATGTAAGGATTGTTGCCGCTACTAATGTTAACATGACTGAAGCAATTAAAAAAAACAAATTCAGGGAAGATCTGTATTATCGACTCAGTACTGTTGAAATAAATTTACCTCCTCTAAGAAATAGGGCTGAGGATATTCATTTATTATTCAGGAAATTTTGCTCAGATTTTGGGAAAAAATATAATATGCCAACTATAAGACTAGAAGAAGAGGCAATAAAAACTATTGAAGTTTATCAATGGAGAGGGAATGTAAGGCAGCTAAAAAATATAGCTGAGCAATTATCCGTTTTAGAAAAGAATAGAATAATTAGCAAGAGTGTTTTAAAAGATTATTTACCAAACTTAAACACTAATCTTCCAGCTGTAATTTCTAAAACCAAAGAAGAATCTGATTTTAATAATGAAAGAGAAATTTTATATAAAATTCTTTTTGATATGAAGGCTGATCTTAATGATTTGAAAAAATTAACACTTGAATTGATGCAAACTAATAATTTAAGTGAATTTAAAAAGAATAATGAAAAATTAATTAATAAAGTTTACAATGAAGAAAGTGTTTCAAATGATAAAAATGTTGAAATATTAGAGGTAAAAAATAACAAAAATAATATTAATGAAGAAGGGTATAGTACTGATTTTAACTATATTCAAGAAGTGAAAGCCATCGAATCACTATCAATCCAGGATCAAGAATTAGAATTGATAAAAAAATCTCTCAATAAGCATGATGGTAAAAGAAAATTAGCTGCTAACGAATTAGGAATAAGTGAGAGAACATTGTACAGAAAAATTAAACAATATAATTTACAATAGATGCGATCAAAAAAAATTTTATGTATTTTGATGTTTACAATTTTAAGTAATTGTAGCGTTAAATATAGCCTAACTGGGGCGTCAATTTCTGCTGAAACAAATTCATTTCAGGTAAATTATTTTCAAAATAATGCTCCGCTTGTTGAGCCTGGAATAGAACGTGATTTTACAAATACACTTATTGATCTTTTAATTAATCAAACGAGTTTGGATCTAGTAAAATCAAATGGTGATTTGATTTATGAAGGTGAAATTGTAGAATACAGAATTTCACCGACTACTGCAACTGCAAATAACACTGCAGCTCAAAATAGATTAACCGTAGCTGTTAATGTAAGATTTTTTGATGTTAAAGATTCAGAAGCAGATTTTGAAAAAAGGTTTTCATTTTATTATGATTACCCTGGAAATGCTCAATTGATCGGTACTCAAAAGGATACAGCTTTGGAAGAGATTTTTGAAAGAATAACTCAAGATGTTTTTAACGCGTCATTGGCTAAATGGTAACAGATGAATAAAAAGAAATTTTTTAAAATAATAGAAAATCCAAAAAATCTTTCAAAAAAAGATATTGAGTTTATAAAAGAAATAAATAATGAATATCCGTTTTTTCAACCATCAAAAGCAATTTATTTAAAGTTTCTCAAAAACAAAAAGGATATAAAATTTAATAAATATTTAAGTTCTACTGCAATTCATACTAAGGACAGAGAAATACTTTTTAATTTTTTGCATGACAAAGAAGAAAATAAAAAAAGAAAAAAAAAATATTTCTGTTAAAAAAGAAAAAAAAACAGAATATAATAGTTTTGTAAATTGGCTTGAATTAACCAATATAAAACCAATTGACAGATCTAATCAGAAAAATCTAATCAATAAATTTATTTCAAAAAAACCAAAATTAAATATATCATCTAAAGATGAAAATAACTCTAATTCAGAAAGTAAAGAAATAGTTGTGACATCTGGTTACATCACAGAAACGTTAGCCAGATTATATTATGAACAAAAAAATTATGAAAAAGCCATTGAATCTTATAGTATATTAATTTTGAAATTTCCAGAAAAAAAGAGTTACTTTGCAAACCAAATTAAAAAAATTAAAAGAAAAATTAAATGAGTTCATATTCTATATTTCTAACATTAATTGTAATTGTTGCTTTCCTACTAGTAGTTGTAATCATGGTACAAAATCCTAAGGGTGGCGGATTATCATCCTCTTTTGGTGGTGGTGGAACTCAACAACTAGGAGGTGTTAAACAAACTACAGATTTTTTAGATAAAAGTACTTGGTATCTTGCTGCTACTTTAATTGCTTTAATTTTAATGTCAAACATTACCTTTACTCAATCAGAATCTGTTTCACAATCAAAAGCTCTTAATTCAGAAGAAACTGTTGTGGATCCACTACCAATTAAAACAGAAAATAGTCCTTCTGATATAAATGAATAGTATCATCTGTAATTTTGTCAGTATTTTTTACTTGGCATGATTTATGAAAATTTTAAATAAAAATTCAATTAATATGAAAGTAAATATTCAACCTCTTGCTGACAGAGTTCTAGTAGAACCGCTAGAGGCAGAAACTAAAACAGTATCTGGAATAATAATTCCAGATAACGCAAAAGAAAAACCACAGAAAGCAATAGTTGTCGCTGTTGGTAAAGGAACTAAAGATAATCCTATGACTGTTAAAGTTGGTCATACAGTATTATATGGCAAATACTCTGGGACTGAACTTAAGTATGCGGGAAAAGATTATTTAATTATGTCAGAAAAAGATATTCTGGCTATCGTTTAATTTAAAAAATATAAAATGGCAAAAGAAATAAAATTTGATATTGAGGCTAGAGATGGTCTTAAAAGAGGAGTTGATGCTTTAGCCAACTCAGTCAAAGTGACATTGGGCCCAAAAGGAAGAAATGTTATCATTAGCAAATCATTTGGTGGACCACAGGTAACAAAAGATGGAGTTACAGTAGCTAAAGAAATAGAACTAGAAAATGAATTAGAAAATATGGGTGCACAAATGGTAAAAGAAGTAGCATCCAAAACTAATGATCTAGCTGGAGACGGAACAACAACTGCAACAGTTCTAGCTCAAGCAATAGTTAAAGAAGGACTCAAAAATGTTGCATCTGGAGCAAACCCGATGGATTTAAAGAGAGGTATAGACAAAGCTGTTTCATGCATTACTCAAGAGCTAGATAAACAATCAAAACAAGTTGGTAATTCTTCTGAAAAAATTCAACAGGTAGCTAGTATTTCTGCAAATAACGATTCTACCGTTGGAAATTTAATCGCTACTGCATTTGAAAAAGTAGGTAAAGAAGGTGTTATAACTGTTGAAGAAGCTAAAGGGACTGATACTTATGTTGATGTTGTAGAGGGTATGCAATTTGATAGAGGCTACTTGTCCCCTTATTTTGTTACCAATGCTGATAAAATGATTACGGAGCTAGAAAACCCATACATATTACTATTTGATAAAAAGATTTCAAATCTTCAAGAAATTTTACCGATTTTGGAACCAGTTTCTCAATCTGGAAGATCTTTGTTAATTATCGCTGAAGATGTTGAAGGTCAAGCACTTGCAACTCTAGTTGTCAACAAACTTAGAGGTGGTTTAAAAATTGCTGCTGTCAAAGCCCCTGGCTTTGGAGACAGAAGAAAGGCTATGTTAGAAGATATTTCCATATTGACAGGTGGAACGGTAATTTCAGAAGAAAGAGGTTTTTCACTTGAAAATGCCGATTTAAAGATGCTAGGAACTGCAGAAACTATAACTATTGACAAAGACAATACTACAATTGTGAATGGGGCTGGAAAAGCTGCTGATATTAAAGCGAGAGTAAATCAGATAAAAGCTCAAATTGAAACAACTTCTAGTGACTATGACAAAGAAAAATTACAAGAAAGGCTGGCTAAATTAGCTGGAGGTGTAGCTGTTTTATATGTTGGTGCCCCTAGTGAAGTAGAGATGAAAGAAAAGAAAGATAGGGTTGACGATGCCTTACATGCCACAAGAGCTGCAGTTGAAGAAGGAATTGTTGCTGGAGGAGGAGTTGCTTTAATAAGAACTAAGGAAAAATTAGATAAATTAAAGTCTGAAAATTCAGACGAAACTACTGGAATTCAAATTGTTAATAAAGCTATAGAATCTCCTATAAGAACAATTGTTGAAAATGCTGGCGGTGAAGGGAGTATAGTTATTGCGGAAGTACTTAATAGTAAGAACAGCATTGGATACGATGCTAAAAAAGAGGAATATGTGGATATGATGAAAGCTGGAATAATTGATCCCAAAAAAGTTACTAGAATTGCTTTAGAAAATGCTGCATCAGTAGCTGGAATGATATTAACTACAGAATGTGCGGTAATCGATATAAAAGAAGACTCTCCTGCTCCAATGCCACCTATGGGTGGAGGCGGTATGCCAGGAATGATGTAATTCTAAAATAAATCTGATGTAAAAAAGAGTAATAATTAATTTTATTGCTCTTTTTTATTTGAACCATGGATTGGTTTTCTATCTAAACCGTGATCTTTCACAACTTGAACGTCACGATATTGACAACAAGGATCTAATAAGTTATAAGCTTGATTTGACGCTATTTCTTTATTAGTATCATGACCAATAGATGCTAGAAACTTATGAATTTCGTCAAGAGAAATTTTCTTTTCATTATAGACTAACTTCAATATTCTATTCTCAAGATTCCAATTGGCTAACTTAACACCTTTTAATCCTATTATATTTTTTTCAATTCTTTCTTCACACATCATACAAACCCCATCAACAATGATTTTGGTGGATTTAGTTTGAGCAAAACTATTAATTGAAATAAAAAAAACTATTAATTGAAATAAAAAAAAATTTGTCATTAATTATTTGTTTAATTTACATTGTATCTAAGTCCAAGATACGACATTCTTCCAAAAACTGGACCATAGATCATAGTCGCATCAAAATATTGACTAAAAGGATCATCATAAGAGATTATTCCATCACTTTGCTTATAATTTGTCAAGTTTTCAACTCCTAAATAAAGTTCAAACGAATCTGAGAAAACCTTTGTTATCTGAAAATTGATTAGGTCAAGCTTTGATGAGTAAGAATCTAATCTGTATAACTCTGGATTATTAACGGTTGAAGGAAGTCTTTGATTGCCTAAATGATTGTAGGTAATGTCAAATTTCCATTTTCTTAATTTATCATTTAAGGGACCGACGTAAGAAAAGTTTACGAAAAATCTGTCAGAAGGAGTTAACGGATTGTCTAGTCTTCCTGAAATATAATCTGTTTTAGCATCCGTATTTTTATAAGCCAATAATAAATCAATACTATTTGACAATGAATAAGATAGTTGTGCTTGAAAACTCTTAGCATAACTTCTTCCAATTAAATTATAAAATAAAATACTAGAGGGACTTTCCCAGTCAACAATAACCTTATTTTCAAAATCTGTAATGTAGTAATCTAAAGTTAGCTGAGAATTTCTATCAAAAAGGTTAAAACTCTGAATTAATGAAGCACCATAATTCCATGCAACTTCTGGATTCATGTCAAAATAATCAAAAGAATTGAATTCTGATGAGGCGTTAGCGTTACCAAAAAATACTTTTCTTGAACTATAGAATAATTTTTGATTTTCTGAAAAAAGATTAGCAATTCTACTTGACTTACCAGAAGAAACTTTTATGGTGGTTTTTGAAAACATCTGGTATCTTAAATGCAATCTTGGTGATATAAAATTACCTATAACATTATGATTATCATATCTAAATCCTGCAGATAAATTTAACTTATCAAGATCATCATAATTGTATTCAAAATATGCTCCAATTGACTTTTCTACTCTGCCTAAATCAAAAAATGATGTATTTAAATTATTAACAGATTCGTCATAATTATCATGCGTAAATGAAATACCTGTTTTAATTTTACTTCTAGTATCTCCAATTATAGAATTATATACCAGATTGGAATAAAAACTAGTATGTCTTGTATCATAAAAACTATTTCCAAAATCAGCCCCCAGATTAATATTGCTATATGACAATTGCAACCCTAAAGACCTATAAGTTATATCTGGATTAACGTATCCAAATTTTAAAGTACTCCTAATTATATTGGAATCTGCAGAACCACCCCAAGAATCGTTAATAGGAGGTCCAGGAATAATAGCAGGATCAAAATAATCAATTTCTCCATAGACCCTTTCATCAGCGATGTAATTAAAATCAAAAAACCCAACTAAGCCCTTATCTAGGTTAGTATACTGAAATCGATTCAAGATATTAATTTGTTGACCTGTGGGAGAATCACCAAAATTATCATTATTTCTATCATCTCTATTATCTTTTTTATCAGCATGTAAATACAAGCCATAATCAAAATTTTCTCTCAATTTTGTTGAGTAATGTGAGTTTAATTCAAACCTCTCCATGGAATTGTAATAGGAATTTAAAAAAAACTTATTATCTGAAAGTGGCTTGCGCAACTCTGCATTTATCTGACCCGAAATACTCTCGTAACCGCTTACAACACTTCCTGAGCCCTTAGCAACTTGAATACTCTCAATCCATGTGCCCGGTATAAATGTTAAGCCATATACGTTTAAAGCTCCTCTTATAGAAGGTATATTTTCAATAGATATCAAAATGTTAGGACTTGCTAAACCTAACATGTTAATTTGCTTTCTACCAGAAATAGCATCAGAGTAATTTACATCAATTGAAGGAGTCGTTTCAAAACTTTCAGCAAGATTACAACAAGCAGCCTTTAAAAGTTCATTTGAACTAATATTTAAAATATTAGCAGAACTGATTGTAGAAACTGATGATGTTTTTCTTTTAGTATTTATTGTAATTTCATCTAAACTATTATCAGGTAATAAAATTACTTTATCATAATCGTCTTTTAGGCTTAAAGTATCTGAAATATATCCTGTATGGCTTACGATAAATTGATTAATATTATTTAGATTTTGAATCATAAAATTACCTTCAAAATCTGAAACATCACCCATTGAATTATCTATTAAATATATATTTGCGCCAACAATAGGAATCTCAATATTGTCAACTAGTTCTAAAACTCTTCCCTCTATATTTTGAGAAAAAGAAAAAGTTGAGTAAAAAAAATAAATTATAAAAATTATAAAACGCATATATTAATTAATACTACAAAAATAAAAATACTTATGCTAAAGTGCCAAATATTAACTTATTAATATAATGTGTTAACAAAATTGGATTCTTTGGCGTTTAATTGAGATAATTCAAGTTTGAATTTATTTATTTTTGAAATTATGAATGAGATAAAAATACAGTCTGCTTTAATTTCTGTTTATTCAAAGAATGGGATTGATCCAATCGTTGAAGAACTTGTAAAAAATAATGTAAAAATATACTCAACTGGCGGAACATATAACCACATCTCAGGTCTAGGTTATGATGTTACTGATGTTGAAAATATTACTGATTACCCTTCAATATTCGGAGGAAGGGTAAAAACGCTACATCCAAAAATTTTTGGTGGAATATTATATAGACGAAATAATGATAATGATATTGAAGAAAAAGAAAAATTTAAAATACCCTCTATAGACTTAGTTATTGTTGATTTATATCCTTTTGAGAAAACTGTCAAAAATGATTTGAGTGAAGCCGAAATAATTGAAAAAATTGATATTGGAGGTATCGCACTGATTAGAGCCGCAGCAAAAAATTTTAAAAATGTAACTTGTATTTCATCAGTAAATGATTATACATTTTTCCTAGAAATATATAAGCATAAAAAAGGAATTTTAAACATAGAGGATAGAAAATTATTTGCAACAAAATCATTTAAAACTTCATCATCCTATGATACTGCTATTAATAACTACTTTAAAGGGGTAAAAGAATCAATCTTAAGATACGGAGAAAACCCACATCAAAAAGGAATTTTTTCAGGAAAAATTGATCAAGTTTTTTCAAAATTGCATGGAAAAGAACTTAGCTATAACAACTTGTTAGATATTGATGCAGCTATGGATTTGATGAAGGAATTTAAAAATGAAAAACCAACATTTGCAATATTAAAACACAATAATGCATGTGGAATATCAATTAGGGATAATATTAAAGAAGCTTATGATTGTGCTCTAGCCGCTGATCCTATTTCTGCATTTGGAGGTATATTAATTTCAAACAAAAAAATTAATTTGGAAACAGCTAATACTATTAATTCTCTTTTTTGTGAAGTTGTTATCTCTCCTGAATTTGATTCAGAAGCTTTAAATAAATTAAAAGAAAAAAAGAATAGAATAATATTACTTTTAAATCATTATCCTGAAAAAGAAGAATTGTTAAGAACATGTTTAAATGGAATACTAAAACAATCTCCAGATAACATTAGTGATAGTGCTGAAATGTTAAAATACCCAACAGAATTAAAACCAAATAAAGATCAAATAGAAGATTTATTATTTGCTTCTAAAATATCAAAAAATACTAAATCAAATACCATTGTTCTAGTGAAAAATAAGCAATTACTAGCAAGTGGAACGGGACAGACTAGTAGAATTGATGCATTAAATCAGGCGATTGAAAAAGCTAAAAATTTTGGTTTTGACCTTAAGAATGCTTCTATGGCGAGTGATGCCTTTTTTCCTTTTCCAGACTGTGTAGAAATCGCTCATAAAAATGGAATTAATTCTATAATTCAACCTGGTGGATCAATAAAAGACAATTTAAGTATTGAATATTGTAATAAAAATAATATTACAATGGTTTTTACGGGAGTTAGACATTTTAAACATTGATGTTGCATTTATAGTTTTTTTATTAAATTTTTATTCTTAGTTTTACAAACTGGACCTAATTTTTAAGATTTTATATTTTTACTAATCACGTATGGGATTTTTTGATTTTTTGACTGAAGAAATAGCTATCGACCTTGGAACAGCTAACACTCTAATTATTCACAATGATAAAGTTGTTGTTGACAGTCCTTCTATTGTTGCGAAAGATAGAATTTCAAGTAAAATTATTGCTGTGGGAAATGAAGCTAATCTAATGCAAGGAAAGACTCATGAAAATATAAAAACTATCAGACCCTTAAAAGATGGTGTTATTGCTGATTTTGACGCATCTGAACAAATGATCAATTTATTCATTAAGAGTATTCCAACCCTAAAAAATAGGATTTTTTCTCCATCCTTGATTATGGTTATTTGTATTCCATCGGGAATTACCGAGGTTGAAATGAGAGCTGTTAAAGAATCTGCTGAAAGAGTAAATGGCAAAGAGGTATATCTAATTCATGAGCCTATGGCTGCTGCTATAGGTATTGGAGTTGACATAATGCAGCCAAAAGGAAATATGATTATTGATATCGGTGGGGGTACTACAGAAATAGCTGTAATTGCTCTTGGAGGAATCGTTTGTGATCAATCACTAAAAGTAGCTGGTGACGTATTTACAAATGATATAATATATTACATGAGAACAGAACATAATTTATATGTTGGTGATAGAACAGCAGAAAAAATAAAAATTCAAATAGGTGCTGCCACTGAGGATTTAGATAATCCCCCTGACGATATGAGTGTTCAAGGACGTGATTTATTAACAGGTAAGCCTAAACAAATAGATGTTTCGTATAGAGAAATTGTTAAAGCACTTGAAAAGTCTATTTTAAGAGTTGAGGATTCCGTAATGGAAACATTATCTAAGACACCGCCTGAATTAGCTGCAGATATATATAATACTGGTATGTACTTAGCTGGCGGAGGGTCAATGTTAAGAGGTCTAGACAAAAGGTTATCAACAAAAACAGATTTACCAGTTTATATTGCTGAAGATCCGTTAAGAGCAGTGGTTAGAGGAACCGGAATTGTTTTAAAAAATATCCCCAAATATAAAAGTGTATTGATTAAATAGATAAATTAAGATGCAGCGAATTATTTATTTCTTAATTAGAAATAAGAATTTTATTTTATTTCTATCGTTGCTAATATTCTCTATATCATTAAATATAAATTACAATGAATACAATAAAAGTAAATTTATTAATTCAAGTAATTTTATCTTTTCATCACTTTATGAAACTCAATATACAATCTCAAAATATTTTAATTTAGAATATCAAAATAAATTATTAGTTGCTGAAAATACTGAACTAAAAGAAATAGTTTATAATCACTTAAGAAAAGATTCGATCCCAGAAAAATTTAAAAATATAGGTTTTGGTGTGACTGCTAGCTCAGTTATAAAAAACAGTTATTCTAAGTCTAATAATTTTATAACTATTAATAAAGGCTTCAGAGATAGTATAAAGTTAGATAATGGAGTTGTATCTTCCAATGGAGTTGTAGGTGTTATTGATAAAACTACCTCAAATTTTTCTAGAATTATCTCAATTTTGAATACAAATTTATTGCTTAATGCTAAATTTAAAAATTCAAATCATTTCGGAGTTTTATCTTGGGATGGCTTAAATATAAATATCGTTCAATTAAAAGATGTTCCAAAGCAAGCAAAGGTCAAAATTGGAGATACAGTTGTTACAGGTGGTAATTCTTTAATCTTTCCAAAAGATATATTAATTGGCTACGTTGATTCGTTTAAACTCGATGGTTCTGAAAATTATCTTGAACTTGATATTAAGTTGTCTGTTGATATGACTAATATTGAAAATTTATATATAATAGACAACAATAATATTTCAGAAATAAATAAACTAAATGAGTAATATTTTTTCAAATATAATAATTGCGATTTTCCTTATTATTATTCAAGGTTTATTTCTTAATAACGTTAATTTTCTTGAATGGTTAAATCCATACATTTATTTATACTTCATAATATATTTCCCACTAAAAAGTAATAGAACATTATATATTACAATTTCATTTTTATATGGACTTATGATAGATTTTTTTTCTGATATGCATGCTATACATTCTGCTGCTTGCTTAATCATAGCTTATTCAAGACCATATTTTCTTAAATTATATTTCGGAATGGCATACGAGCATCAGGTTGTTAAATTTAATTCCCTTGAAATAAAACAAAATATATTTTACCTGTTTAATATTATATTTATTCATCATCTAACGTTATTTTGTTTAGAAATATTTGATCTTACAAAAATCTCACTAATTTTAAGTAATACTTTATCAAATTCAATTTTTACTTTTTTTTCAATATATGTACTATATGAATTTCTGCTAAACAATAATAAAAGATCATGAGAAGAAATTTTTTTTTCATTATAGTATCAGTATCTTCAATTTTATTCATTTTTAGACTTTTTTACTTGCAAGTTTATGCTTCAAAACCGTATTCAATATATGAAGATAATGCGATTAGAAAGGTTTTTACCTATCCTAAAAGAGGATATATTTTTGACAGAAACAATAAATTACTAGTTTCAAATCAGCCATCGTATGACATTATGATTATTCCTGGTTTAGTTAAAAAAATTGACACAAATGAATTTTGTAATTTATTAAAAATAACGAAAAAAGAGTTTAATAAGAAAATTCAAAAGACATCAAATTATTCGTTAAAAATTCCATCTGTTTTCCTAGCCCATTTATCAAAAAGTGATTTTGGAATTTTAGCAGAAAAAATTAGAAAATATAAAGGATTTTATATTCAGAAAAGAAATTTAAGAAAATACAATACAAAAGTAGGCGCTAATGTGCTGGGGTATGTAGCTGAGGTTAGTAGATCAAATATTGAAAAAGATAGCTATTATTCAACAGGAGATATTATTGGTAAACAAGGAGTTGAATTATCCTATGAAAAATATTTAAGAGGAAATAAAGGAATAAAGTTTATTCAAAAAGATAGATTTAACAGAGATATTGGAAGTTATAACAATGGAAATAATGATGTAAATTCTTTAGCTGGTAGTGATTTAACAATAACCATTGATTCTGAACTTCAAGAGTATGGGGAATTACTTATGTCAAATAAAAAGGGTGCAATAGTTGCAATTGAACCCGAATCTGGAGAAATATTATCTCTAGTTTCTGGAATATCGTATGACCCTAACTTATTGGTTGGAAGAGACAAATCAAAAAATTATTCTAATCTTATCAAAGATAGTATATTTAGTCCTCTTATTGATAAAGGATTACTTTCTACATTTCCTGCAGGATCCCCTTTTAAAATTATCGTTGGCCTAATAGCTCTCGAAGAAAAAATAATAAATAAGAACAGTATAATTTCCTGTAACGGATCATATATTTATGGGAAAAATAAAAAATCAATGAAGTGTCATTGTGGTGGTGGAAATCATAATATATACTCTGCTATTTCAAATTCTTGTAATTCATTTTTTGCTGAAGTTTACAGAAAAACTATAAATAAAAATGGTAATATTTCCGAAAATTATGATAAATGGAGCAAAACAGTGAAAAGTTTTGGGCTTGGTAAATTTCTAAATAATGATTTTCCGATAGGTAAAAAAGGAATGATTCCAGATTCTGATTTTTACGATAAATGGTACCCTGATTTTAAATGGGGAGCTTTAACAACATTATCAAATTCTATTGGTCAAGGTGAAATTTTAGTTACTCCGATTCAATTGGCAAATATGATGTCAGCAGTTGCAAATAAAGGTTATTATTACACACCTCATATCATAAAAGAAATTGCAGGCGATTCTATAGATTACAGATTTAGAAATAAAAATATTATTAATATCAGTGAACAGAATTTTGAAAATATTGAAATTGGTCTTTCAAGGGTTTTTAAAAGCGGTACTGGAAAACTTTTAAATATTCCAGGAATTGAAATATGTGGTAAATCTGGAACAGCCGAAAATTTTACCAAAATAAAAGGAAAAAAGACTCAATTGACTGATCATTCAATTTTTGTTGCGTATGCTCCAAAAAAAATCCAAAAATAGCAATAGCAGTTTTAGTAGAAAATGGTCATTATGGAGCAACTTGGGCTGGAAGGATTTCAAGCTTAATGATAGAGAAATATTTGAATAAAAAAATTACATCTAAAGACACTGAAATAAAAGTGATAAATAAAAATTTAAAATCTGAGTATGTAAAACCGTTTTCTAACAAACCATTTTCCATAAATACATTATGATTATTCAAAGAAAAAACTTCTTAAGGCTAGATTGGATTATCATATCAATTTATATTCTACTTGTTGGTTTTGGTATCGGTAATATTTTATCATCTAGTATTTCAGGGGAAGAAGTTTCTATTTTGGATTTAAATACTCTTTATGGTAAACAATTTTTATTTAGTGTTATTTCTATAATGATTGCATTTATTACGATTTATATCGATGTGAAATTTTATGAAAAATTTTCCAGTATTTTTTATTTTTTATCTATAATAATTTTATTAAGTCTCTTTTTTTTTGGTAAAAGAGTTAACGGTGCCCTATCTTGGTTTCCGATAGGAAGTTTTAATCTACAGCCAAGTGAATTTGTTAAAATCACTGTAGCATTGGCTGTTTCAAAATATATAAGTGATTATCAAACCGACCTAAAAAGTAAAATTGATCAGGGAAAATTATTTTTAATAGTATTAATTCCGATTATAATAATCATTTTACAAAATGATACTGGTAGCTCAATTGTATTTTTATCACTTTTTTTAGTTTTGTACAGAGAAGGTATCTCTCAAAATTATATAAACTCAATTTTTGGAATCATTATCCTTTCAATTTTAACATTAAAATTTTCAGTTATAACATCATTAATAATTAGTGTTTTTACAACAGCATTATATTATTTACTAAAAAGAAAGAGTAGAAATAAAATACTTAAGTTTTTTGCTGTTTCCTTGTTATGTCTAATGACTAGTTTAGGCACACTTTTTACATTCAATAATATTTTAAAAAATCATCAAAAAAATTATATAAAAGTATGGCTCAATCTAGAAAAAGATCCATTAAAAATTAAAAAAATGGAAAAAACCATTTTGTATAATTTAAATGAGTCAAAAAAGGCAATTAGCTCAGGAGGATTAACAGGTAAAGGTTATTTAAAAGGGACAAGAACAATGGGAAATTTTGTTCCTGCACAACATAGTGATTATATTTTTAGCACCATAGGAGAAGAATGGGGATTTATCGGTAGTGTTTTTATAATATTATTATATACTTCATTAATTCTTAGAATATTATATTTATCAGAAATTCAAAAAAACAAATTCAGTAGGGTATACGGATATTCAGCAGCAGCAATATTATTTATCCATTTTTTTATTAATATTGGAATGGTATTAGGTTTAACACCCACAATCGGAATTCCATTACCCTTTATAAGTTACGGAGGGTCTAGCCTTATAGCTTTTACAATTCTTCTATCAATTTTTATAAGACTTGACGGAAATAAAATTAATGAATGGTGAGTTTATTTTTTAATCTCTAGTTTTTCAGCAAAATAATCACAAAAATCTAACATAGTCTTAGTCATCTTTTCATCTTGTGTAGCTTTTTCATATGTCTTAGCTAGACTAGATAAAATTTGAAAAAAAAACACTTTCATTTCATCTAACGGCATATCTTTAGTCCAAAGGTCTATTCTTAAACTTTCCTTTGCTTTAGAATCCCAAATTGATAAAAAAGAGGCTTTAGCTTCTTTATTAAAAACTCCTCCATCATTAGCAGTCCATAAAATTTTTTCTGGAATTTTATTTTCGTCTAATTCTATATTAATTTCAATTTTTGATTTTTTATTTTTCATAATTTTTTAGGCTTATATTTTGATTTATTAATAATATCAACTGGATTTGTATCTAACATTTCTTGAAGAGATGACTTATTATATTTCATATAAGATTTAATAATTCTCCAACCAATAAACTTACCTATCATTTCAGATGACTCATTATCAAAATCAAGATAAAATCTTGAGAAAGGAGCATCATCAATAAACCTAGAGTTTAATTTATTGTCAGGGTCATATAAAATCTCATTTTCAATAAAATAAACCCATGTATTGTACTCATTTTTTAATGCCCATTTCATTTTTTTATCAGAATATCCTATTTTAAGTCTATCAGAATAATTTTCTATGGTTACGTCTTTGTAATATAATATTTTTCCGTAAAATATAATTTTATCTAAAAATGTATAGAAATTCGTTTTTGGAATTAATTTTAGGGCATACTCTTCTGCAATATCAGAAATGATTTTATTTTTATTTAAATCTTCTCTAATATATTCAGGTATATTTTCATAAAATCTATGATCAGATCCTAAATAATTATCTAATCCGATTAACAAAATTGAATCTGTTAGAATTATTTTGTTAAAATAATTAATATCAGTATTTATAGTAATAATTTTTGGATGATTTTGTTTGGGAAAAAAATATTTATTCTTTTCAAAAAAAGATGAAATTTGATCTTCTAATAAAACAAGATTATTAAACTCTTTATCTATTTCACTAAAAATCTCTTTCTGAATAGGGTCATTTAATCTGTTAATCCATACTTCATTAGTATATTTTTTTGGAAAAAAATACGGATATTTATCAATCACATTTTCTAAACTTGCAGAATCAGAATTATAAAAGATTCTTTCAAATCTTTCAATATTAATAGTTTTAAAATCTTTAATATTATTCTCAGCACAGGAAACAGTAATTAAAAGAATAAGTATGTTGTATTTTTTTTTAAAGTATTTTGGCAAAAGGATAGACATTAGTTTATTTTAGCATAACAAATATAATATACTTCAATTATAATTATTAAATGAAAAAATCAGAAACAATTAATTTCATAGTAAACTGGATAAAAGATTATTATAATAGAAATCCCATTGAGGGATTAATTGTGGGTGTTTCTGGTGGTATAGATTCAGCATTAACATCAACACTATGTGCTTTAACAGGTCTTCAGACTATATGTATAAGTATGCCTATCAAACAAAAAAAAGAACAATACAATAGAGCGATAAATCATATAACTTGGCTGAAAAAAAAATATAAGAACATAAATTATATTGATGTAGATTTAACAAATATATATACAGAATTTGATAATTCTATTAGCGAAAAATCAAATAAAAATGAATTAGCTTTAGCGAACTCTAGATCTAGATTAAGAATGATGACATTATATTATTATGCAACCATTAATAATTATATAGTGATTGGGACTGGAAATAAAGTTGAAGATTTTGGAATAGGTTTTTATACAAAATATGGTGATGGAGGAGTAGATATAAGCCCAATAGCTGATCTTATGAAAAGTGAAGTCTTTAAACTTGCAGAACAATTAAACATTAACAAAGAAATTATTTTAGCAGAACCTACTGATGGACTATGGGATGATGAAAGATCAGATGAAGATCAGATTGGTGCTACTTATGAGGATATAGAAGTTATTATGAGGAAACTAAATAAAGGCGAAGATCCTCTAAAATTTAAAGGAAAGTCTAAAAAGATTTACAAGATTTATAAAAAATTTAACGAATCAAATAAACATAAAATGATAGAAATTCCAGTGTGTAAAATTCCTCCTGAATTAAAATCATAATACTCTGTTTAATTTTTCAGAAAGTAGTTTTTTTAAATTTGAGTAATTCACCACCTCTTCCAAAATAGAATCTGGATTTTTATTTAAATCTTTATCTTTGAACCCATTCACCTTTTTATCAATTAAAAAACATCTTAAATTTAAAATTGTTTCAATCGTAAACTGGGCCAGTGAATTCTTTTTTGACTTGGGATATATGTTGTTTTTCTCCCAGTTATGCAGAAAATACTTTTCATTATCCATAATTATATTAGTCACTTCAAGCTGTTGAGTTTCTGATAATTTATTAATAAATTTATCTATATTAATCTCTTTGTTTTCATTAAAACACTCAATAATATTGAAATATATTTTTTTGAAATTATCATTTGAAAATTCCATTTCATCAATGTGCAAATCCATGTATACTTTTTCAAAAACTTTTAACGATCTTTTAGATAAATTAGTTTCTGTTAAACCTTGTTCATTTTGAGAAAAAACCTCTTCCTCAAAATCAATTAATTCGTTACCATACAATAATAAAATTTCTATAATTTTTTTTTCTAATTCATAAAGTGCGTTTATTTCTATGTTATTTTTATCACCCTTTACCAGTGAAATAGATTCAAATTTTCTTTTTGGTTTCTTATTTTGAGAATTAAAATCTTTCTTCCTAATCTGAGCTAAAGTACTATATAGTACTTGTTCGCTTATATCCATTATTAAAGAACATTCCTTAACATATATTTCACGTTTAATCTGATCAGATATTTTTGAAATACTTTCAACCATGTCTCTAATAGCAGCTGCTTTTTTGACGGGGTCATTATCAGATTTATTTAATAAAGATGCTTTATAAACGATAAAATCTTTAGAGTTATCATTAAAGTATGATTTGATCTCTTCTATATTTTTCCCACTAACAAACGAGTCAGGGTCTTCATTTTTAGGTAAATTACATATCTTAACATTTACCCCTTGCTCTAATATTAAATCTATACCTCTCAAGGTCGCTCTTGAACCAGCATCATCACCATCAAAGACAACAGTGATATTTTTAGTAAGTCTACTGATCAGTCTAATTTGATTTTCTGTAAGAGCAGTTCCAGATGAGGAAACTACATTTGATATTCCACTTTGATGCATTTTTATAACATCTGTATAGCCTTCCACCAAATAACAATTATCTTCTTTGACAATTGATTGTTTGCTTTCATAAATTCCATATAAAACTTTACTTTTTTGATAGATTAAAGATTCTGGAGAATTAATATATTTTGCAATATTTTTTGAAACCCCCAATATTCTTCCACCAAACCCAAGAACTCTTCCAGACATACTTCTTATCGGAAAAATAATTCTACCTCTAAACCTGTCTATATTACTAGATTCTTTTACTATTATAAGACCGGTTTTCTCTAAATAATTTGACTTATAACCAGCTTTAATTGATGTAGAAGAAAAATCATCATTTTTTTTTATCGAATATCCGATTTCAAATTTTTCAATTGATAAGTCATCAAATCCTCTTTCTTTTAAATAAGATAAAGCAATCGTCTTACCTTCCTCTAAAAATAGATTTTTCTTAAAATAATTTTTAGCATAATTAGAAATTAAAAAAAGACTTTCCTTTTCATTTTCCTCGATTATTTGATCAGCTGTTTTCTGAGTTTCTTCAACTTCAATATTATATTTATTAGCAATGTATTTAATCGCTTCTGGATAGGTGTATTGCTCATGCTCCATTAAAAAAGTTATAACAGTACCACCCTTTCCACTTGAGAAATCTTTCCAAATTTGTTTGGCAGGAGAAACCATAAAACTTGGTGTTCTTTCTTCACTAAAAGGACTTAATCCTTTAAAATTTGATCCTGATTTTTTCAACTGTACAAAATCACCAATAACCTCCTCAACGAGTGCAGTTTCAAAAACTTTCTGTATGGTATTTTTAGAAATCAAATGTTTTAAATTATTTAGCTATGTAATTTAATAAATTAATAATGATAAAACCTCTATTTTAAATTCAAAATATATAAGATATTTATCTTTTGAAATTTTTTAACTTTTATTTGCAAGCTGACCACAAGCAGCGTCAATATCTTGACCTCTAGATTTACGAATTGTAGCCTTTATTTTATTAGACTCTAATAATTGAATATAATTATCTAAAATACTTTTGGGTGCTTGTACAAAATTAGGGTCATCTATGCTATTATATTGAATTAAATTTACCTTACTTGGGACTTTTTTACAAAATTTTACTAAAGCCTTAATATCCTCTATTTTATCATTAACTCCTTTCCATACTACATATTCAAAGGTTATAATATTCTTGGTTTTAGTATACCAATACTGTAAAGATTCAGATAGTTCATCTAAATTCATTTTTTCGTTAAATGGCATGATTGAAGTTCTGACTTCGTTTACCGCAGAATGTAAAGAAACAGCTAGTTTAAATTTTACATTATCATCCGCAATTTTCCTGATCATTTTAGGAACTCCAGAGGTTGATACAACTATTCTTTTTGGAGACATACCTAAACCTGATTTTGATGAAATTTTATCAATTGACTTTACAACATTTTTATAATTCATTAGCGGCTCACCCATACCCATAAAGACAATATTAGTAAGTGGTTTATTAAAGAATTCTCTAGCTTGTTTACTGATCAAAACTACTTGATCATAAATCTCATCAGCTTTTAAATTTCTCATCCTTTTAAGTCTAGCAGTAGCACAAAACTTACAATTTAAACTACATCCAACTTGAGATGAAACACATGCAGTTATTCTATTTTTAGTTGGAATTAGCACACATTCAACGATAAATCCATCATGTAATTCAATTGCATATTTAATCGTTCCGTCAGTACTCTTTTGTGTTTTATGAATCTTAATATTATTTATAATAAAGTTCTTATCAAGAAATTCAATTAGCCTATCTGGCAAATTGGTCATTTCATAAAAACTATATACAGACTTTTTCCATAACCAGTGAAAAATCTGATTAGCTCTAAAAGGTTTAAATGAATTTAATATTAAAATATCTTTAAATTCCTGTTCGTTAAGAGATCTTATATCTTTTTTTGAAATCAAAATGATTTAAATAATTAACATTGAATCTCCATAACTAAGAAAATTATATTTTTCCTTAATTGCTTCTTCATATGCCTTGTTCATGAAATCATTACCCATAAAAGCAGATGTCATCATTAATAGGGTTGATTTTGGCATATGAAAATTAGTAATCATAGAATTGGCTATATTAAAATTATAAGGGGGGAAAATAAATTTATTTGTCCACCCGTTAAATTCATTAATCATACCCTTTGAAGAAACTGAACTTTCTATAGCTCTCATTACCGTAGTACCGACTGCACAAATTTTTCTTTTTTCAAATAATCCATTATTTATAAGATTTGCAGAGTCTTTTTCGATTATTACCCTTTCACTATCCATTTTGTGCTTGGATAAATCTTCAACTTCAACAGGATTAAACGATCCTAATCCTATATGTAATGTTATTTCTGAAAAATTTATTCCTTTTATTTCAAGTCTTTTCATTAGATGCTTTGAGAAATGTAAACCAGCTGTCGGTGCAGCTACAGCTCCTTCATGTTTAGCATAAATAGTTTGATATCTAACCTTATCCTCAGGCTCGACTTCTCTATTAATATATTTAGGTAGAGGAGTTTGACCAAGATTAATTAATAACTTTCTAAAGTCTTCATAACCGACATCACATAAGAATCTTAATGTTCTGCCTCTAGATGTCGTATTATCGATTACCTCAGCAACTAAACTCTCATCGTTACCAAAATATAGTTTATTTCCTATTCTAATTTTTCTAGCTGGATCGACTAAAACATCCCATAATCTTTGTTCTGCATTTAATTCCCTTAAAAGAAAAACCTCAATTCTAGCTCCAGTTTTTTCCTTGTTTCCATACAGTCTAGCGGGAAAAACTTTAGTATTATTTAATACAATTATATCATTCTCGTCAAAATAATCTATCATATCCTTAAATTGTCTGTGATGAATAGATTGATCTTCTCTGTTAACTACCATTAAACGGGATTCATCTCTGTTTACACTTGGGTATTCTGAAAGTAATTCTTGAGGTAACTCATAATTAAAATCTGAAAGTTTCATTCTCATAGCAAATATTTTAGAAGTTGCAAATATACAATCTCGATATAGGGGTTGTCAAGTAAATAGGATTATTTTATTTTGAAGTAATTCCTATTTTATATAGATCTGACCAAAAAGAAGGATATGATTTTGAAACTACTTCAGAATTTAAAATTTCAATATTGGTTTTAACACCCAAACAAGCAAAAGCCATGGCCATTCTATGATCATCATATGTTCTTATTTTTATACAAGAACTCAAAGTTGTTACATAATTAAACCTAATTGAGTCAGCAGTTGTATCAACCACTAAACCGAACTTACTTAATTCATTTTGTAAAGCTTCTATCCTGTCAGTCTCTTTAATTTTTAATGTGTGTATACCCGTAAGTTTACAAGAAACCTTTAATCCAAGGCATGTAACACATATAGTTTGAGCTAAATCTGGATTAGAAGATAAATCTAAAGATATGGGTTGTTGAATATTTGATACTTTTTCCAATTCAATATGATTATTTAAAAAGGTTGTTTTTACTCCAAAGCTTTCATAAATAGTTTTTACATGACTATCACCTTGAATACTATCCTTCTTAAAACTATTTAAGCTAAGCTTATAACCAATTGAGGCCATTGCAACAATAGAATAAAAATAAGATGCAGATGACCAATCTGATTCGACAATAATTTCTTTTGGTCTAGCACTTTTTAACTCTTTAACACGAATATAATTTTTTTTTGAGACTATCTCTACACCAATTTGCTCTAATAAATTAATTGTCATTTTAATATAGGGAATTGATGTTTCTTTCCCTGTTAAATTAATTTTTAAACCGCCATTTATTTTAGGAGCGATTAATAATAATGATGAAATGTATTGGCTACTGACAGAAGAATCAATATATATTTTTCCTCCTTTAATAATTGAAGGCTTTATTATCAAAGGAGGGTATCCATCATTCTCCAGATAATCAATATTAGCTCCAATATCCCTCAATGCATCTACTAAAATTTTAATAGGTCTTTGTTTCATTCTCAATGATCCTGAAAGCTTTATAGTAGATGAAGTATTAATCGAAAAAAGAGCTGTTAAAAACCGCATTGCTGTTCCAGCATGACCAATGTCAACATAATTTTTACTCTCGATTAGGGCGCTATTTAAAAACCTCGTGTCATCACAATCCGAAATATTTATAATTGAAATATTATTATAAAGACTTTTTAAGATCAATAATCGATTTGACTCACTTTTTGATCCAGGAATTGAAATATTGTTAAATTTTAAATTAGCTTTTACTAACAAACAATTCATTTAGCTTAACTTTTTATTTGAGTGATGTCTTTCATGATCCCTGTCGGCTTTCATTTTAAGTCTATCATCAAATGATTTTTGAAGATCAACTCCAGTTTGATTTGCTAAACACAATAAAACAAATAAAACGTCTGATAATTCTCCTGCTAAATCAATCTTTTCATCTGAATCTTTAAAACTCTGCTCTCCATACTTTCTAGATATTATTCTGGCTACCTCTCCGACCTCTTCTGTTAATTGAGCCATATTCGTTAACTCATTAAAATACCTAACCCCATGATTTTTAATCCAATTATCCACTCTTAACTGTAAATTTTTAATTTCCATAGTTTAAAATTTATTTTTCTAATATTATAGTCACAGGACCGTCATTAATAAGTTTAACTTTCATGTCAGCACCAAATTTTCCTGTTTTAATTTTTGATTTGACTAATTTTTGTAATTGTTCAATAAAATAAGAATATAAATTGACAGCCATCTCTGGTTTAGCAGCACTTATAAAACTGGGTCTATTACCCTTTTTTGTATCTGCATATAATGTGAATTGACTTACAACTAATACTTCTCCGTTAATTTCCTGAATATTTTTATCCATTTTTCCGTTATCGCCGTTAAAAATCCTAAGTTTTGAAATTTTATCTGCCAAATTTTTAGCAATATCTCTATTATCGGTTTTTGAAATTCCAATAAGCACAACCATACCAAATCCAATAGAAGAAAATATTTTATTTTCAATTTCTAAACTTGATTCTTTGACTCTTTGGATTATTAATTTCAATTATCTATGCTTTAAATTATCATCTTTCAAAATCTGTATATAACTTTCATATCTGGTTAACGAAATTAAATTTTTCTCAACCATTTCTTTAATTTGACATTTTGGCTCATTAATATGTAAGCAATTACTAAACTTGCATTTAGTTTTTTGCTTTAAAAACTCAGGGAAAAAATCTGTAATTTCTTCTTTTTCAAAATTAATAAGACCAAAACCTTTAATACCTGGTGTATCTATAAGCTTTGTACTGTTATTTAAATCAAATAGCTCAGCGTATGTTGTTGTATGTTTTCCTTGAAGATGTTGTAATGAAATATCGCCAACTTTTAAGTCTAAAGAAGAATCAATCGAATTTATCAAGGAACTTTTACCTACCCCTGAATGTCCTCCAAACATAATTGTCTTATGAGAAATGATTTTTTTTAATTCTGCAATATTATGATTATTAATTGTTGAAGTTTTTAAATACTTATATCCAATATCAGAGTAAATTTTAATGAGGTTATTTACAGCATTAGTTTCCTGCTTATTATAGATATCATATTTGTTAAAAACCAATAAGGTTGGAATAGAATATGCTTCCGAATTAACCAAAAATCTATCAATAAAACTAGTGGTTGTAATGGGGTCTTTTAACGTAATCACCATTACTAGTAAATCTATATTAGAAGCTAAAATATGTGATTGTTTGGATAAATTAACAGACTTTCTTACAACGTAGTTTTTTCTTTGATGAATATTTTGGATAATACCTATATTTTCTTCTCCTTTACTTTCTACCAGAAAGTCAACCTTGTCACCTACCGCTATAGGGTTGGTACTCTTAAAATTTTCAAGTCTTAGTTTGCCCTTAATTTTACAGTCATAGAAAATACCTTGTTCAGTTTTCACTGAGTACCATGAGCCTGTAGATTTGTAAACTGTTCCGGTCAATTATTAATTATTTTTTAATATTGTTTCTTGATGATTAATAGATTCTTGATGGATAGCCTTAAAAACCTTTAAAATAAATTCCTCACTCAAATTCTTTTCATCACCTTCAAGAATCATTTTTCCCAATATTTCATTCCATCTCTTAGATTGTAAAACCGCAACATTATTTTTCTTTTTTAACAATCCGATTTTTTGAGCTACAGTCATTCTATTTCCTAAGATATTAATTAATTGATTATCATATAAATTAATTTGTGTCCTTAAATTCTTAAGGCTATCAATATAGTCTTCATTGTCAGTTGTAATACCTCTTAAAATTAAATTCTTAGTTAAAATTTTTAAATCATCCGGTGTAATCTGCTGCTTTGCATCACTCCACGCATTATCAGGATCGTTATGTGTTTCGATCATTAAACCGTCATAGTTTAAATCAAGAGCTGTTTGACATAAATCAAAAATTAAATCTCTTCTACCCGCAATATGCGAAGGGTCTAATATTAACGGTAAGTCAGGAAGTCTTCTTTGTAAATCTATAGCAATTTGCCATTCTGGATTATTTCTGTATTTAGTTTTTTCATATGTTGAAAAGCCTCTATGTATAGCTCCAATATTTTTAATATCTGAAGAATAAAATCTTTCAAGAGCACCCATCCACAAAGACAAATCAGGATTAACAGGATTTTTTACCAAAACTATTTTTTTAGTTCCCTTAAGTGCCTCAGCTATCTCTTGAACGATAAAAGGACTCACCGTAGTTCTAGCACCAATCCATAAAATATCAATATCATTTTTTATAGCTAGGTCAACATGATTTGCATTAGCAACTTCAGTAGTGGTTAAAATTCCTGTATCTTTTTTTACTTTTTTTAGCCATTCTAATGCCAATGCACCAACTCCTTCAAAATTTCCAGGCCTAGTTCTAGGTTTCCATATACCTGCTCTATATATTGTAGCATCAGAATTTTTAAGCTGGTTTGCGATATCTAGCACCTGATTTTCCGTTTCTGCACTACATGGTCCGGCTATTAAAAGAGGATGTGAAAGATTCATGTCATCTAACCATTTTCTTAAGCTTTTGCTATTCTTCATAATTTATTCCTTTTAATATCGTTTTAATATAATTAGTTTTTTTTAGCTGTAACTCTAACTCTTTAAATTCAGATTTCTCAATTAAATTTTTAATAAGCTCAAGATTATATATATAATCAGAAAGTGATTTTAAAACATTAACCTTATTATCATCAAAAATATCAGCCCACATTTTAGGTGAACTTTTAGCCAATCTTACAGTAGATTCAAAACCACTTCCCGCCATATCAAAAATATTTTTTTCATTTTCTTCTTCATCCATGACAGTTTTGCCTAGCATAAATGAGCTGAGGTGTGAAAGATGAGAAACATAAGCTATGTGCTTGTCATGAGAAATGGAATTCATATAGGTAACTTTCATTTTCATTTTTGAAAAGATTTTAATTGCCTTATCAATAACCTCATCATTTGTTTTTTCACGATCACAAATAATAATATTCTTGTTCTGAAAAAGTCCATGATGAGCCGCAGAAGGACCTGAAAATTCTGTACCAGCGATCGGGTGAGCAGCAATAAAATTTGATCTATTTTTGTGTTTTATTACCGATTTACAAATCGAATTTTTTGTAGAGCCAAAATCCAAAACTATAGTATTAGTATTTACTTTATTTAAAACATTTGGAAGAATCTCAATTATAGATTTTACGGGAATGGCTAACAGTATAATGAAAGGGTTGATAATATTATCGACAGATGCTGTGGTGTCAATAATTTTTAATCTTTTGGCGCTTATTAAATTTTGTTTAGAATTATCAATTCCGATTAAATTTGAATCTGGAAAAAGCTTTTTTAACTCTATAGCAAAACTACCACCAATTAATCCTACACCAATTATGTAAATATTTTTACTCATAGTCTTTCAATTGCCTTTATTATTTCTTGCTCATTACTACAAAGTGAAAGTCTAATATAACCTTCGCCATTTGATCCAAAAATACTGCCTGGAGTTACAAATATTTGATGTTTTTCTAACAAATTATTTATAAAGTCAATAGAATTTATGTTCTGATTTATTTTAGCCCAAACAAATAATCCAGACGAATTTTTAGAATATGAACAACCTAGCTTATCAGCTAACTTCCAGACAAGCTTCCTTCGTAAAGTATAAATATTATTTAGTGATAAAAGCCAATCATTAGATTGGTTTAAAGCAGAAATAGCACCAACCTGAAGAGGGTAAAACATTCCTGAATCCATATTGCTTTTAACCTTTAGTAGATTTGATATAAAACTTTTGTTAGAAATTGCAAAACCAATTCTCCAACCGGCCATATTAAAACTTTTACTAAGAGAGTTTAATTCAATACAAGTTTCTTTGGCACCCTTAATATTTAATAAACTTATTGGGTCATCATTTAGAATAAAACTGTAAGGGTTGTCATTAATTAATAATATATTATTTGTTTTAGCAAAACTAATAAGCTCCTCAAAAAATGAAATCGAAGCATTTGCTCCAGTTGGCATATGGGGGTAATTTATCCACATTATTTTTACATTTGATAAATCTAATTTACTTAACTCATCAATATTAGGCAGCCAATTATTTTTCTCTCTTAGGTTGTAATAAATGATATCATTACCCAGTAAATTTGCAATTGCAGAATAAGTTGGATAACCAGGGTTAGGAACAAGAACTTTATCATTTTTATCCAAAAAAGACATTGAGACATGAAAAATACCCTCCTTGCTACCCATAAGAGGAAGTATTTCATTTTCAGGATTTAGGTTTACATCAAAATATGATTTATAAAAGCCTGAAATTTCTTCCCTAAATGATTTAATCCCGTTATAGCTCTGATATTTATGTGCATTTTTTTCATCCAATGCATAAATTAAATTTTTGATTGATAACTTTGGAGGCTTTAAGTCTGGACTACCTATTCCAAGGTTTATAACATCCTTTCCCTGATCAATTAATTCTCTAACCTCTCTCAATTTTTTTGAAAAATAGTACTCTGAAATACGATTTAATCTATTTGAAGGTTTAATCATTTTTTGAATTTTTAAATTCTCCTAAAACTTTAAATTCTTTAGCCATAATTTTAATTATAGATTTAGCTTTGGTATAATTAGCAAACTTTTCAAAAGTAACGTCTACAAAAAAAGAATAACGCCAAGGCGTTTCAACTTTTGGCATAGATTGGATTTTAGTAAGATTTAATTTACAGTCACTTAAAACATTTAGAATAACTGCTAAACTTCCTCTTTTATGATCGAGCTCGAATTTTAAGGATGCCTTATTAGTTTTTAACTTATCTTTTACACTTTTTTTATTTAAAACAACAAAGCGGGTTTGATTTTTCTTTATGGTTTGAATATTAGCAGAAATTAAATCTAAATCATAAGTCTCAGCAGCTAATTTACTAGCAATCGCTGCTACTCCTAAAATTTTTTTCTCGCTAATTTTTTTTGCAACACTAGCCGTATCTTTTTCTTCGATTAGTTTAATTGAAGGGTTTTCTTTTAAGAATTCTCTACATTGTAAAAGTGCCATTGGGTGAGAATGTACCTCGTTAATATCATTTAAAATCTGCCCTTTCAAAGCCATAAAATTATGAGATATTTCTAAATAATGCTCCCCAACAATATTCATATTATATTCGTCAATTAAGGCATAATTTGGAATTATTGATCCAGCAGTAGAATTTTCAATAGCCATTAAGGCATAGTCAATTTTATCTTCAGAAAGACACAAAATCATATCTTCAAAAGAAAGAAATTCATTTAAAACAATATCTTCTCCAAAGTATTCAGCGGCAGCAATGTGATGAAATGAACCTTTGATACCTTGTATTCCAATTTTCTTTTTCATAAAAAAAAAAGTCTCGAAAAATTCGAGACCATGTTTAATTAATATATATCTATTAAATAGCCCCTAATTCCTTTTGAAATAAAAGAAAAGATAAAAGCCTAAATAATTGTTATATAATTTCATATAAATATATCTGGGACTAATGTAAATAATATTTTTAATTAAAAAAAGAAAGTTTAACTAAAGAATATAATCAGTTGAAACAAAGTTTGAGTCATTTGACCCTAATAAATCCTTAATTATTTTATTATTAACATCATTATCTTTTGATGCGACAAAAGTTCTTATAGAGAATGACCTCAAAGCATCATGTACACTTAAAGTACTAAAAGCTGAATCTTTTCTACCCGTAAATGGATAAATGTCTGGTCCTCTTTGACACGAACTATTTATGTTTACTCTACAAACTAGATTTACCAATGTGTCAATTAATGGTCCTAACGTTGAAGTGTTTTTGCCAAATACACTAACCTGTTGTCCGTAATTTGATTCGGCCATATCCTCTAAAGGTTTATTAATATTGCTAAAAGAAATAATCGGTACTACAGGTCCAAATTGTTCATCTTTATAAACATCCATATCTTTTGTAACGGGATACAAAACAGCTGGAAATACATAATTCTCACAGCTAATACCACCGTTATTATTGATAATTTTTGCGCCTTTTGATTGAGCATCAATAATTAATTTTTTAATATAGTCTGGTTTATTAGGTTCAGGCAACGGAGTGAGATTAACATTCTGATCCCAAGGATTACCATATTTTAACTTATCTACCTCTTGAGAAAATCTTGAGATAAAACTTTCCTTAATATCTTCATGTACATAAATTATTTTAAGAGCAGTACATCTTTGTCCATTAAATGATAATGAACCATTAATACACTCTTTAATAGTTAAATCTAAGTCTGCATCCGGCATAATGATGGCAGGATTTTTTGCTTCTAAACCTAGTACTAATCTCAATCTATTTTTTTTGGGATGAGATTCCTGAAGAGCATTTGCCGATGAACTATGACCGATAAGAGCTAAGACATTTATTTTTCCAGATTCCATGATAGGGGTAGCTAAAACTCTACCTCTTCCGAATAAGATATTTACAACACCTGGAGGAAAATGTTTTTGAAAAGCCTCCATCAAAGGAGAAATTAACAAAACTCCATGTTTTGCAGGCTTGAATATAACCGTGTTACCCATGATAAGGGCAGGAATTAATAAGCAAAAAGTTTCATTAAGCGGATAATTATAAGGTCCTAAGCAAAGAACTACACCCAAAGGACCTCTTCTTATGTGTGCATTTATTCCACTATTTTTTTGAAATTTCGCAGAATCTCTATCAATTTTCTTGTATGCCTCAATTGTATCATAAATATAATCTACAGTTCTGTCAAATTCTTTTTTAGAATCATTGTGATTTTTTCCAATTTCCCACATTAATAAATTAACAACAGTATCTCGCTTACCTTTCATTTCCTCGACAAAATTTTCCAAAGCCTTTATTCTATCGACAACTTTCATTGTTGGCCAAAGTCCCTTACCATTATCAAATGCTTGGCATGCCGAGTCAAGAGCTTGAATAGCTTGATCTTTTCCAAGACTAGGAATTTCACCAAGCAACGTTGGTTTGTAATTTTCTTCTGAGGAAATTGTTGAATATACAGGTGAAAATTCTCCGTCCCATTTATGTAGCTTACCGTTAACCAAAAAGTTATCTTGTTTTATGCTCTGCTTGATTTTGAAAGGTTCCGGAATTGGACTAAAGTTATATTTCATATTTATAAAAAATTATATACTATCAATTTCTATTCCGAAAAAATAAATTATTAAGTTTATATATACAAATTTTATTTAGATGATGAATAGTATAATGCACAGAAACAATAAACAGAAATACTATTTGATTAACTATTTAAGTTTATTAATACCAGACTTTTATTTCAGATTAAGGCTAAATCATAAATTAAAAAAGATCGCAAAATCTGATTTTGATTATATAAAATCAAGAGTAAATTATTATAATAAACTTGATAAAAAAGTGTATTTACCTGATGAAACCCCGAAATTAAAATCATTTAAAATTAAAAACTTTCACAGGACCTATTTTTTTGACACGCATGAGTATTCTAGGTTTTTTAAAAACCAATTTAAATTAAATATGCTTTTTGGTGATATAGTTCACGTTCCCAATACACCATCAATTGTTAAAAGCAGACCGATTTTAGATCAAAATAATAATTCCATTTTATTTAAATTAAATAAGATTAGACATTTTACATATACCAATGATAAAAATAATTTTAAAGAAAAAAATAATTTATTAATTGGCAGATCCGCAATAACTAAAAAACATAAAAAAAGAATAAAATTTTTTGAAAAATACTTCGATCACAAACTATGTGATCTTGGAAAGATAAATAATAATGAAATTTATAATGAATGGTTAAAACCTAAAATTTCAATTGAGGATCATTTAAAATATAAATTCATTATGTGTGTTGAAGGGGTCGATGTGGCAACAAATTTAAAATGGGTGATGTCTTCAAACTCAATTGCCGTGATGCCCAAACCAGAAATTGAATCCTGGTTCATGGAAAAAAAACTGATTGCAGGATTTCATTATATTGAAATAAAAAAAGATTATTCAGACTTAGAAGAGAAATTAAAATATTATTTGAAGGATACTGAAAAATGTCTAGAAATTATTAAAAATGCAAATGAATATGTTTCTCAATTTAAGCATAAAAAAAGAGAAGATATTATCTCTCTTTTGGTACTTAAGAAATACTTTTATTATACTAATCAGATTAATGAATTTAAAGATCTGGATTATTAGTCATCCACTCTTTGGCTCGCATTCTGATTTCAGGCATTCTTAACTCGTCATTATTTCCACCACAAATTAAACAAACGACATTCTTATTGAAAATCTCATTTTTGAATTGCCTCAAAGCAGCTGTCGACATTGCTCCTGCTGGTTCAGCGGTAATTCCCTCGATTTTTTTTAAGTCTAAAATAGATTTACAAATTTCACCTTCATCAACTAATATAACTTCATCTAAATAGTTTTTGCAAAAATTAAAACTATAAGTGCCAACTTTTTTCACTGCAGCACCGTCAACAAAAGCATTAATTTTTTCTAAAGTTACCAATTGATTTTGTTGAATTGATTTTAACATTGAGGGGGCACCCAAAGGTTCAATTCCAATTATTTTGGTTTGAGGGCTAAGCTGTTTAAACACATTAATTGCCCCAGAAATCAATCCGCCTCCACCGATTGGCACAAAAAGATAATCAATCATTTTATCATGATGATTTAATATTTCCAAGAAAACAGTTGCTTGGCCTTCGATTACCTTTAAATCATCAAAAGGATGAATAAAGGTCTTGTTATTAATTTTACAATCTTTTTTTGCTTCATGATAAGCTTGTGAAAAATTCTCCCCAATTAATACAACCTCTATATTTTTCTTTCCAAACTTTTTTACCTGATTAATCTTTTGATTTGGAGTCGTGACTGGCATAAAAACCTTTCCTTTATATCCTAACATCTCACAACTTACTGCAAATCCTTGGGCGTGGTTACCTGCACTAGCACAGACAATTCCATTCTTAACCTCATCTGCTCGTAAACTTATTATTTTATTGTAAGCACCTCTTATTTTAAATGACCTTACTTTCTGTAAATCTTCTCTTTTAAAAAAAATATTAGAATGATATATTGCTGAATAACTCTCTGCTTTTTCAAAAGCTGAATTAATTACAACACCCGAAAGATTTTGGCTTGCATTTTGTATTTTTTCTAACCCAATAAGTTTATTCACTAAAATAAATTTTTCATCGCAGTCATAGATTTTCTTAATTCTAAGCCAATCTTTTCCACTGGATGATTATTTATCTCAAAGTTAATTTTTTTAAGCAAGTCATGGTCAATTTGATGAGAATTATTACTTCCCTTTGCTAATAATGAACAATCCAAATATTCGATAAAATCATATAATAATGGTTTTGCTTTGTTGGCAAATAAATAACATCCATACTCTGCAGTATCAGAAATTATACTATTCATCTCGTAAAGTTTTTTTCTGGCAACTAGATTAGCAATAAGAGGAAGTTCATGCAAAGATTCGTAATAGGCAGATTCGTCTTTTATCCCTGCTGAAACCATAGTTTCAAATGCTAATTCAACACCTGACTTTATGAAAGCTATCATAACAATTCCATTTTCAAAATATTCTGATGTAGAAATTTCATGAGAAGATGAAGATGTTTTTTCAAAATTGGTGTTTCCGGTTTCTTCTCTCCAATTTAATAGCTTGATATCATCATTATTCCAATCCTTCATCATTCCAGTAGAGAACTCACCAGAAATTATATCGTCCATATGTTTTTCAAACAAAGGCATCATAATTGATTTTAGTTTATCAGAAAGTTCACAAGCTTTAATTTTTGATGGATCAGATAATTGATCCATCATTTTTGTTATTCCTCCATGTTTTAGGGATTCGGTTATCACTTCCCAACCATTTTGAAGAATCTTTGAGGTATAATTTTTATCAATACCGGCTAAAACCATCTTATCAAATAATAAAATTGAAGCCGTTTGAAGAACACCACATAAAATAGTTTGTTCACCCATTAAATCACTTTTAACCTCAGCTACAAAAGAAGATTCTAAAACACCTGCTCTGTGTGAACCCAAAGAAAAAGCGTAAGCCTTTGCTAATTCTAATCCGATCCCGTGAGTATCATTTGCACTGTGGACTGCAATTAATGTCGGGACTCCAAATCCTCTTTTAAATTCTTCTCTGACCTCTGTTCCAGGACATTTTGGAGCCACCATAATAACGGTTATATCTTCTCTTATCTTTACTCCCTCCTCAACAATATTAAACCCATGAGAATATGACAAAACTGAATTTTGTTTCATCAACGGCATAACTGCTTTTACTACATGAGTGTGGTTCTTATCTGGTGTTAGATTAATGACTACGTCTGCAGAAGGAATTAAATCTTCAAATGTACCAACATTAAATCCGTTAGAGCTAGCATTAATATAAGACTGCCTTTTGGATGCAATAGATGACTCTCGTAATGCATATGAAATATCTAAGTCTGAATCCCTCATATTTAATCCTTGATTTAAACCTTGAGCTCCACAACCAATTATTACAATTTTTTTATTCAAGAGAATAGAGTTTTTATCACTAAACTCATCTAAATTCATAAATCGGCACATAGATAACTGATCGGTTTTCTCTGATTCAGTCAATGAATTAAAATAATTATTCATTTTTATTTTTTTTAAAATTGGTTAATATTTCAGAAATCATCAGCGGAGACTTAGTAACTGCTATTCGAGCAGATCTTACGAATTGCAAAATTCCATATTCACTTAGTTGATTATAAAGCTCGTCTAACTCATAAGTCCTTCCAGACTTTTCTATTACAAAAAACTCAGGGTTTACAGTAACGATTACTGCATTACTTTCCTTGATGATATTTTGAATTTGTCTGTCATCAAAAAGTAAAGATGATTTTATTTTAAAAAGACAAGATTCTTGATAAATCGTTTCCTCATCAGTGTGATAATATGATTTTATTACTTCAACCTGTCTATTAATCTGACCAACAATTTTCTTAATCTGAGTTTCATCGGTAATAACCAAAATTGTCCACCTCTGAACACTTTCAATTTCTGTCATAGACGAATTAAAACTTTCGATGTTAATATGTCTTCTTTGAAAAATTGCAGAAATTCTGTTCAATAATCCAACGCTATTTTCAGTGTATATTGAAACTGTGTATTTATTTTCTTTTTTCATTATATTTTTAACTTAATCTGATTTCTGAAACTGAACACCCCGTAGGTATCATTGGAAATACATTGCCTTCTTTTTCAACTACAACTTCTAAAAAATAAGGCTCCTCAGATTTAATCATTTCTTCAACTGCCTGTGCTAAATATTTACGTTCCGAAACTCTTTTTGCCTTGAGATAATATCCTTCAGCTATTTTTACAAAATCTGGATTTACCATTTCCGTTGATGCGTATCTTTTATCAAAAAACATTTGTTGCCATTGTCTTACCATTCCTAAAAAATCATTATTTAATACAACAATTTTTACAGCAGCTTTTGTCTGAAAAACAGTACCAAGTTCTTGAATAGTCATTTGGTAACCACCATCTCCGATAACAGCAATAACTTCTCTGTCTGGAGAAGCCATTTTAGCGCCAATTGCTGCGGGTAAAGCAAACCCCATTGTTCCTAATCCACCAGAAGTAATATTACTTTTTGATTTATTAAAATTTGCATATCTGCATGTAACCATCTGATGCTGACCTACATCAGAGACTATTGCTGCATCACCATTTGTTTGAAGGTTAATTTCTTTGATCACTTCACCCATAGTCAAGCCTTTTTTAGATGGATTTAATTCGTCATAAATCACTTTATCATATTCAATTTCGTAAAGCTTTTTAAATTTATCAAGCCAATTTTTGTGAGATTTTTTAGTGATGAATGGTTTTATTTTAGAAAGAGTGTGTTTCGCATCACCAAGTACAGCAATATCAACTTCAATATTCTTATTAATCTCNGCAGGATCAATNTCAAAATGAATNATTNTAGCCTGNTTNGCATANCTANTNANNTCNCCAGTTACTCTNTCNTCNAANCTCATNCCNATAGCGATAAGNACATCACATTCATTNGTTAAAANATTGGGTGCATAATTNCCNTGCATNCCNAGCATNCCNACATTTAANGGNTGNGNTGTNGGAATNGCNGATGCACCTAATATTGTCCATGCAGCTGGNATNCCNGACTTTTCNATNANTTCTTTNAACTCATTTTCTGCATTTCCTAAAATNACTCCTTGNCCCCANACTATAANAGGNTTTTTNGCANTATTAATNAGNTCAGCTGCCTNNTGAATTTTATCCATTTCAANNANNGGGATTGGNTTATAACTTCTTATTCCGTTAATCTTTTTATAGGAAAAATTAAATTCTTCAAATTGAGCNTCTTTAGTAATATCAATTAANACAGGNCCTGGTCTTCCGCTTTTGGCTATATAAAANGCTTTTGCNAGGATTTCAGGGATTTCTGAAGCTTTGGTTATTTGATAATTCCATTTNGTTATNGGAGTNGAGATACCAATAATATCCGTTTCTTGAAAAGCATCACTNCCAAGTAAATGTGAACTNACNTGGCCTGTNATACAAACCATNGGAGTTGAATCAATTTGNGCATCAGCTATTCCNGTTANAAGNTTTGTNGCTCCAGGNCCNGANGTNGCAATAGCCACACCAACNCTTCCTGAAATTCTAGCGAATCCNTGNGCTGAATGAGTTGCNCCTTGTTCATGTCTGGTNAGAACNTGNTGNATNTTNTCNTGANACTTATATAATTCNTCGTANACAGGCATTATTGCTCCACCTGGATAACCATAGATTATATCAACACCTTCTTCTAAAAGACATCTTATTAAAGCTTCACTTCCTGAAATTTTAGACATAATATATTTTAATTAAATTCATCTGTTACACATCCTTTTGAAGCAGAAGAAACTATGTTCGCGTACTTAAAAAGAGAACCGTTACTTGCCTTTATCTTTGGTTGAGACCAATTGTTTTTTCTGTCAATTATTTCCTGCTTAGTGAGATTAACATTAATCTTATTTTNACTTGCATCAATTGAAATCTCATCTCCGTTTTTAATCATTGCAATTGTTCCTCCAACCTGAGCCTCTGGGGTAATATGGCCAACGACAAATCCGTGAGTTCCACCTGAAAATCTTCCGTCTGTGATCAAAGCAACTTCGTTACCCAGTCCTGCCCCTATGATGGCTGCTGTAGGTTTTAACATTTCAGGCATACCNGGGCCTCCTTTTGGCCCAACATATCTAATAACAACAACATCCCCCGCTTCAACTATGCCATTTTTAATACCATTATTAGCATCTTCCTCAGAGTCAAAAACTTTCGCTTTACCAGTAAATTCAAGCCCTTCTTTTCCTGTAATCTTTGCAACACTACCTTCACTGGCAAGGTTTCCATATAATATTTGAATATGACCCGTTTGTTTAATTGGACTTTCGAAAGATCTTATAACGTCCTGATTAAATGTTAAAGGTTCTATATTTTGAAGATTTTCCCTTACAGATTTTCCGGTTACCGTTAAACACTCGCCATGCAAATAATCGTTATCTAATAAATATTTTAAAACTTTTGGAACGCCACCTATNGCATGTAAATCTTCCATCAAATATTTACCACTAGGTTTTAAATCAGCAATAAATGGTGTTTTATCACTTATTCTTTGGAAATCATCTAAANAAAAATCTATTTTAGNAGCTCTTGCAATTGCTAAGAAATGTAAAACAGCATTTGTTGAGCCCCCCAATGCAACTACAGTTGTAATAGCATTTTCAATTGATTTTTTATTTATAATATCAAGAGGCTTAATATCATTTTCAATCAACAACTTAACTGCTTTACCAGCCTCTTTTGAAATATTTTTTCTCTGATCATTATTTGCTGGCACNGACGAAGAATAAGGTATTGACATACCTAAAGCTTCTATCGCCGAAGCCATCGTATTNGCGGTATACATTCCTCCGCAAGCACCTGATCCNGGACACGATTTTTTTATAATACTTCTGTATTCATTATTATCAATTTTTCCAGAAACATTGCCACCCCAAGCTTCAAATGCTGAAACAATATCAAGTTTCTTATTTTTATGACATCCTGAATCTATAGTTCCGCCGTATAATAAAATAGAAGGTCTATTTAAACGAATCATACCCATTAATGCACCAGGCATATTTTTGTCGCATCCTACAACTGTAATTAATCCGTCATAGCTCATTGCCTGAACTACAGTTTCCACAGAATCAGCAATTATGTCTCTAGAGGGTAAAGAATATCTCATTCCAGGAGTTCCCATTGAAATTCCATCGCTAACCCCTATCGTGTTAAATATTAAACCGACATAATTAATTGACTCAACCCCAGTCTTTACATCTAAAGCTAACTTATTTAGATGCATATTACACGGGTTTCCTTCGTAACCGGTACTTGCAATTCCTATGAGTGGCTTTTCAAAATCTTCGTCTGAAAAACCTATAGCATAAAGCATAGCTTGAGCAGCAGGTTGTGAATCGTCTTGAGTAATTACGCGACTATATTTATTTAATTTTTTCATTTTTAGCAATAAAAAAAAGTAAATTATCTCCTTAAGAAATCTATCTGGAAATNATTTACTTNATAAAGAAAAACTTTTTCTTTAATTAAAAAAAGTATTCTTAAAAAAATTTACAATGANTATATCAATCTCAATGTTATAAATCGGGGCTGAATAAAATATTCAGAGGTNCTAACAGAAATATTTGATACACTTGATTGACTTTGAGATTTTGTATCCAAAAGATTTGAAGCTTTGATTTCAAATTCCCATTTACTGTCCTGATCTGCTCTATAAGATAATGATGCATCAAAAAATTTATAATTATTTAAAACAGCATTTTGATCCTTAAATTTAGTTGTTGAATAATTTGTTCTAAAAGTGAATGATTTTAGTATTAAAGCATCTATCTCAACAAAAGGACTTTCAGTAAAATATTTTGTCTCTAAAGTTCCGATATTAGTTTCACTTACAGAATACTTCATTCCTGCTTCGATATTAGGAGCGTTTTTAAAAAGTGTTCTTATTGAGCTATTATAACTTTGTGAAAATGTTTCGTTAAGACTTGGTGCTGAAGTATCACGGATAAATTGATTAAATTTTGATAAATTTAAACTGGCTCCTAAAGTCCCTCTAATTTTGCCATATGATCTTTGATATCTGCCATATACTGATAAATTTTCATCAGCAAAAGAAGAGTTGAAAGGATTGCTGGTAGCAATAACACTTTCAAAACTTGTTAAGTTTCTTATTTGATCTATTGACTTATTATAATTTATTCCCGCGTAAACATTTGTATAATTAAATAAATTAAAACTGTAATAATTTAAACTAATATTGTGAGAAATAGCATTTTGTAAATCTTGAGTTCCAATAAAAAGTGAATTATAATTATTCAAAACTAGACCTCTTGCAATTTTGGTTATATCAGTAAATTGAGTTCTCATTGCATAGTTTAATCTTAAAGACTCACTATCCTTTAATTGAATAATCATATTAAAATCTGGAAGAATTTTAAAAAAAGATTTTTTATAAGAAAAACTGGAATCAAAGGATCCACGCTGATTGTTTTCAGAATTATATGAATGAGCCGTAAATCCAGGACTAATGGTGAATTTACCTGTTTTTAACCTGTAATGTAATCCTAAATATATATCGTTAAATAAATAGCTGACGTCATTAGAGTCTAAACCTTCATTTACTAAAGATGTAGAATTGTAAATATTTTCATCATATTCAGAAAGGTATTGAAATATTTCCGAATCAAAATCTTGCTTACTATAAATTGTTCCAAGTGTTAAGTTTAAATCACTCTTCTTATTTAAAATATTCCAATAATCAAGTTTTGCATCTAACTGATTTGACTTTACTCTTTTATCTTGTGCAATATTATAAAAAGGAAGAGAGTTGTCTAAACCAAGACCTATCGCCGTAGTCTGATAATTACTGCTATTTTCTAGCAAAGCATTATAAAATGGATCTTCATCTTTTATCAAATGTTGAGCCTCTAGTGCGAAAATATTTTTCTCATTTAATGTATAATAATAATTTAAATTTTGATTGATGCTAAAAGTTTCTGCCTCATCTAATTGTTCAATTGAACCAATAACAGACGAAAAATAATTTTGATCCTGAGACTCGTTTGTAACCCTTCCTAAAACCTCATAATCAACTTGATTGTTAACATTAGGATTAAATTTTAAAGAGAATTTACCAATTCCTAATTCACTTGTTTGCGAAGTATTAGTTTGGGTATTCTCATCAGGGATATTATCAGTTAATCCAACATATTGTGTAGAGTTATTTTGCTGAATCTCTGTATCGCTATTTGTTAAAATTAAAAAAGCTGAATAGTCTAATTTCTTTGATGGTGAAAAACTTGAATTAACAGCGATAAATTCGGTATTTATATCTTTGGCTTTATTATTTTGGAGTTGTAAAAAACTAAGATTGTTGTTGCCCAAAGAAATATTTGTTCCACTTTTTCCGCTAGGACTATTAAATCCACCTGAAAAATTCCAATAATCTCTTCTTGTAAATGCTTGCTCTCCAATATTATTTAAATCTCCTATCACATTGATACTGTATGTTGGACTATAAAAAAATAATTTTGGTTGAAAAATATGTAAATCTAGATCCTGATTTTGTGTATAGTTTGGAGATTCACCCAAGCCAGCTAGTATATTTCCAAACCAAAACTTATCTTTTCCCTTTTTAAGTTTAATATTAATGGCGATATTATCTTGATTATTTTGAACAGAACTTAATTGTCCAACTTCGGAATAGTTTTTCAAAATCTGAACTTTATCAACCGCACTGGAAGGGATATTTTTGGTGGCAATTTTAGAATCCCCATCAAAAAAATCTTTTCCTTCAACCATTACCTTAGAAACTGTTTTTCCTTCAACCTCAATTTCTCCGTCATCATTTATCTCTACACCAGGGAGGTTTTTTAAAACATCTTCTAGCTTTCTTTCGGTTCCTGTTTTGAATGAATCAGCATCATAAACTAGTGTATCTCCACTGATTACCACAGGCATTTCATATGTCAATTCAACTGCATCAAGTTGATTATCTTGTATTAATGAAAAGTCCTTAATAATATCTTGTTCACTAGTCTTAAACGTCTGTGAGTAAGTAGCCATTCCAATATAACTTACCTGAAGATTATAGGAGCTATTCTTTTTTAAGGATAATTTGTAGTTACCATCAGTATCAGACATAGCAAAAGTTTCTAAATTATCAGATTCAGAGTCAATTATAATTATATTTGCTAATTCAAGAGGAGCCCCAATACTGTCAGTCACTTTACCACTCATTTTTATTTGAGAATAAATTATTGTATTTGTTAACAGAAATAGTACTAAAAGTTGTTTTTTCATTTTGCTAATTATTAATTGATAATTCATACATGTCTTTTGGAACCCTAGGATTCATCAACTTAAACCATAATACAGGGATAAATGTCAATAAAATACTTGTTGGATAACCAAAAGGTAATTGAGGTGATTTGTCTATTGATTTTAAATTTTGAAATTTAGTAACCGAAACTCTATGATGATCACTGTGTCTAGTTAATTCATATAAAACTATTCTTCCTAAAATATGGTTTGAATTCCATGAATGATTATCGGTTACCCTTTCATATCTACCGGAAGATAGTTTTTTTCTTAAAAGCCCATAATGCTCAATATAATTTACACATTCAAACATCAAAATTGAAAATATGGCAGCAGAAATAGCAAAGATAAATCCTTTAAAGGAAAATAAGATTAGGACTACAAGTAGATATACAAATTGAATAATTGCATACCAAAACATATCATTGTATAAAGAAAAAAAAGAAATATTATTTTCTTTTAATCTTTTTTTCTGAATTTCAATTGCTGAGAAAAATTCACCTTTCATAGCACTTATCCAAAACGAATAAATAGGCTGATTAAATTTTGCAGTAACAGGATCATCTGGAGTAGCTACATTCAAATGATGGCCAAAATTATGTTCTAAATAAAAGTGCATATATAAAGATGGAATCAATAAAAATTTTCCAAAATATTTTTCAAATGTTTTTGTCCTGTGACAAAGTTCATGAGCAACGTTGATTCCGTTAGAAACAATTACCAAACCTACTGTTAAGATTCCTGCTATAAATTCAACAGAAAAAAAATCATGATTTTTAATATTAATTAAAGCATAAATTAATATTAAAAAAACCAGAGGTATATTCAAATATAACATAACGTCAAAAAGCCAATGAGTAGATTTTTTATCTCTTTGTGTATCAATTTTATTTAATTTAAAAAGGGTTAAAAGCTGTTCAACAACAGGAATTAATATATATATATATACTGGGGTAATTAACAACCAAAAACCCTGCATATAAATTCCCATAATAGCAGATAAAGGAATTGAGTATGCCATAAAATACTTTAAATCACTTAAAAGAAATCTGTTAGATAATTTTAAATTTTTCATTTTTAATTTTTCCTTCTAGATTTTCCACGCTGACCACTCCACATGTCTCTCATTTCATTTACTTTAACTTCTACAATATTTTCAAATTCAATTTTTGAAACTAGTTCACCTTTAGAAGGTTCTAAAATCTCAATCTTTTTTTCTGGATTCATAACTACCTTAGTACAAAGAATTACAGAGTTTTCTGTTGATATTTCTAATATCAGCCCAGGTAATCCTCCATATTCAGCGGGGCCATGAGTTACGGGAATCTGCGGAGTATACCATGCCGTGACAGTTGTGAATTCTTTATAGTTTTGATTAATTTCAGAATTTTGAATTGAGTCATTTACAATATTTTTCTTTTCATTATTACTCCATGCACTTGTAATTGTTTTTGGCTTTGCAATCATTGCTGTTGCTTTAAAGCATAAATAATTACCGATCATTTTTTGATCGTTTTGCATTAACCAATTAATTTCATTAGCCTTTTGGGAAATAAGAAATTTTTTACCCATAAACTCCGTACTCTGTAAGTGTTTATCAGATTTAATGTTTTTATAAATTGGTCCGCCATTAGACATCATAATATTAGTCCATCCACGTCCACCACTACCACCTGGAGCACCTAAACTTTCCTCTTCTTTGTATATAGATTTTATTTTATCGAAAGTCAATATAAAAACAGGCTCTAGAAATGGCTTCATTCTTTCCTTCATCATATTTTTTTGTTCCGTTGTCATTTTATCCCCCCATGATCCAAAATCCATATTAGTTTTTGTTTTATAAAAAGCTTGTCCTTGAAAATCTTGACTAAATAATGAAAAGCTTATAAATATAAATGTTGTTGTAAAAAAGAATTTTTTCATATTTTTTTTTTTAAAATTATCTATAGATATTGTATACTGTTGTTAAATTCTAGTTAAATTAATCACAATATTAGCATATTGCAATATGAGACGCCAATTATTATTCGTTTTTATTTTTACAAACTTTATTTTTTCTCAAGAAAAATTTTATTTAAAAAATATAGATCAAATCAAAAATGATGATAGTTTTCGATTAGTTTCAGTTGATAATTTAGGAGAATTATATTTTTTGGAAGGCAATAATTTAAGGAAAGGAGAGAATCATATTTTTTCTGATTCATCAATAGGTCTGCTAAGTAAAGTTGATTTTTATAACAACTTTATGCTCAAATTGTGGTACTCAAATTTTAATACACTTGTAATTCTTGATAATTTTTTAAATGAAATAACTAGAGTAAACTTTAATGAAATCTCATCATTATTTGAAATTTCTGACATATCATCTGCAAATGAAAATAATGTTTGGGTGTTTGACGAATCAGTTATGAGAATAAAAAAATTTAATTTTTTTAAAAAAATGTTTATTGATAATATAGAGACTCAGATTGATGGAAATTTGATTGACATGGAAAGTAATTACAATTATTTATGGGTTTTGACAGAAAAATTTTTTTATAAAATTAATTATAACGGTTTGATAATTTTTAAAATTGAAAATAAAAGCGAATTCAATAGACTAGGGTTTTATAAAAATAATGTTATACTATCAAATAATAAGGAGTTGTATCATTTTAAAAATGAAGAGAAATTATTTATAAAAATTAATCTTGAAAAATTATTTATAAAAGATTTTTTCGTAATCAATGAAACCTTGTATATTTATGATGAGGATTTTTTAAATAAATATTTAATTTTAACAAATTAACAT
>NZUH01000026.1 GCA_002697255.1 Flavobacteriaceae bacterium | reverse complement strand
TGGCTCTGGCTCTGGTTCTGGTTCTGGCTCTGGTTCTGGCTCTGACTCTAGCTCTGGCTCTGGTTCTGGTTCTGGTTCTGGCTCTGACTCTGGTTCTGGCTCTGGTTCTGACTCTGGTTCTGGCTCTGGCTCTGGTTCTGGTTCTGGCTCTGGCTCTGGCTCTGGTTCTGGTTCTGGCTCTGGTTCTGGCTCTGACTCTAGCTCTGGCTCTGGTTCTGGTTCTGGTTCTGGTTCTGGCTCTGGCTCTGACTCTGACTCTGGTTCTGGTTCTGACTCTGGTTCTTTTATTAATTCTTCTGTCTGATCTTCAACTTGCTCATCTTTATCCAGGTCTTCATCTTTCTTTTTTTTGAAAATAGAAAATAGTTTTTTAAAGAAGCTCATATTATAAATTAATAAATTATACTATAAAGATATGATAATTCAATATTAATAGATAAAAAAATAAAATAGGGAAATTTAAAGTAGATATTATTTACTCAGAAACTCATTAACCTTTTCCTGGGGAAGAATAGATTCAACAAAGGAATAAGCACCAGACTTAGGGGATTTAACCATTTTAATAGCTTTAGTAAGTCTTTTTGATTTTGATTGTAATGATGCAACAGCTTTTTTTGCCATGATTAAAAATTTACTTTATTTCTTTGTGAACAGTCATTTTCTTAAGGATAGGATTAAATTTTTTCAATTCAATTCTATCTGGTGTATTTTTTTTATTCTTAGTAGTGATATACCTGGATGTACCGGGTTTACCGCTATTTTTGTGTTCTGTACACTCTAAAATTACCTGAACTCTATTTCCTTTCTTTGCCATTTAAAATTATTTTAAAAAACCCTTAATCTTAGCATCTTTTAAAGCAGCTTTAATACCAATTTTATTAATAGTTTTTAGAGCTGATGTAGTTATTTTAAGTGTAATCCACTTATCATCTTCAGGGATGTAAAAACGCTTTTTAATAAGATTTGTATTAAACTTACGCTTAGTCCTGTTCAACGAGTGGGAAACATTATTCCCAACCATTCTCTTTTTTCCAGTAAGTTCACAAACTCGTGCCATAGTAAAGTTTTCTCAGTAAAATATATAATTTCAGCCGCGAATTTACAATTTTTTTATTATTCGCAAGATAAATTTTATAATTTTTATAAAATATTATTTAGCATTGATATTACTTGATCTACAGTTGAAATAATATTCTCATTTCTTTCACCGTTAAAATTACACTCCTTTTCAATAAATTTATCTTTAAAACTTATGGAGATAAAAATTCTACCAGTGATATCATTTGGGTTTACTGAAACAGGTCCGGCATATCCCGTTGTTGAAATAGAAATATCTGAATCAAATAACTCTTTAACTTTTAAAGACATTTCATTTGCAATCTCTTGACTAACCACCCCATACAAGTTAATTTTTTTTGGATCAATTTTCAAAATGTCAATTTTTGAATTTGTTGAATAAGTAACTACACCTCCCAAAAAAAAGTCTGAAGCTCCTGCTTGAGAAACGAAAGCAGCAGATAATTGTCCTCCTGTACAGCTTTCTGCAACAGAAATTGAAATTTTGGATTCTTTTATTTTTTTTATTAAAAGCTGTTTAATATTCAAATTATTTAATTTTTAAATAAAAGATTTTATCACCTTCAATGAAACCTTCAAGTTTATCTCCAATTGATACCTTACCAACTCCAGCTGGGGTTCCTGTAAAAATTACATCACCAATTTTTAGGGTAAAATATGTAGAAATGTATGAAATTAATTCAACAATTTTCCAAAGCATAAGTTTTGAATTTGAATTTTGTACCGTTTTCCCGTTTTTATTAAGATTAAAGTTAATATTATTAATGTTATCAAATTTATATTTATCGGTCCATTCACTGATAAAACATGATCCGTCAAAGGCTTTTGATTTTTCCCATGGGAGACCCTTCCTTTTTAAATCAGTCTGTAAATCTCTAGCTGTAAAATCAATTCCGAGGCCAATAAAATCATAATATTTGTTACTAAATTTTTTCTGAATATTTTTACCAATTCTTGAAATTTTTACAATAATCTCAAGCTCATAATGAATATCTTGTGAAAAGTCTGGAATGAAAAAAGGTTTATTTTTTAAAATAATCGCTGAATCAGGTTTAAGAAATAAAACAGGGTTTTTCGGCTTAGAATTATCAAGCTCCTTTATGTGATCAGTATAATTCCTACCAACACAGATTATTTTCATTATTATTAAATTTCTCTGTTAGAATTCCAATTCTCAATATATTCCTTTACAGCCTTTATGAACTTGCTTCCCAGTGCACCATTTACGACTCGGTGATCATAAGAATGAGATATTATCATTTTTTTTCTTATACCGATATAATCTCCTTCTTCAGTTTCAATAACACTTGGCATTTTTCGAATTGCTCCAAAAGCTAAAATACCAACTTGTGGCTGATTAATTATTGGGGTTCCCATAATACTTCCAAAAACACCAACATTAGTTATCGTATATGTTCCGCCGGCTATATCATCAGGTTTTAGACCATTATTTCGTGCCCTTGATGCCAAATCATTGACTGTTTTGGCCATACCCACCAAATTTAACTGATCTGCATTTTTTATTACAGGAACAATTAAATTACCATCAGATAAGGCGGTAGCCATTCCAATATTAATTTTCTTCTTTATTATGATTTTATCGTTATTAACCGAAATATTCATCATTGGATACTGTCTAAGTGCTACTGCGACAGCCTCAATAAAAATTGGGGTAAAAGTAAACTTTTGCCCCTCCCTACTTTCAAAGCCAGATTTAACCCTACTTCTCCAATTATCAATATTTGTTACATCTACCTCAATGAAAGATTGAACATGTGCCGATGTCTTTACTGATTCAGTCATATGATTGGAAATGAGTTTACCCATTTTTGTCATTTCAATAACTTCATCACTAAAGTCAGAAATCTCTAACTTTTCATATGAGGGGATGTTAATTTTAGAATCTAACGATTTTTGAACTACAACATTTCTGTTAGAAAGAAAAGTTAATATATCAGATTTTGTAATTCTATTATTTTTTCCAGATCCTTTAATATTTGAAAGTTCGTCTGTAGATATATTTTCTTTTTTGACTATGTTTTTGACAAGCGGAGATAAAAAACCTGTTTCTAAATTTATTTTAGTTTCTTTTTCAGAAATAATTTCAGTTACTGAATCCTCAATTTCAGTTACTATTTCTAATGAAGAATTTTGAGTTTCATCTAAATTTTCATTTTGATTATTAGTACTATTGTCCTCTACGATTGAATCTTCTGTTTCATCAGTCTCAATAATAGCTATAATTTGCCCTACCTCAACAACGTCATCAACATCAAAACACCTCTCTATTAAAATACCTTTCTTTTCGGATGGAACTTCTGAATCAACTTTGTCTGTAGCAATTTCAACAACAGCCTCATCAAATTGAATTTCATCACCGACTTCTTTTAACCAGTTAGTAATAGTAGCCTCAGCTACACTTTCACCCATTTTTGGTAATTTTAATTCAAATCTAGACATCAAAAATAAATATTGATAATAACTTCAAAATTAGTGAAAATAGTCCAATTCATAATTTATAAAATTGTAAAATCATAAAAAAACTACTTTACCTTTTTGATTCATTCCTGAAGACTCGACTGAGTACTTATAATCGCAGGATAAAAAACAAAAATTAATATTATCTGATGATTTTTTTGAATTTAATATTTCTATAACCTGTTTAAAATTTAAATAATTTAGGTCCAATATTATTCTGCAATCATTTTCAGAAAGATGAATTTCTTTGGACAAAATAATATTCTGGTATTTATCAAAAAGACAATTTTTAAGCGAATCACTTATTAAATAAGTTTTTTTAAAATTATTATTTTTAAATTTTGGTAAATAAAATAAACTCTTCAAAACTATTATAAATTTTAAAAAAACTTTCACGAAGAATAAATTTAATGTAGATGGTGAAAAAATATTTTTATAATATATATGCATCGAACCATAGAAATTACGCAAATATCGAATATCATTTTTTGTACTTTCGCCTTTAAAATGGATTAGAGTAGTTCTACCATCGTAATAGTTATTATATCCGTAAGACAAAGATTTATGTGATAACTCGATATCTTCACCATACATGAAATAATCTTCGTTAAAACAATTGATTTCGTTAAAAACTTTACTCTTAATTAACATATTTGCACCACACAAAATATCAACATATCCTAAACCAAATTCATCTATTTCTGAATAATAATTATTTTTGATTCCAAATATTTTTTTTAAAACAATACTTTTTGTAGGAGAATTTCTTTTACTTTCTTTTAAAAATTGCCCATTTGCATCAATCATTCTAAAACCTAAAATACCCATATTTTTACAATCATGATTATTGTTTAAAAAATTTTCAAACAAATTTTCAGGAACCAGAGTGTCAGGATTCAAAAAGAATAAAAACTCACCGTTTGCTGATTTAGCAGCAATGTTATTAGCCTTAGAAAAACCTAAATTTTCATTGCCATCAATAAACAAGATTTCATGATTCTTAGATTTTATATAATCCATTGTGCCATCGCTAGAATTATTATCGTAAACAATTATTTCCCCACTGATATTTTTTAAAGCTATAGATACACTATGCAAACATAAATCAAGATATACTTTACAGTTGTAACTTATTATAATTACTGATAATTTCAATTTTAATTTTTTAAAGAGTTTTCAAAGGGAATTCTGTCTGTAATACTCCTTCCTAATGTAACTTCATCAGTGTATTCTAAATCATCACCAACAGAAATTCCTCTTGCAATGGTGGATGTCAAAATGTTATATTGAGATATTTTTCTGAAAATATAAAAATTTGTTGTATCTCCTTCCATTGTAGTGCTTAACGCAAAAATAACTTCTCTTATTTGATTATTTATGACTTTTTTTACAAGTGAGTCAATATTTAAATCATCAGGGCCTACTCCATCTAATGGTGAGATTTTCCCGTTCAGAACGTGATATACTCCGTTAAACGATCCTGTTTTCTCAATAGCCATAACATCTCTAATATCTTCAACTACACAAATTAAAGAACTATCTCTTCTTGGATTTGAACATATTTCGCAAATGTCATTATCTGAAATATTATGACAATTTTTACAAAAGTTAACTTTTAATCTCATTTCAGAAATAGCTTTTGATAAATTTATCGATTGAGTTTCAGATTGTTTTAACAAGTGTAGCACTAATCTTAGAGCAGTTTTTTTACCAATTCCTGGTAAATTTGATATTTCATTTACTGCATTCTCAATAAGTTTAGAAGAAAATTCCATTAAGCAAACTTACAAATTTACTGTACTACAGTTCAATTGAACAAATTCTTTTTTTAAAAAACTATTAAAATTATACCTAACTTAGGATCATTAAATATAGAGATGAATTCTGCAACGATAATTTCAATCATTGTTTCCTATTTTTTACTCCTTTATGTGATATCATATTTCACCGGAAAAGACGATAGTAATGCAGTTTTTTTTAAGGCAGGTAAAAGTTCAAAATGGTACATTGTTGCTTTTGGAATGGTTGGCGCATCGCTTTCTGGAGTGACATTCATTTCAGTGCCTGGCTGGATTGAGAGTTCCCAATTCAGTTATCTCCAAGTTGTTTTGGGTTATTTTGTTGGATATTTAGTGGTTTGTTATGTTTTATTACCAGTATACTATCGATTAAATGTAACTTCTATTTATGAGTTTTTAGATATTCGTTTTGGGAAACCAGCTCATCTAACTGGAGCATTTTATTTCTTTATTTCCAGGGTATTAGGAGCATCATTTAGGCTATTTTTAGTGGCAATAATACTTCAAAAGTTTGTTTTTGATAATTGGAATATTCCATTTCCGTTAACAGTGGGATTATCAATTGCTTTAATATGGGTATATACATATAAGGGAGGAATTAAAACTATTGTATGGACAGATACCCTGCAAACACTATTTATGATAATAGCAGTTTTGATTTCAATAATTTCAATTCTAAAAAGCATTGATTTGAGCTTAACCGAATACTTATTTTCAGATGAATTTAAAAAATATAATAAGGTTTTTTTTCTTGAAGATATTAACCAAAGAAATCACTTTTTAAAATCTTTTATAGGAGGAATTTTTGTTACTATTTGCATGACAGGTTTAGATCAAGATATGATGCAAAAAAATCTTACTTGCAAAACAATTAAAGATGCCCAAAAAAACATGTTAAGTTTCAGTTTTGTTCTTGTAATAGTAACAATGTTATTTATGTTTTTAGGAAGTTTGTTATTTGCATTTAAAAATCAAAATGCAATTTTAATTCCTGAAATGGATGGAAAAATAAGAACCGATTTATTATTTCCTGAAATTGCACTCAACAGTGAATTGGGAATTGTTTTAGGCGTCAGTTTCTTATTAGGTTTAATTGCTGCTGCTTACAGTAGTGCTGATAGTGCATTAACTTCCCTAACTACATCATTTTGTATTGATTTCCTTGCAGTTAAAAAAGATGAAAATATAAATAAGAAAACAAGAAAAATTGTTCACATTCTAATGAGCGTTTTACTGGTGATTATAATTATTATTTATAAATATATTCTTTCAAGTAATGTAATAGACAGCCTATTAACAGTGGCATCCTATACTTACGGGCCACTTCTAGGGCTTTTTACATTTGGTCTTTATACCAAAAGAAAATTGATAGGTAATTATATATATGTAGTTGTAATTCTTGCACCAATATTTACTTACTTAATCAACATAAGCCCTACCTTATTTGCTTATCTAAGCGATCAAGTTATATTAGATTGTAAATTTAAAACCTGGAATTGTGCAAATAGCTATGCAATTAAAAATCTTTATATTTTTGGATATGAATTATTACCGATTAATGGTTTAATTACAATAATTGGTCTTTATATTTGTTCTGTAAAATCTGATAAATGAAAAAAATAGATTTAGCTTTATTTATACTTTTTTTAATGTTATTTATTTCATGTAATGATGACAATCATGAAGAAGTACAGGTTACTCTAACAGAAAATATTGAGGTTTACGAAGCTGATTATATAAGTGATGATTATATTTTTGTTGTAGAAAATTCTTCCACCAATTCGTATTTAATCAATAAACAAGGAGATAAAATATATGATTGGATCTTTGACACAACATCAGGAAATGATCTTGAAATATTAAACAATGGAAATATTTTAGGTCTTTTTAAAGCTGCTAATCCAAGTATTGATTTTGGGGGGTTTGGGGGTACAGCAAAAATTATTGACCAAACAAATAATACGACTTGGGAATACACTGTAAGTGACAACAATTTTATAGCACATCATGATATTGAAATGCTCCCTAATGGAAATGTATTAATGATGATTTGGGAAAGGATTAATAATGAAACTGCAGTAAATAATGGAGTTGATTTTGAGACAGATATTTTCACCGAAAAAATAATTGAAGTAAATCCATCGTCAAATGAAATTGTATGGGAATGGAGAAGTTGGGATCATATTATTCAAGATAAATTTGAAAGTTTAAGTAATTATGGAGATGTAAATTTAAATCCAGGAAAAATCAATATTAATTATACAATTGATAATCCTCCTGGTGGAAGTTTTTTTATAAACGGAGATATAATGCATGCAAATGGTATAGACTATGATTCTGAAAATGATGTTATATTTCTAAGTGTAAACTATTATGACGAAATATGGGTAATTGATCACAGTACCTCATTAACTGAATCACAAGGGGCAAGCGGAGGAAATTACAATAAAGGTGGAGACCTTATCTATCGATTTGGAAACCCAAATACATATAACAGTTTAGGAAATAAGATCTTTGATAAGAATCATTTTCCTAATCTTTTGGAAGATAATGTTGAAGGAGATGGAAATGTGTTAGTTTATGTTAACGGAAATTCCACTGAACAATCTATTGTTTATGAATTAGAAATGCCTGCTAACTTTAACCTTCTTTCAAATAATAACAACGAACCTAATATAATATGGAGTTACTTAAATGCGGACTTATTTTCAGGCAAATTATGCGGAGCAATAAGACTATCTAACGGAAACACATTAATCACAGAATCTGATTACGGGTTATGGGAGGTTACTCCTCAAGGTAATATAGTTTGGAAATATAGAAAAGATGAAGATGCCAATTTCATATGGAGATCATATCACTATTCTCCAACTGGAGAAGTAAGTCAAAGTTTAGGCTTATTAGAAGATTAAAATTTGATTTATGTCAAATTGTCATAAATTATGATTTGGCACTTTTATTGAAATATTCAAGAAAAATTTAAACAAATAGTAAAATGAAAAAGGGAAATATTAATGTTTCAGTTGAAAATATCTTTCCACTAATAAAAAAGTTTTTATATAGTGATCACGAAATATTTTTAAGAGAATTAATTAGTAATGCTACTGATGCAACATTAAAACTAAAGCACATAGCAAGCATTGGAAAAGAAAAAATTAAAGTTGGAGAGCCAATTATCGAGGTTAAAATTGATAAAAAGGGAAAGAAGCTTCATATAATTGATCAAGGAATTGGAATGACCTCTGATGAAATTGAAAAATATATAAATGAAGTAGCTTTCTCAGGTGCTGAAGAATTTTTAGAAAAATATAAAGACACCGCAAAAGATTCAGGAATTATTGGACATTTTGGTTTAGGTTTCTATTCTGCATTTATGGTTGCAAAAAAAGTTGAAATTATTTCAAAATCATACAAGAATAAACCTGCAGCTCATTGGACATGTGACGGATCTCCAAATTACACAATGGAAAAAGGATCTAAAAAAGATAGAGGAACAGAAATTATTCTTCATCTTGANAAAGATTCTAAAGANTTTTTAGANGAAAGTAAAATTTCTGAATTATTGNTTAAGTATAANAAGTTTATGCCAATNNCTATAAAATTTGGAACTAAAGAAGAAAACTTACCTCTGGNAAAAGATGCTAAAGAAGGTGAAAAACCAAAGACTAAAACTGTAGATAATATTATNAACAACCCNAGTCCTGCCTGGACAAAACAACCTAAAGATTTAAAGGATGANGATTATAAATCATTCTACAGGGAANTATATCCAATGCAATTTGAAGAGCCTTTNTTTAATATTCATTTAAATGTTGATTACCCTTTTAATTTAACNGGTATTTTATATTTTCCAAAGTTGACTAATGATGTAAATATTCAAAAAGATAAAATTCAATTATATCAAAATCAAGTTTTTGTAACAGATAATGTTGAAGGAATAGTCCCTGAATTTTTAACCTTATTGAGAGGAGTAATAGACTCTCCAGACATNCCCTTAAATGTGTCAAGGTCTTATCTTCAGGCTGATGGTGCAGTAAAAAAGATTTCTGCTTATATCACAAGAAAAGTAGCTGATAAATTATCTAGCCTATTTAAAAATGATAGAGAAGGGTTTGAAAAAAAATGGAATGATATCAAATTAGTTATTGAGTATGGAATGTTAAGTGAAGATAAGTTCTTTGAAAAATCTGAAAAATTTGCTCTTTACCCCTCTGTTGACGATAAATTTTATACTTATGAAGAATTATATAATAAAATTAAAGCTAAGCAAACTGACAAGGATGATAAGCTTGTCATATTATATGCCTCTGANAAGCAATCTCAACATAGTTATATTGAAAATGCGAAAAAAAAGGGTTATGAAGTATTGTTATTAGACTCCCCAATTGTAAGTCACTTAATTCAAAAACTGGAAGGTTCAAAGGAAAAAATTCAATTTGCAAGAGTTGATTCAGACCACGTTGATAATCTGATTATTAAAGATGGAAATAAAGTATCCAAATTAGATGATGAACAGAAGAAAAATCTTGAAGAACTTGTTAAGAATATAGTTAAAGATGAAAAATTTGTAATAAAATTAGAATCAATGGATTCAAATGAAAATCCATTTATGATCACAAATCCTGAGTTTATGAGAAGAATGAAGGAGATGCAACAAACCGGAGGTGGTGGAATGTTTGGAGCTGGAAATATGCCTGAAATGTTCAACCTTGTTATAAATACCAATTCTGATTTAATTTCAGAAATAGTAAAAACAAAAACCAAGAAAAAACAAGAAAGGATAATTAATCAAAGCTTAGATTTAGCCAAATTATCTCACGGATTATTAAGTGGAGAAGATCTNACTAAGTTCATTAAAAGAAGTTTTGAAATAATCAAATAAACTCTAAAAATGTCTCATATAATATTGAGGCATTTTTTTCATATCTTTGGCATCAAAATTTGGCTTTATTTTTGTTTAATTTTAATTTAAAATAAAGCATTACATTTCTTTTTTTGTTGTAAAATATGATTAATGGAGTATAAAAATATCTTCAAGCTTACTTGTTTTATTGTTCTTTTACTTTCGTTTAGTAATTTAAACGCTCAGTATAGTAAAAGTCATTATATTCCGCCAATAACTACAACTGGGAACGGTGCTGCTAGTCCCTTAGACCAATATCTATATATTTCTACACCAAGTGAAACCCCAGTAGATGTAGTTATTAAACCCATGGGGGGAACAGAAATTTTAGGAACTGCATCAAATTCAAACCCTTGGGAATATTACATTGGTACTGGCACAAATACTAATCTAATTATCACAACTGGTAGCTTAAATGGAAATGTATATAGTGACAAAGGATTTATTGTTGAGTCTGAAGCCCTAATATATGTTTCTGCCAGATTATTTGCAGGTAGTTATTATCAAGCTGGTGGTGTTGTAAGTAAGGGAACTGCTGCCCTTGGAACTGAGTTTAGAGCTGGTAGTTTTGAAAATTCAGGAAATTTAACNGGTGGAACCCCATCCAATTATTTAAATTTTGTTTCTGTGCTTGCTACCCAGGATAATACTACTGTTGATTTCAAAGAGTTTGGAAATGGAGTTACAATAATAAATAATATTCCTACTGAAAATATTATTCTTAATTCAGGTGAATCTTACACTGTAGCAATTACTCCTTATCCTAGTACAACTAATTCTGCAAATGCTACTGGTTTAATTGGTACTTTAATAGAATCTGACAAACCTATTGCCGTAAATTCTGGATCTTTTAACGGTAGTAATTCCAATTACAACGAAGGTGGTGGACAAGATTTAGGAATTGATCAAGTTGCCCCTTCTAATATTATAGGTGATGAGTATATATTTGTAAGAGGATTGGGACCTGATGAAGTTGAAAGGCCTCTTATTGTTGCTCATGAAAATGATACTGAAATATATGTGAATGGTAACCTTCAAACCATCATTAACGCAGGTGAATATTATTCTATTCCNTCAACCTTNTACGGAATAAGTTATTCAAACACTATATANACCGCATTCGGAAATGTAAATGATGATGGATATCCTGAAACTGTGAATGGAGTATCATTAAACCCCTCATTAAACAATGATGATCAGCCACCAACAAATCAGTCTAGTAATATGTATGTTAACACTAGTAAACCTGTTTTTGCATATCAAGTAATTGGAGGTATTAGAGCTGGTTCTCAGGGTGCATTCGGAATCACAAATGGAGTTGCTAATGTTGGTCTTTTTTACGTACCACCTATTAACTGCAAAACCCCNAAAAGCGTGAATAATATTCCNGGTGTTAGTCAAATAGGTGATGAGATTTTTGGAGGTATTATTACTATTGTTACAGAAACGGGTGCTGAAGTGCAAATAAACGGTAACCCGATAAATACTTATGGTGCAATCCCTGAAATAGTCACAGCAAACCCTTTGTATGAAACATATACAGTTGAAGGACTAATTGGAGATATAAGTATAGAATCAACAGCTCAAGTTTACGTTGCAACTTTTGGCGCATATGAGTATGCTACATTTGGTGGTTATTACTCAGGATTTGAATTTAGGCCAGAAATTATTTTGGAAACTTTAAATAATCAAGATAATTTGTGTATTCCTAACCTAACATTAAGTTTAAGTAGTATTTCCACATATGACGAATATCAATGGTTCTATAATAATGAAGTTATAATCGGAGCTAATTCAAATAGTTATACCCCAAATGAGCCTGGTTACTACCAAATTTCGGGTTTAATAAACGGTTGTGAAGGAACTCTACTTTCAAACAATATCCCAGTAAGTGCATGTCCTGATGATTATGATAATGATGGGGTAAATGACAATATTGATATTGATAATGACAATGATGGTCTTTTAGATTGTTATGAGTCTTTGGGTGATAAAATAATTGACTTATCAGGTGAATTGGGTGGTAATATTGATGAAATTTATGATTATACATTTGGTTTAGAAACCTCTGATATTGTAAACGGAAATTGGATTGGAGATGATTTAGGAAACTGGCAAACGTTTTCACCTTTACCATATGTTAATGATGAAAATATTGATCAAGATGGATTTGTGTCTTCCTCAATAACATTTGATAATGAAATTAGCCTAGCAATAACTTACAGTTCATTTTTTGACAGTGCAACAGGTAATCCAATTTNAACCAACACTATTGACAATGAGGAATGGTTTAGCTTGAGAGTTCCATTTGATAAAACAATTACATTATTAGACCCCGATGATGAAATTCTTATTGACACTAATTTTGACGGAATTTTTGAAAGTGGAATTACCAATTTTTCAAATTTTGAAATAAGATTCAGAGTTAATGGAGAAAGTCTTAATAGTGAGGACTCAAATTTTAAATTTTATAGTCACTTAACAGAATTTTTTGAATTAAGTCATTACAATTCATCTGATTCTGTTAACTCAGCAATTTTTAATGTTACAGCAACATGTGTTCCGGTAGACTCTGACGGTGATGGTATTGTTGATGCTAGAGACTATGACAGTGATAATGATGGTATTACNGATTTGGTTGAAGCTAGTGGAGAAAATTACAACCCAATTTTGAATATTGACACTAACGGAGACGGCTATGATGATATCTTTGGCGACAATTTTACCCCACTTGATTTTGACGGAGATAATGTTTTAGATTATCTAGATTTAGACTCAGACAATGATGGAATTTACGATTTACATGAATCCGGTGCATTAGAATTTGTAAATGATAATAATCTTGATGGAATTATTGATAATATTATAGTCGGGGATAACGGCCTAAGTAATTCTATTGAAAACACTAATGACTCTGGAATTTTAAATTATATCATACTTAACTCAAATGATGACAATTTCTTTAACTATATCAATTTAGACTCTGACTCAGATGAATGTTTAGATGTTATTGAAGCTGGTTACACTGATGAAAATAATGATGGAATTCTAGGTAATGACCCAGTCATAACAGACGAAGTTATTGGAACGGTGACTAGCGGTATTGATGGATACACAATACCCATTAATGAAGATGTTACAATTAATGCTCCAATTTCTATTGATACTCAACCTGAACAAGAAATTATTGTATGTGAAGATGGTTTATTACAAATTACAATTGAATCAACAACAATTGACACATATCAATGGGAGTCATCACCCAACGGAGTTGATTGGAGCATATTAATAAATAATGAATATTATTCTGGTGTTAACTCTAACGAANTAACGATTAGTAATACACCTTTTAGCCTAAATAATTTTAAATATAGAGCCCTAGTGGATAGAGTTGGTTATGGTTGTATTGTTTATTCTAATGAATCTAATATATCTATAAACCAACTTCCCGAAGTTATTATTCCTACTCCTTTAGAAGAGTGTGATGATGATTATGATGGTATTGTTTCATATTTTGATTTATCTCAAAAAACTGATGAAGTCTTAAATGGTCAAACAGGTGTTATTGTCTCTTATCATGAGTCTATTGATGACGCTGAGAATA
>NZUH01000025.1 GCA_002697255.1 Flavobacteriaceae bacterium | reverse complement strand
AACGAGTATAGTTGGCACACAGTTATTTAACGGGACATCCTCACCAGCTACGTTGACTTATACGGTTACACCGACCTCTGCTGACGGATGTGAAGGTGATGACTTTACGATTATCATTAATGTTAATGGACTAATTGATGCCCAAGCTGACATTACTCATTTAGGATGTTTTGGGGTTTATGATGGGTCTATCGAAATAAATCCAATTGGAGGTACCCCTTTAAATGGTACAGATCAATATCTTTTTAATTGGTCTGGTCCTAATAATTTTTCTAGTGAATCTCAAAATATTTATAATTTGCAACCAGGAATATATAACTTAATCATTACTGATCAATTAAGTTGTGAATTTAATTTTGAATATATAATTGATGAACCTGATCCTTTACAAATTCAAATTGATTTAGAACAAGATGTTTTGTGTTCTTCAGGTAATAGTGGTGAGATTCAAATCACTGCAATTGGAGGAATCGGTCCATATATTTATGAATGGACATATACTCCTACGGGTTCTGGAAACAGTCAATTTTATTCCGATTCTGAAGATCTGACAGATCTTTTTCCAGGCACTTATGTATTAATTTTATACGATTCAAATAATTGTGGCCCAATAACTCAAATTTTTCAAATTACTGAACCAGAAGTAATGGATTCAATACTTGATTCAAAAGTTGATGTTTTATGTTTTGGGGAAAACACTGGATCTATAGAAATTACTATCACCGGAGGTAATCCAATTATTTTAGACAATGGATCCTCAGAATATAATTATCAATGGACAGGTCCTGGTTTCACATCAGACGACGAGGATATATATGATTTAGCAGCTGGTCAATATAATTTATTAGTAACAGACAACTCTGGTTGTGAGTTTTCAGCGAGCTATGAAATTACTCAACCTGAAGAATTATCAATTACTTATACAACAACTGATAATTCTTGTTATCAATCTAATGACGGATCAATTAGTTTAGATATTCAAGGTGGAGTTGAGCCTTATGATATTTTCTGGAGTAATTTAGGAAATGGCCCAATACAGTCAAATTTGTCGGCCGGAATTTATGATGTCACTGTGATAGATTCACATGAATGTGAAAAAATTGTTAGTATTGAAATACTTGAGGCTCCAGTATTTTATATCGATCCTGTATTTTCAAATATTTCTTGTTTTGGAGAAACAGATGGTTATATAAATTTAAATATAAATGGTGGTATTGATCCAATTTTTGTTACATGGGATGATGATCCTAGTGCTGGAGAAGAAAGAAATAATTTGACACCTGGTACTTATACTGTTTTAATCGAAGATTCATCAGGTAATAATTGTTCAATAACAGAATCCTTTATAATTATTGAACCTCAAGAATTAGTATTAAATGCCATTATTCAAAATCCTTTAGATTGTGATGATGTAAATAGTGGCTCCATAGATCTGCAGATTATTGGAGGTACTCAACCTTATGAAGTACAATGGAGTAACGATCAAACTATTGAAGATTTAACAAATATTCCTGCAGGAAATTATGCTGTTAATGTAATTGATTTTGAGGGATGTGAAGCTATCGCACAGTACGAACTGTTCAGACCGTCTGAAATTCAGGCTGATTTAATCACTAGTTTTACTGCTGACTGTGATGCAGGAATACCTTTTCAGACAACAGAACTTGTAATTTCAGGAGGTGTTCCGCCATATATAATTAATTGGTCTGGGGGTGAAATTTCCGGCGATAACGGGGAGATAATGTCAACCTCACAAAATGGTTTTTACACAGCAGATATTATAGATTCTCTAGGCTGTAATGGTCAGCAAATTGTTATAGATGTAAATTTAGAAGAAATTGGTATTCCAGGATTTAATTTTGATTCTGAAGGATTAGAATTTTGTGATGTCATCGGAATTGGCGATGTAGTTAACTTTACAAATATTTCTTCGGGTGATTATTTAAATATAATATGGGATTTTGGTGATGGTACGGTTCCTATTTCTGGATTTGAAAATCTAACACATATTTATAATTACAATGGGACTTATGATGTAACTTTAACTGTTGAATATCCTTATGGTTGTATATATACTTATATTGAAACAATAGAAGTTTCAAATGGATATGGATTGATTCTTCCAAATACATTTACACCAAATGGGGATGGAATTAACGACACTATTAGACCTTGGTATAAATGTATGTCTAGCATTGAAATGAGTATTTATGATACTTTTGGCTCATTGCTATATGTTGAATCTACAACTGATGAAATTTATGGATGGGACGGATATATAAATGGAAAACCAGCTGAAAATGGTAATTATATAATTATAGTTAGGGCTATTACAATTCACGGAAAAGAAATTGAATTAGATGGTCCAATTACATTAGTAAAATAAGATGAAAAGAATATTAATATTATTGATTTTTTTAAAACTTAGTTTGGGATATTCTCAAGATCCAATATTTACTCAATTTTATAATATTCCAGAAGTTCTGAATACTGGATTTACAGGTGCTTATCAAAATACAAAAGCCGGAGTTATACATAGGGTTCAATGGCCAGCCTTAAATTTCAGTATAAATACACAATTTGCATATCTTGATACTAGCTTAGATAGAAATGGGAAAAATGGGATTGGATTTAGTATTTTAAACCATAAAGAAACTAATACAAGATATAATTTAACCCAGTTAAATTTAAATTATTCCTATAGAGTTGATTTTAATCAAGATTTTCAATTTCGACCAAGTATTTCAATAGGTTATGGAGCAAAAGATTATGGTTTTCAAAATGTTTTACTGGAAGATCAGATTAATCCTTTTAGCGGAACAATATCTCCAATATCAATTGACCCAACTTTATTACAGGACAATATAATGTATTTTGATATTAGTACATCTTTATTATTTATATACCGAACTTATAATTCTGATGTCGATTCTTGGTTTGGAATTACAGCAAAACATTTAAATAAGCCAAATATATCATTATTATATCAAGGTAATTCTGCTCTAGATATGTTTTTTTCAATACATGGTTCACTTGAACTTCCAATATTCACATATGACAGAGATAGAAGTATGTCATTTGTTTTTAACGGAATGAAACAATCTGAGTATAATCGACTTGATTTTGGAACTCACTACACGCAAGATTGGTTCACTTTTGGATTATTGGCTGCAACAAATCCGATGAGAAAGAACCCAAATAGTCACTTTTTAACCTCTATTAATGCTATAGCAGGCATTACATGGGAGAATTTTAGATTTGGTTATTCCTATAGTTTTAATACCTCAAAAATTGGTAGAGATGGAGGGGTTTACGAATTGTCAATCTCTTGGCAGGGAGGCGAAGGTTTAAATTGTTTTGGATGTCCAAGGTATATTAGGTAAATTTATTAAAATGTATAATTTAAAAATTCTATTAGTTGTCTTTTTTGTATTTAACTTTTCTGTTAATGCACAAGAAATAGAAAATAATCAAAATCAGCCGAAAACTTTTGTTGGTAAAGGATTAAAAGAGATAGATAATGTAGCTAAAGAAGCTTTTGACAAAGTAAAAGATTTTATAAAAAATTTATTTCGATATAAAAATAAAAAAAGACACGAAAAAAAAATAAATAAACATAAACAGCCAGATAATTATATATACACTAACCCAATTGTTACGGCAGATCGTGACACCTTTTTTGATTTTGATATTCAAAAAAACAGAAAACCTGAAATAGAATTAAGAATAATGTATCCGAGAATATCACCTGGAAAAGGTTACTTTTCATTTCAAATTGGTGATTATAATTACAAAAGATATGTTAGTAACATAACAAAAGATGACATTAAAAGTATAAGACTTATATCTCCTAATGGAGATTCATGTCAAGTAAAAAAATTTAGAATTCTTCCAAAAAGAGATGTCAAAAGGCATTTTTCTTTTGTTTTAGATCATAGCGGTTCAATGGGTAATGTTAGAGCAGATATGCTTCAGCAAGGAGTTTACAATGCCATAAATTATAATAATGATATTGATGTTAGTAATAACTCTGTTTATACGATACATAAATTTGATGGTGAAGGGAATATCAATCATTTAATTACATCAAAAAATTTATCTCAATTATACTCTAGTTTAGTTCCTCCTAATGGTCTTAACGGTTACGGAAAATCAACAGCAATTAAAGATGCCTTGTTTCAAGCAGTAAATGTAATATCAGCAGATACAGAATCAGAAATGAAGATGATTGTTTTATTTACTGATGGATACTCTAACACTGATGAGGTAAAAATTCCTCTTAGCGATGTTATAAGAAAAGCAATTAACAATAATATTAATATAGTTGTAGTTGGTTTTGGAAGTCAATATGATGAAAATTATCTTAATGCTATTGCATATTATGCTGGAGGTAACAGATATAAAGTATGGCATGAAAATGAATTTTCTCAATTATTTGAAAATATATTAGCAGATGTAAATTTGAGTTATGAAATAGAATTTTCGCCATGTATGTTTGGAGATGAAATCCAGATTGAAATGATGGCTGATATATTGGAGGGTAATAACCTTACTTCAAGTACGTTTTTTGCAACTCCTGCAGACCAGGGAAGTTCAATAGCTGTAGATATTTTATTTGACCCTGGAAGCGACGAAATTGACGAAGAGAAATTTGCTGTAGAATTAGAGCAAATTGTTCAATATTTAAATTTTAAGAAGGAATTAAAAATATTAATTGAAGGTCATACAGACAAAACAGGGTCTAAAAAATTAAATCTAAAAGTTTCTAAAGAAAGAGCTGAATCATTAAAAAAGGTTTTGACGAGAATGGGAATTGATGAAAGTAGAATTGAAACAAAAGGTTTGGCTTGGGACTTTCCTGCTTACCCTTATTTAGATCATCCAGAGATAAACGAATTAAATCGAAGAATTGAGATTAAAATTTTATAACAGGTCTAAATTAATCTTAATGTTTTAAAAAGAGTCATCATAAATAGTGACTCTTTTTTGTTAATTTAATATTGCAAATAAATACTATTTTTATCTGTATTAATTCCATTTATTCATAATTTAAAAACCTTTATTTTTGCATTTATGATTTCAGTAAATGAATTATCTCTTTATTTTGGTGGACAAGATGTTTTTACCAATATTTCATTTATGGTAAATAAAGGTGATAAGATAGGTTTGGTTGGTAAGAATGGGGCAGGAAAATCTACATTACTAAACATGTTGTCAAATAGACTTAAACCAAACCATGGAGTTATTTCTAAACCTAATGATTTGATTATGGGTTATTTGACCCAGGATATCGATTTTTTAGATGGTAAAACTATAATTGAAGAAGCCCAAACAGCATATACTCGTTTAAATAAAATCAAAGAACGTTTAGAAATTGTAAATAAGGAAATTAATGAAAGAACAGATTATGAAACTGAATCCTATCTGCGATTAATTTCAGAATTTCATGATCTAGATGAAAGTTATCGACTGTTAGGAGGTAATGATATTCAATCAGAAATAAGTCAAGTATTAAATGGTTTAGGTTTTACTCAAAATGATTATAATAGACAAACTACTGAATTTAGTGGTGGTTGGAGAATGAGAATAGAACTTGCTAAGATTCTTCTTCAAAAACCTGACATGATACTTCTTGACGAACCTACAAATCATCTAGATATTGAATCGATTATTTGGTTAGAGCAATGGTTGAAAAAATATACTGGAGCTGTTATTCTTGTTTCTCACGATAGAATATTTTTAGATTCAATTTCTAATAGAACAATAGAGATTTCATTTGCTAAAATAAATGATTATAAAGTTAAATATTCAAAATATTTAGAACTTAGGAAAGATAGAATTGAAAAGCAAATTCAAGCAAAGAAAAATCAAGATAAATTTATTTCTGAAACAAAAATATTGATCAATAAATTCAGGGCAAAAAAAAATAAAGCTGCTTTTGCTCAGACTTTAATTGCTAAGCTAGATAAGCTTGAAATTATTCATGTTGAAAAAGAGGACATTGGTAGTATGAAATTTAGTTTTCCACCGGCACCCCATTCGGGAAAAGTATCTTTAACAATTAATCAAGCATCTAAAAGTTATGACGATTTAGATGTCTTAAAAAATATAAGTTTAGAAATAGCAAAAGGTGAAAAAATTGCATTTGTAGGAAAAAATGGAGAAGGTAAATCTACATTGGCAAAAATGATTTCAGGGCAAATAGATTTTATCGGAGATGTTACTCTTGGACATTCTGTTAAAATGGGTTATTACGCTCAAAATCAAGCAGATTTCTTGGATGAAGATTCAACAATTTTAGAAATAATAGAAAATGCTATTTCCGAAGCTGTCACTGTTAATCCTAGAACTATTTTAGGTTCTTTTTTATTTTCTAATGATGATGTTTCAAAAAAAATTAAAGTTCTTTCTGGTGGGGAAAGGGCAAGAGTATCATTATGTAAGCTCTTATTAAAGCCATATAATCTTCTTGTTATGGACGAGCCTACTAATCATTTAGATATTACCTCTAAAGGGCTTTTAAAACAAGCTTTAATGGACTATGATGGGAGTTTAATAGTAGTCTCACACGACAGAGAATTTTTACAAGGTTTAACTCAAAAGGTTTATGAGTTCAGTGATAAAAAAATTAAAGAATATCACGGAGATGTAAATACATTTCTTTCTGAAAAAAACTTAAATAATTTTAAACAGTTGGAAATCTCTCAGAATGATAATATGGATAACTCAAGACTTAAAATTAGTAATAGGGGGTCTTATCATGATCATAAGGATAAAAAAAGAAAAACTAATAAACTAAAATCCCAAATCAGAAAAATAGAAAAAGAAATAGATAAATTAAGTGATAAACTAAAAAAGATTGACCTAGAATTGTCTGATCCTATTAAATTTAATGAGCTTTCAAGTGAAAAAGATTTTTTTGAAATTTATGGACAACAAAAAAATAAACTTTCTCAATTAGAGAAAAAATGGGCTTACTTGGTTGATGAGTTAGAAAATACATAATAAAAAAAGCCTCATTTTATAAATGAGGCTTTTTAGTCTTTATTCATTAACAAAATCTTCGAATGATTTAATTTCGATTAAATCAAAATCTATTTTTTTAACAATTTTGTTATACTTCTTTTCTGCTAATTTCATTTCATTTTCAATAAGTGTTAAATTTTCCAATTCATTAGCTGAAGGTTTGTCATAGCTAGATGCAACTTTTGAATATAAGTCGGCCATTTTCTCTCTTAATTGCTTTTTAGCAGCTCCAACATAGTTGTCACCAGTAGTTATGACTAATGATTTTTTCAATTCGTCAAGCTTAGAGCTAATTTTTTGATTGGTGTTTTCATCCGCAATTAATTCATCTATAGTGTATACCATGTAAGCAAGGTCTTCGGTCATATTAAATAACTTCATAACAGTTTTAAACTGTAATTTTCTTTCCTCCGTGCTTAATCCTGCGTTATTTTTATAAGTTACACTAATTGTTTTTTCAAATGTATCTCTTCCTTTTTTAACAACAACTTTATAGTCACCAGCAGGAACTGTAGGGGAGGTAAAACCGCCAAAGCTTAATGTTTTNGCTTTTGCTATTTTTGGGGTTCTCATGTTATAGTTCCAATCAACNGTATTNATTCCTTTTGATTTTCCTGGATTTAAAGTCGTAATCTTATTTCCATTCATATCTTGAATTTCCATAGTCATTTTTCCNAATGTNTGTCTTTTAGGNAANAAATATTGAATTTGACAACTTAGTGAAGGATTAGAGCCAAAAAACTGAGTTTCTCTNCCNAAACTATCTGAAAANCCACCAAANTCTTGAATTTCAAAATNATCTTTNTNAAAGAAATATAATTTATTNGACAAACTATTTTCATCTATTTCTCTTANNGNTGAAATATCATCAATAATAATAACTCCTCGCCCATGAGTTCCCATTACCAGATCGTTTGTTTTGCTTTGTANGTCTATGTAATGNACAGCTACTGGCGGCATNTTTTTGGTNAATTTAGACCAATTACNACCTCCATTAATNGTAATATATAAACCTAGTTCAGTNCCTAAAAACAACAGATTTGGATTTTCATAGTCTTCTTGAATATTTCTNGTAAATCCTNTNACATCATTATTAGGAATTATATTAGACCATGTTTCACCAAGATCATTAGTTTTATATGCATATGCCTTCATATCTCCAGANGTATGACCATCAAAAACAACATAAGCTNTNTTTTCATCATGAACGCTTGCTTCAATATGATAAACCCAAGTNTTTTTTGGAACTCCNNAAACATTTTTTATAACNTTTTTCCAGCTTTTACCTCCGTTCTTTGTAACCTGAATATTNCCATCATCTGTCCCNNCCCATATAATATCTTCNTTTAAAGGGGACTCNGTTATTGTAAAGATTGTTGTATGATTTTCTGCTCCTGAATTATCCATTGAAAGACCACCNGANTCTTCTTGATTTTGTTTAGCTGGATCATTGGTTGTAAGATCNGGTGATATAATTTCCCANGTNTTACCTGTGTCNTNAGACCTATGAACATATTGACTNCCAATATAGAGNCTNTCAGGATTATTTTTACTNATCTCAATTGGNGTATTCCANTTAAATCTATATTCTTCATAACCNTCAACAGGTAAAGGTTGAATGGTTTTNACCAAATNNTTTTCAACATCGTATCTCCAAACATTTTCTGCACCNTGCATTTCTGAGTAAATTATATTCTTNGTAGGATGTCTTAAAACTCTAAATCCATCTCCTTGACCAACTGCATTCCAATGTTTAGCTGAAATTCCNCCTGCTGCAAATGANGGNCCATACCATGAACCNTTATCNTGAAGNCCACCATAAATGTTATATGGTTCGTCATTATCTACACTGATNTGATAAAACTGAGAAAGNGGAAGATTTTCAACAATTTCCATTGTAACTCCTTTATTCCAAGATCTATACACACCACCATCTGTTCCTACATANATAATGTCAGAATTNTTTATATCAAANACCATGTCGTGTATATCNGCATGCATATTACCNAAATNTTCAAAAGTTTCNCCGCCATCTTTNGANATTGANCCAAATAAACCAGCTTTNACAACTACATTTTCATCTTTAGGGTCTACAACAATTCTTGAAAAATAAAATGGTCTTACGGTAATACCAAAATCATTATTTTTTTGTTCCCAATTTNCNCCACCATCAANACTNTTATATAGTCCTTTGTCTTCATTTTTTTCAGATTCGATTACTGTNTATAAAGTTTGAGGGTTAGATTCAGAAACTCCAATNGCTAANCTNCCTAATTTTCCCTTAGGAAATCCTTTGTGAATTTTATTCCAATTTTTNCCACCNTCNGTTGATTTATATAAAGCGCTATTCTCACCACCAGAATTAAANGACCATGCAGTCCTTCTAAATTCCCACATTGANGCATATAAAGTATTTGNGTCAGAGGGNTCCATTGCTAAATCTGCACAGCCTGTTGAATTATTTAGAAATAATATATTTTCCCATGTTTTNCCNCCATCNNTTGATTTGTAAACACCTCTTTCATCATTGTCTGACCATAGAGNTCCAAGAACAGCTACGTATATTTCATTAGAATTTTCAGGATTCACAATAATNTTTGCAATTCTTTCAGAATTTTCTAANCCTATTTTATCCCAATTATTACCACCATCAGTTGATTTATATAATCCNTCNCCTATAGAAACACTATTTCTAGGCCATGGTTCACCTGTNCCAACATAAATCGTATTATCNGGGTCATTAGGATCTAATTCTAGTGCTCCNATCGATTGAATATGATCATCAAATATTGGATAAAATGTTGTTCCAGCATCATTNGATTTCCATACACCTCCTCCAGCGGAACCAGCNTAGATAATCATTGGGTTTGTNGGGTGATTTTCCATNTCACTTATCCTACCACTCATNACTGCAGGGCCAATTTGTCTTGCGTTTAGATCTCCAAAATAATTTTCAAGTTTTATTTCTTTTTTTTCTTGTGAAAATGAACTAAGTGAAAACCATANCAATANTATACCACTTANTNTTGTAGTTAATTTATTTAGCATTTTAATNTTACTTTTTAATTNTTTTCTTCTTCAGTAGATTCAGGAAAATTAAATTCACTATCATCGATAGATGGATTTAATTCGATTGATTCAATTGTGATTGGTTGGCCGGGCTGATCTTTAACACCTTGAGTCATTGAAAAAGGAAAATATAAACCTTCAACNTCTTGATAATCACTCATTTTNGATTCCATAATCATTCCTTTACCTGGTCCGCTCATTACTTCTTCATGAACCATAATTGGAACAAAATTTTCTGAATCAAAGTAATAAATAGANACATTTGGAACTTCTTCTCCNTCAACAACCATTGGTTTTTTCGTTAATTTAATTTTANACACATCAGATCCTTCAACTGTTTCAGTCCCCATAAGTTCCACTGTAAANCCTTTNTCTTTATAATTTAAAAATGGATCAGGAAATTCTGCTAATTCATTTTTTANATTATCTACATCTTCTTGGTCANTTTTTTCNGCTTTCATNGACATNAAATTAGTAGACCATAATGTTTCTCCATCAAAAACTCCTTGTTTTATTTCTTGACCTTGAATTGAAATTTTTGTATACATCTTGTCCTTTAGTTGTACCATTTCAATAGGTATTTCCATACCCATTTGATTTATACTAGCATTCATTCTTATGCCTTTTACATTCTCCCAGTTTTCAGCACCTCCAGTATTCTCAAGATAATTTCCAATAATTTCCTCAACTGATTGAGCATTTAGTGAAATTGTCATAAGTGAAACAATCATAACAAGGAATAAATTTTGTAGTTTTTTCATTTTGTTTATTTTTTTAATTATGATTCAATATTAAATATTAATCTTCGCTTTTTAAAAGAATAAAAGTTAATTTTATCATAAGATTATTTTAATGATGCAACAGATAAAAATTTTCTCTCCTGCCACTGTTTCGAATATTTGTTGTGGATTTGATGTTCTTGGATTTGCTATTGATAATTTCGGTGATGAATTATTTATTTCGAAGTCTAATAAAGATGTAGTTTCAATAAAAAAAATTAATGGTTATTCAGTTCCAAATGACAGAAAAAAGAATACTGCATCTGTTGCTGGACAAGCATTATTAGACTATTTAGAAATTAGTCAAGGTTTTGAAATAGAAATTAATAAAAACATTAAACCAGGTAGTGGAATTGGAAGTAGTGCTGCTTCAGCTGTAGCTGCTGTTTACGGAATTAACAAACTTTTAGATAATCCATTAAAAAAAGAAGAGCTCTTAAAATTTGCTATGCAGGGAGAATTTGTTTCAAGTAAAACAGCTCCTGCTGATAATGTTGCTTCAGCATTGTATGGAGGTATTATTTTGGTGAATAATCGTGAGAACTATAAGGTTGTTAAACTCCCTGCGCCAAAAAATTTATTTGCTATTGTACACCATCCTCTGATTGAAATCAAAACCTCTGAATCAAGAGTTGTATTACCAAAATCGATTAAATTAGGTATAGCCTCAGACCAGCTAGGTGCGGTGGGAGGATTTATCCATTCGCTTCACACCCAAGATTTTGATTTGATGAGAACATCATTGAAAGATTATTTAGTTGAAAAATACAGGGCAGATTATGTTCCTTTTTTCAATGAAATCAAGAGTCTTGCTAAGATTAACAATACAATTTGTTGTTCAATTTCAGGATCGGGTCCTTCGATTTTTACTTTAGTTAATACAAACGAAGAAGCTCAAAGACTAAAATTATTATTTGATAGAGTTTACAAAAGCAAAAATCTTGAATTTAACTCCTATATAACTTCCCTAAATTCAAAAGGGGTTCATGTACTTTGAATACCAATTCTTATATTATTCTAATTTACCAAATTCTTTTTTTTTAAACGGTTTTATTCCCATTTACGAATTTTTAACCCCCCTTTTTTATTAAATACATAAAATTTAAAAAAACATAAAATTTATTGATAATTATGAATTGATTATTAAATATATTTGATAAATATTCAATATATATTGATTAATAACTAAAAATTATCAATGATGAATTTTAACTTTTTTATACAATCAAGCATAGAGAATGAGCTTAGTATCATGTGGATTACAATAGCCGGATTTCTTGTGTTTTTTATGCATGCTGGTTTCACACTAGTTGAAGCTGGTTTTACCCAAGCCAAAAATGCTGTTAATATTGCTATGAAAAATTTAATGGCTGTTTCTGTTGGTACAATTATTTATTGGTTTATTGGCTATTCATTAATGTATGGAGAAACAAGCAACGGATTTTTTAGATGGTCTGGTTTTTTTAGTGAAGCTGAACCTCATGATTTATTTTTTCAAACAATGTTTGCAGCAACTTGCGCAACTATTGTTTCAGGAGCCGTTGCCGGACGTACTAAATATTCTGTTTTTGCAATTTTTGCAGTAATTATAACTGGTTTAATTTATCCAATTGCTGGGGGATGGGAGTGGAATTCTGATGGATGGTTAAACAGTGCAAGTTTTATGCCTACAGAATTTATTGATTTGGCTGGTTCATCAATTGTTCATGCTGTTGGTGGATGGGCAGCCCTAGTAGGGGCATATATGGTTGGACCTCGTCTAGGAAAATTTGTAAAAGGAAAAGTTGAGGCTATTCCAGGACACAACAAAACTCTTGCTACACTTGGGGTAATGGCCTTATGGTTTGGATGGTTTGGATTTAACGGGGGATCTCAGCTAGCATGGGGTGGTGAAAACACAGTTACTGCTACTACAATTGTATTATTCACTAATCTTTCTGCTGCTGCTGGTGCAGTGGGTGCACTTGTAACTACATGGGTCTTGTATAAAAAGCCAGATATTGTCCAAACATTAAATGGCGCTCTAGCTGGTTTAGTTAGCATAACTGCTGGTGCTGCTAATATGAATCCTTATGGAGCTTTTTTTGCTGGATTAATTGGTGGGGTTATTGTTGTTTTTGCAATTGAATTTATTGAGAAAAAACTTAAAATTGATGATGCAATTGGCGCATCATCTGTCCATGGCGTTGTGGGGATTTGGGGTACAATTGTTATTGGCCTATGGGGTGTTGATTCACAAGGTCCTATTGGAATATTTAACGGAGGTGGCTATGAACAATTAATAAGTCAAATAATTGGAGCTCTAGCGTATTTGCTATGGGCTGTTATTTTTGCTTTTATATTTTTTTGGATTCTCAAGAAAGCTGTTGGTCTAAGAGTTACTAGGGAAGAAGAAATTGAAGGTCTTGATATAGCAGAACATGGAATTCGAGCATATCCAGGCAAAAGAAATAGGTAATAAATTGTGATAAATAACTCCTCGCAGGGAGTTAATTTTTAGTTTGTTTTTTAAAGGGCTCTATATTGGAGCTCTTTTTTTTTTGGTTCTTGTTTAATTAATACATTAACTTTGATTTGTGCATAAATCTGGATTTATAAATATAATAGGGAACCCCAATGTAGGTAAGTCTACTCTGATGAATTGTTTGGTTGGTGAAAAATTATCAATAATTACCTCTAAAGCTCAAACTACAAGACATAGAATTATTGGTATTGTTAATGGTGATGAATTCCAATTGATTTTTTCTGATACACCCGGAATTGTAAAACCATCGTATGAGCTTCAAAATTCTATGATGGATTTTGTAAAAAGTGCATTAGAGGATGCAGATATAATTTTGTATATGTTAGAGATTGGTGAAAAATCAATTAAAGATTTAGCTGTGCATAATAAAATTTTAAATGCTAAAATTCCAACAATTATTCTTTTAAATAAAATAGATCTATCTAACCAAGAGGAATTAGAGCAAGAGGTCAATAAATGGTCTATTCAATATCCTAATTCAGAGATTTTTCCGATATCTGCTCTAAATAATTTTAATATAGAAAATGTTATTAATCGAATAATTGAATTAATTCCTGAATCACCTCCTTACTTTCCCAAGGATCAATTAACTGATAAACCTGAAAGGTTTTTTGTAAATGAAAAATTGAGAGAAAAAATTCTTTTGTACTATGATAAGGAAATACCTTATTCGGTTGAAATTGTAACCGAGGAATTTAAAGAGGAAGAGGATATTATAAAGATTAGATCTCAAATACTAGTTGAAAGAGAATCACAAAAAGGAATTATCATAGGTCATAAGGGGAATGCTTTAAAAAAAATAGGGACTAAAGCTAGACTAGATTTGGAGAAGTTTTTCGATAAAAAGGTCTTCATTGATTTACATGTAAAGGTTAGTAAAAATTGGAGATCAAATACAAGACTTTTAAAGAAGTTTGGATATAAAAATTAGTTCTTCAAGAAATAATCCCCCAAAGATCGATATATATACCGCTCTTTTTTTTACAGTAATTTTAGTATTACATTTGTGGACCCATTATCATGAGTAATATTATAGCTATAGTAGGAAGACCTAATGTTGGTAAATCAACATTATTTAACAGACTTATCCAAAGACGAGAAGCCATTGTTGATTCAATAAGTGGAGTAACACGAGATAGACATTATGGGAAGGGTGATTGGAATGGAAAAGAATTTTCTGTGATTGACACGGGTGGGTATGTTGTTGGTAGTGATGATATTTTTGAAGCTGAAATTGATAATCAGGTTGAATTAGCCATTGACGAGGCGGATATAATTTTATTCATGGTTGATGTAGATACCGGCATTACATCAATGGATTCTGATATTTCAGAACTTCTAAGAAAAATCAATAAACCAGTATTTTTGGTAGTCAATAAGGTAGATAGTTCTTCTAGAATTAATGATGTAAACGAATTTTACTCGCTAGGGCTAGAAAAATTATATCCAATTGCTAGTTCGAATGGTTTTGGGACAGGAGAATTACTTGATGATGTTGTAAAACTTTTCAAAGAAGATAGACAAGATGCAGATGAAGTGCCAAGATTTGCTGTTGTTGGAAGACCTAATGCAGGAAAATCTTCCTTCATTAATGCATTAATTGGAGAAAATAGAAATATAGTAACAGAAATTCCTGGTACAACCAGAGATTCAATTAATACGAGATATAACAGATTTGGATTTGATTTTGATCTGATTGATACTGCCGGCATAAGAAAAAAATCTAAGGTTAAAGAAAATCTTGAGTTTTACTCTGTAATGAGAAGCGTAAGAGCAATTGAAAATTCTGATGTATGTATTTTGTTATTTGATGTAACTAGAGGGTTTGATGCACAGGTAAAGACCATTTTTTGGCTATGTGAAAGAAATAAAAAAGGAATAGTATTAATCGCAAATAAATGGGATTTAATTGAAAAAGATACAAATTCGACGAAATTATATGAAAATGTTATTAAGAAGGAAATTGAGCCATTTACAGATGTAAATATAGTATTTGTTTCTACTCTTAATAAGCAAAGAATTCACAAAGCAATTGAAACTGCAGTTCAAGTTTATAAGGGAAGATTAGAAAAAATCAAAACCAGAAAACTAAATGATATCTTATTGCCAATAATTGCTTCCTATCCACCTCCAGCTATAAAAGGCAAGTATGTTAAAATTAAATATATAACTCAACTGCCTACTCATTATCCTCAGTTTGCTTTCTTTTGTAATTTGCCACAGTATATTAAGGAACCTTACAAAAGATTTTTAGAAAATAAAATCAGAGAAAATTTTGATTTCACAGGAGTGCCGATAACTATTTTTATGAGAAAAAAATAATTATAATTGATCTCTAATTTCTATAAGTTTTATTTTTATGAGATTTAATTTATTTATAATTTCAAGTTTTTGCAATGAATTTTTATTGTTTTTTAGATAATCTTTGGCTCCTTTAATGGTATATCCTTTTTCTTTTATTAAAAAATAAATTTTATTAAAGTTTTCTATATCTTTTATTGTAAACTTTCTGTTTCCTCTAGAATTTTTTTTTGGATTTAGAGTTTGAAATTCTTGTTCCCAAAATCTTATAAGTGAAGGTTTTACATTAAATTTTGAGGCTACTTCACCAATAGAATAATATCTTTTATTTTCAGTGGAGTATCTCATCAATCTAAAGATTGATTAATAACAGATGTTTGTTTTATCAACTTCTCAAACTCTGAAGCAGTTAAATTTCCGTAATAAAAGTTTACCGGGTTAATTCTGACATTATCTTTAAATATTTCATAATGAAGGTGTGGAGCACTAGATCTCCCAGTACTTCCTACATATCCAATTAAATCTCCTCTTTTTACTCTTTGATTTTTTACAACATTGTATTTGTAAAGATGGGCATATAAGCTAACATATCCATATCCATGGTTTATTCTTATGTGTTTACCATATCCTGAAGATCTATTATCAACTCTTTCTATAACTCCGTCTCCACTTGCATATATTGGAGTTCCTCTAGGAGCTGTAAAATCCATTCCATGATGAAATCTGATAGCCTTAGTAAATGGATCGATTCTATTTCCATATCCAGATGCAATTCTGGTTAAATCTTTATTATTTATCGGCTGAATTGCAGGAATAGATTTTAAAAATTTTTCTTTATCTATTGCAAGCTTTGCAATTTCATCCAATGATTTTGATTGAATCGTTAATCTTTTACTTATAATATCAAGGTTTTTGTAGGTCTCTTTAATAATTTTAGAATATTCAAAACCGTCATATTTTTTATACCTATTTACTCCACCTATTCCAGCTTTTCTTTCATCTTCGCTTATTGGATTAGCTTCAAAATAGACTCTGTAAATATTATTATCTCTATCTTCAACATTATTTAAAACAATTTCTATATCCTTGATTTTTTTATCAATTTGAGAATATTGAAATTTCATATTGTTTAATTCTCTTTGTAAAGATTTTTCACCAGGAGATTGAAAATATTTACTGCTAAAAAATATAAAAATAAAACCAAATATAGCTGAGCCAAATAAATACATAAATATATATTTTAGTATGGTTTTCTTATTTACTTTTATTTTTTTAAAAGATAACGAGTCAGAATCGTAATAATATTTTGTTTTTGGCATTATTAAAATTATATCTTTGCATTAATGTCATTTATATGGTAAATAGACACGCAAATATAATAATACTTTTTTTGTTCAATAATAACAGATAAAAAGCCTATAAATGAACTCAAACGAAGTTAGAAAGAGGTTTTTAGATTTTTTTGAGAAAAAAAATCATAAAATTGGTCAATCATCCCCGATAGTATCAAAACATGACCCCTCTTTAATGTTTATCAATTCAGGAATGGCACCTTTCAAGGATTATTTTTTAAATCAGGAAAATCCTAAAAATAAAAGGGTAGCAAACTCACAAAAATGTTTACGTGTTTCTGGTAAGCACAATGATTTAGCAGAAGTAGGTCATGATACTTATCACCACACTTTTTTTGAAATGTTAGGAAATTGGAGTTTTGGAGATTATTTCAAAGAAGACGCGATTAATTGGTCTTGGGAACTATTAACCAAGGAGTTTGGAATAAATCCAGATGATCTTTACGTTACTGTTTTTAAAGGCTCAAAAGAAGACGGTGTTTCTCAAGATACGGAGGCGATAGAATTCTGGAATAAAATTATTGATCAAGATCGAATTATTCTTTGTAGTAAAGAAGATAATTTTTGGGAAATGGGTGATCAAGGTCCATGTGGGCCATGCAGTGAGATACATGTCGATTTAAGAAGCGAATCCGAAAAAAGCAAAGTACCTGCACAAAGTTTAATAAACAAGGATAATCCCTTGGTAATTGAATTGTGGAACCTTGTTTTTATTCAATATAACAGAAAGGCGAGTGGTAAATTAGAGGATTTACCTAAAAAACATATTGATACCGGTATGGGTCTAGAAAGACTTTGTATGGTTCTTCAAAATGTAAAATCAAACTACGATACAGATATTTTTAAAAGCTTAATAGATGAAATCCAGCAGACCACAGGAATTGTTTATGGAAACAATGAAGAGATAGATATTGCCATGAGGGTAATTTCAGATCACCTCAGAGCTGTGTCTTTTTCAATTGCTGATGGTCAATTACCTGGCAACACTGGCGCAGGTTACGTGATAAGGAGAATTTTACGTAGAGCAATAAGATACAGTTTTACTTTTCTAAATATCAAAGAGCCTATGCTTTATAAGTTATTTGGCTCGTTATTATTAAAAATGGGAGATTATTATCCAGAATTGAAAAATCAAAAAACTTTAATTCAAAGTGTTATCAAAGAAGAAGAGAATTCTTTTTTAAGAACTTTAGATCAAGGTTTAATTTTATTAAATGAAATAATTGCTTCCTCGAAAAGTAAATTGGTTTCTGGCAAAAAAGCATTTGAGTTATACGACACTTATGGATTTCCTGTTGATTTAACAAGTCTTATTCTTGAGGAAAAAAGTTTTAAGTTAGATATTAAATCTTTTAACCAAGAACTTGAAAAGCAAAAGGACAGATCCAGAAAAGCTGGAGAAGTATCTTTTGACGACTGGGTAGTTTTGATAGACGATCCTGTTCAGGAATTCATTGGTTACGATTTTCTAGAATCAAATATAAAAATTGTCAAATACAGAAAAATAAATTCTAAAAAAGATGGGATTATTTTTCAGTTAGTTTTTAATCTTACTCCATTTTATGCAGAATCTGGTGGTCAGCTTGGTGATATTGGATTTATTGAATCCAATGATGGCGATGTTGTTCATGTTTTAGACACAGTAAAAGAAGGAAATTTATCGGTACATATCACTAAAAACTTACCAAAGAAAATTGATCATATATTTCGAGCTGTCGTTGATAAAAAAAACAGATTTAAAATTCAAAGTAATCACACAGCAACTCATTTACTTCACCAAGCCTTAAGACATATCCTTGGAAATCATGTTGAACAAAAGGGGAGTAGAGTGGGCCCAGAAAGTTTAAGATTTGATTTCTCGCACTTTTCTAAACTTAGCCAAGATGAAATTTTAAAGGTTGAGAACTATGTTAACACAAGAATTGAAAATTCGATCATTTTAGAAGAAAATAGAGCTATTCCCATAAAAAAAGCATTAGAAAATGGAGCGATAGGTTTATTTGGGGAAAAATACGGCGATGTTGTTAGAACCATAAAATTTGGTTCTTCTTATGAATTGTGTGGTGGTACTCATGTTAATAATACTTCTGAATTGTGGCAATTTAAGATTATTAATGAGGGCGCTATAGCATCAGGGATAAGAAGGATAGAAGCGATTACTTATGATTCAGTTAAGAATTACTACAATTCAAAAATTGACGAATACAATAAGACTAAAAATTTACTCAAGAACCCAAAAAATCTATACGATTCGGTTAATTCACTAGCGAATGAAAATTCATTATTAAGAAAAGAAATTGAAATATTAAATAATGAAAAAGTTAAAAAAATTAAGATTAGTGTAATTGATAAACTGAAAACTATTTCTGGAATAAAAGTCTATTCTTCTTTGATTGGATTAAAACCATCTAAGATAAAAGATTTGTGTTTTTCAGTAGGTGCTGAAGTTGATAACATATTTTTAATATTGATTTCTAGTGAAAATAATAAAATATATTGTTCATGTTATATTTCGAAAAATTTAGTTTCTGACAGAAGTTTAAATGCCGCTGAAATTATTGCTAAGCTTTCGAAAGTAATCAACGGTAGAGGTGGGGGCCAATCATTCTATGCGACCTGTGCCGGAGATAATATTGAGGCTTTAGATAAGCTGATTTCAACAGCTTCAGAAATTCAAAAGCGACTAATTACTTAAAATGAATTTTACCCAAAAAAGTCTTACTAATGTTAGAAATAATATTGGTAAACATATTATCAAAACACCTGTTTTCAGATTTGATTTTATAGATAATTTGTGTGGTTGTAATGTTATATTTAAGTGTGAAAATTTTCAACACACTGGGTCTTTTAAATACAGAGCTGCTTTAAATGCTATTAAAAATATTCCTTCAGAATATAAAAGCAGAGGAGTAATTACCCATTCATCAGGAAATTTTGCCCATGCACTTTCTAAAGCATCAAACGAATTAAATATTCCTTGTCATATTGTAATGCCAAATAATACTCCTGAATTTAAAAAGTTATCTGTTAAATTATACACTGATAATATTTTTGAGTGTGAAGCTAATTTAAAGTCAAGAGAACTAATGACAAAAAAAATTTTGAAGGATAAAAATTTATATTTTATACATCCCTCGAACAATACAGATGTGATTTTAGGAAATTCAACATGCACTCTGGAGCTAATTGAAGATTATCAAAATCTTGACTATATTTTTTCTCCAATTGGAGGCGGAGGATTGATTGCGGGCACTTCAATTGCAATAGGTAATTTTTCTAAAAATTGTAAAGTTATCGGAGCAGAACCATCGAATGTTGACGATGCATATCGATCATTGATTTCAGGAAAGATAGAAACTAATACATCAACTAATACAATAGCTGATGGATTAAGAACAAATCTTGGAACGATTAATTTTCCAATCATTCAAAAATATGTAAAAGAAATATTATTAGTTTCTGAAGAGGAAATTTTAGCATCACTAAATATTATACTAAACAAATTAAAACTAGTGGTTGAGCCTTCAAGTGCTGTTGTGCTCGCTGCATTGATAAAGAATAAATCAAAATTTAAAAATCAAAATATTGGACTCATAATGTGTGGAGGCAATATTGATTTTGAAAATCTAAAATTTTAGATACTTTTTATAAATCATTTTCCATCTGAAATTCCTCACATAAACACCTTCTTCACGGCTAATAATAAAAGACTTTTTTTTCATTAATGAAATTAAAAATCCAGAGATGGCAAATAGTATCCTCAGAGGGTCTTTTGTTTTGAATGATGATTTTATAATCGATAAAATACTCAAGATAAATCCAAACCTCATAATATATAGGGCTTCCCCTTGTAACAATCTTGATTGAAATGAATAGTTTTTACCTGTAGATTTTAAGTGTTTTACCTTTATTTTTTTATCTGTATAAATCTTCCAGCCTTTTTTTTGCGCCAGTAAGACATCAATTGTGTCCCATCCAATTGAAGATTTCAGCCCGTTAATATCTTCAAAACATTCACGTCTATAGGCTTTTATGGGGCCTCTAACATGTGATTTTGAAGCAATTTCCTCGTAAATCCATTTCCCCTTTTTTAAAATGTATAGGTTTCCGCCAGCAATTCCGATATTTAAATTTTCTGTAAAAATATTTTTGATTTTTTTTATGTAATCAAAAGGCAACTCAATATCTCCGTCAAACTTACATATAATATCGTATGAGCTATCTAATTTTTTTAGCCCATAATAGAATGCTTCAATAACCTTTTTCCCTGGGATATGCAATTCTTTTGACTTGTGGTCAATTATTTCTATCCAGTCATAATCATCAGAAAGGTCTCTGATTATTTTTTTTGTATTATCTGTTGAACTGTCATTTACATAAACCACCTTATCAGGCTTAACGGATTGACTAATTATTGAATTTATAGACTTCTCAATAAAATCTTCTTCGTTAAAAACCGGAATAATTACACAAAGCTTCATTACTTTATTTTTTCAGCGTAAACAATTAAGTATCTGTTTGCAAATAATCTGAGGATGGGTCTAAAACCAAATTTTTTAACCGGATTTGTAAATTTTTTTTCATCAATTATATTCCATCCAGTTTTTTTAAGTAACAATCTAAATTGCCAGTCTTCAAACTCATGAAAGTGATTATCTCTTTCATCATTTCTATTTCTGTAGGCCGAAGAAAACCAAAGTCTTAGCGGAATACTACAAACCAGTTTATCTGATTTTATTTCTTTCAATACTTGAAAGGGGTTTACTAAATGCTCAAATATTTGAAAAGCAGTAACAACACTAGCATTACTTTTTGTTATTCTTGACCTATCGATGTCTAGATCTTCACCGTCGGTATTATCCACTTTAAATCCATTATTAACTAGTATTTTCGAAAAAGGATTTACAACACCTAAATCTAAGATATTTTCATTCTCACTTATATGTTTTTTTACAAAATCAATAGTGATACGATACCTTTTAGATGGAAAATTATTCGGATACATTAATTAGAGTTGGTACACCATTGCATTTATATGCATTCCCGCACCGACGCTAGCAAAGATAATTTTATCTCCCTTTTTAATAGAGTGTTCATCGAGCTCACCTCTTACAATCAAATCAAACATTGTAGGAACAGTAGCCACTGAACTATTACCAAAACGATCTACAGTTAAGGGCATTATTTTTTCAGGTGGATCCTGATTAAAAAGTTTAAATAATCTTCTAACTATTGCATCATCCATTTTAGCATTGGCTTGATGAATTAGTATTTTTTTAATTTCTGAAATATCAACATGTGCTTTATCTAAACACTCTTTCATTGCTGAGGGTACATTGGTCAAAGCAAACTCATACACTTTACGCCCCCTCATTTTTATATATTTTGTTTTTTGTTCAGCATTAGGGTTAAAGGATTTACCGTAGAATAGATAGAAAACTTCATCATCGGTATATGTAGCGGTGTTATGAGAAATAACTCCACCTTTTTCTTCGGTACTTTCAATTATTGTAGCACCAGCACCATCGGCAAAAATCATAGAATCTCTATCACTCACATCTACGACTCTAGATAAGGTATCTGCTCCGATAATTAAACATTTTTTTGCCATTCCGGCTTTTATAAAACCGTAACCCTGTATCATGCCTTCAAGCCATCCTGGACAACCAAATAGAATGTCATATGCAACACATTTTGGGTTTTTAATTTTTAACAAATTTTTGACCCTAACTGCTAAACTTGGAAATACATCTAATTGAGTAGTATGATTACTTGTATTTCCAAAATTATGGGCTAATATTATGTAATCAATTGTTTCAGGATCAATTTTTGAATTTTCAATTGCATTTTTAGCAGCCAAAAAAGCTATATCTGAAGTATTTAATTCATCTTTTGCATATCTTCTTTCTCTTATACCAGTTATTTTCCGAAACTTTTGAATTATTTCTTCGTTTGGGGTTTCAATTTTATTACCCTCATTGTCGTAAAACTCATTATTTAGAAATTTTGAATTATCTTGAATAATTTCAGGAATATAAGATCCGCTTCCAGTTATTTTAATATTCATTTATGAATAATTTTTTTTGGTTTAGTAAACTTATTAAATTAATACAATTTAAAGAAAATTAATCAGTATATAATTCAACGGGCCCACAACTACAAATTAAATTTCTATCCCCATAGGCATCATCCACTCTTCTAACACTTGGCCAAAATTTATTTTTTTTGGTAAATTCTAGAGGGAATGCCGCAACTTCCCTAGAATAAGGAAATTTCCATTCATCACTAGCAATCATTTGTAATGTATGCGGAGCATTTTTTAATAAATTATTTCCGTCACTTACATCGCAATTATCTATTTCTTTTCTGATAGAAATCATTGCATCACAAAATCGATCAATCTCTTCAAGGTCTTCACTTTCTGTAGGTTCTATCATCATTGTTCCAGCAACAGGAAACGAAACAGTTGGTGCATGAAAACCATAATCCATTAATCTTTTTGCAATGTCACTAACTTCAATACCGTTATCCTTAAATTCACGACAATCTATAATCATTTCATGAGCAGATCTACCATTGTCACCCGTATAAAGAATAGGGTAATTATTCATCAATCTTTCTTTAATATAGTTTGTGTTTAAAATTGCTATTTCAGTAGATTTTTTAAGACCGCTTGATCCAAGCATTGATATGTAACCATAAGAAATTAAACATGCCATTGCAGATCCGTAGGGAGCAGCTGAAATCGAGTCAATTGCTTTACTTCCACCAACCTTAATCAGAGGATTTCCGGGTAAAAATGGAGTTAGATGTTTAGCAACACATATTGGTCCAACTCCCGGCCCTCCACCTCCATGAGGAATAGCAAAAGTTTTATGAAGATTTAAATGACATACATCTGCACCTATAGCCATAGGACTGGTTAAGCCGACTTGAGCATTCATATTAGCTCCATCCATATAAACCAAGCCACCATTATCATGGATGGTACTAGTAATTTTTTTAATATCTGACTCAAAAACTCCATGGGTAGATGGATAAGTAATCATTAAGGCTGCTAAATTTTCTTTGTGTTCAATTGCCTTATTTGTTAAATCTTCGATGTCAATATTTCCGTTTTCGGTTGAATTGATTACAATAACCTTCATCCCTGCCATTACAGCACTTGCTGGATTAGTTCCGTGGGCTGAGGAAGGTATTAAGCATATATTCCTGTGTTTGTCATTGTTGTTTTTATGAAATGCCCTGATCACCATTAAACCGGCAAATTCACCTTGGGCACCTGAGTTTGGTTGTAAAGAAACAGAATCAAAACCCGTGATTTCAGCAAGTTGTTTTTCTAGTTTTTTTAAAATATAAGTGTATCCTTCAGCTTGCTTTATGGGTGCAAATGGATGTATGTTACCCCATCTGTTCCAGCTTAGTGGAAGCATTTGAGATGCGGCATTTAATTTCATTGTACAAGAGCCCAAAGATATCATTGATCTATTTAACGCTAGATCTTTATTTTCTAGAGATTTAATGTATCTCATTAGTTTTGTTTCGGAATGATATTTATGAAAAACTTCGTTTTTCATAAATAAAGATTTCCTAATATATTTTTTAGGAATATTTTTAGATCTTGATACTTTTAAATTTTCTTTTGAATCGGATTTACTGTATAACCTAAATACTTCGATTATATCTTTTAAGTCATTAAGATTAGTTGTCTCATTAACAGAAATGGAAATAGTATTTTCATCTGGATAGTAAAAATTAATTTCTTTTTCTTCGGCAATTTTAATAATATTTGGCTTTTTTGCTTCTACTCTTATGGTATCAAAAAAGGTCTCATTTAAATTTTTAAATCCCATTTTAGATAGTGCTTCTGAAAGTGATGTAGCATGACTATGAACTTTATTTCCAATTTCTTTTAGCCCTTCTGGACCATGGTATACTGCGTACATTCCAGCCATTACAGCCAATAAAACCTGTGCTGTACAAATATTAGATGTAGCTCGATCCCTTTTAATGTGTTGTTCTCTAGTTTGTAGCGCCATCCTTAGAGCTCTTTGTCCGTCAGTATCAACTGTAACTCCTATAATTCTGCCAGGAATATTTCTTTTAAATTCTTTTTTGGTAGCAAAATAACCAGCATGTGGACCGCCATAACCTAAGGGAATTCCAAATCTTTGTGTACTTCCAACAACTACATCTGCGCCCATTGAACCAGGGTCTTTCAGTAATGTTAGACTTAAAATGTCAGATGCTACAGCTACTTTGATTTCATTACTTTTACATTTTTGGACAAAAGGTTCGATATCACAAATATTTCCGTTAGAGGAAGGGTATTGAACTATTGCTCCAAAAAACGTGTTATCTAAATTTACATTTTCAATTTTATCAATTACAAGCTCAATTCCAAGAGGATTAGATCTAGATTTTAGCAGAGATAATGTTTGCGGAAATATATCATCAGCAACATAAAATTTAACAGTATTACTTTTCTTCTGATTTCTACTTCTAACTGAAAAAAGTAAAGACATCGCTTCAGCCGCTGCGGTACCCTCGTCTAATAACGAAGCATTAGCAAGTTCCATTCCTGTTAAATCAGAAATCATCGTTTGAAAATTAAGAAGAGCCTCAAGCCTTCCTTGTGCTATTTCTGCTTGATATGGAGTATATGCAGTATACCAACCTGGATTTTCTAAAATGTTTCTTTGAATTACCGCAGGTAAATATGATCTGTTATAGCCCAAACCAATGTAGGTTTTAAAAACCTTATTTTTGGATGAAATTGTTTTAAGATGCATCAGGTAATCTGATTCACTCATTTCATCATCAAGCTGCATATCTTTAGTTAATCTAATATTTTCAGGGATAGTTTCTTTGATCAAAGTTTTAAGAGAGTCAACACCAATTTTATGCAGCATTAAATCAACTTCTTCTTTTCTTGGACCTATATGTCTGTTTAAAAATAATTCGGTTTTCATAAAAAATTTGATGAGGTTAAATGTAAATAATTAAATAGATTTTTATATTGTTAAAAATTATAAATAATGAACAAGATTTGTGGGTTTATTAACAACAAAAATTAAGTCTATTTTAGATTATTATATTGATTCGAGTTTTCATGTTTCATTATGTACAATATGCTATGTCCTACTAATATACAATCAGGTTTATTTTAGCATAGAAATAACAGATTATATTTTTTATGATTTACTGTTTATTTTCGGTACAACTTACTTTGCATATAACTTTATTAAATTTTATGAAATTTTAGTATCAAAAAGTAAACCAATATATATTTTGACTTGGGTTTTTTTTATACTAGCTATAATATGCTTATTATTTTCTGTTTTTATTTTTTTTCTATTTCCTTTAACAAAGCAAATTATCTCAGTTTTTATTGCCTTTTTAACTATTTCTTATACAATTCCATTTTATAAGAAATATACTTTAAGATCTAACCCATTAATAAAAATTTTAACAATTTCGATTTCATGGGTATTTATAATAGTGGTTCTTCCATTTATTGAAATATTAGACATTTGTTTTTTGACATATTATTCGGTTGTTATTTTTCTTATGGTAACAGTTCAAATGGTTCCTTTTGAGATTAGAGATGCAAAATTAGATGCTTACCATACAAAGAACAGTGTAAATATTTATGGATTAAAATTGGTTAAAAAAATAGGATATATTTTATTGTTTTCAATTTTAGTTTTTCAAATTATCTTTTCTATAATAAATGACAACTTTAAGATTCAGGCTTCTTCACTAATAATATTAGTTATTATGGCTTTATTAATCAGAAAATCAACGAGTAATCAGTTTAAATATTATAGTTCTTTACTGGTTGAGTCGGTTCCTATTTACTGGCTGATTATAGATTTATTGTTATAATTCTTTTTCTGAATCAATTACTTTTTGTTCTAACTGCTTTTTAAACTCAATTAGTTTTTGAGTAATAATCTCATCTGATAAACCTATAATTTGTGCAGCTAAAATACCAGCATTTTTAGCTCCGTTTAGAGCTACAGTGGCTACAGGAACACCATTAGGCATTTGTAGTATTGATAAAACAGAATCCCAACCATCAATTGAATTTCTTGATTTTACTGGCACACCGATTACGGGAAGAGTGGTTATTGAAGCAATCATTCCCGGCAGATGAGCAGCACCACCAGCACCAGCAATAATAACTTTAATTTTGTTATTTTTTGCATTACTGGCATATTTGAACATTCTATCAGGTGTTCTATGAGCAGAAACAATATTTAATTCGGATTCAATGCCAAATTCTTTTAAAACATCAATTGCATCTTGCATGACTGGAAGGTCACTTTTACTGCCCATAATAATCCCTACTTTTTTCATGATGTAACTTTAATTTTATTCTTAATTGATTTTCCGATTTCTATTGCCTTACTAATATCTTCGTTAACTATTGTAATATGCCCCATTTTTCTATTTAATCTTGATTTTTTCTTTCCATAAATATGGATAAATACACCAGGAATATCAAAAATATCATTTATATTTTTATAAACCGCATTTCCTTCTTCCATATTTTCACCAACTAAATTCACCATAATACCTGGTATCAAAATTTCAGTTTCACCAAGTGGAAGATTTAAGACACTTCTTATATGTTGGTCGAATTGTGATGTCATACAACATTCGATTGTGTGGTGACCCGAATTGTGTGGTCTTGGAGCCACCTCATTTATAAGTATTTCATTATTATGAGTTAAGAATAATTCAACAGCGAGTAAACCAACCGTTTCAAATTTTTCAGATATTTCTTTGGCAATTTTAATGGCTTTTTCTTCTATCTTTTTTGAAATATTTGCAGGACACATAACATAATCAACAAGATTAGACTTTTCGTTGAATTCCATTTCAACAACAGGAAAACATTTTATATTTCCGTCATTATTTCTTGAAACTATTACTGACAATTCTTTTTTAATTGAAACTTTTTCTTCAATTAAACACTGATGGTTATATGAGAATTCTAAATCTTGAATATTTTTTATTATTTTAACCCCTTTACCATCATATCCAAACCTGGAGCTTTTCCAAACAAATGGAAATTCAAAATTATCTTGAAAAAAATTTCTCTTAAGTTCATCAAGACTAGAATAATTCTTAAATTTTGATGTGGGAAAAAAGTTTTTTTTGTAAAAGTTTTTTTGATCAGATTTGTTCTGGATAATCTTTAAGGTTTGTGGAGATGGATAAACTTTTTTACCCAATTTTTGCAAAAATTCAAGCGCATTTGTATCTACATTTTCTATTTCAACAGTTATGATATCAACTTTTTTTCCAAAATTAATTACATCTTCATAGTTGGTTATATCACCGATTATAAACTCATCTGCCATTTTATTGCATGGTGCATCATTATTTGAATCCATCACTTTAGTATGAAGGTCATATCTTTTTGCATAATGAAGAAGCATTTTGCCTAGTTGCCCACCACCAAGAATACCAAGTTTAAAATCTGAACTAAAAAATTGCATAAACTTCTAATTTCTTAATCTTTATGTAAAAATACATTTTAATATTTAATGAATTAGATATTAATCTTACCAAAGATTATATTTGTCTTTTAAATAAAAATTAAAATGAAAAATATTGTATTGTTTGGTCCTCCAGGCGCAGGAAAAGGAACTCAGGCAGAGAAAATTAAACATAAATATGATTTATTTCATATTTCAACGGGTGACGTGTTCAGGTATAACATCAAAAATAACACGAAGTTGGGTGTTTTAGCTAAACAATATATGGATAAGGGAGATCTGGTACCGGATCAGCTTACAATTGATATGTTAAGTGATGTAGTTAAAAGTAATATTGATGTAAATGGATTTATCTTTGATGGCTTTCCTAGAACAGAAAGTCAGGCTGAAGCATTAGATAAATTATTAATTAAATTTAATACATCAATTTCTGGAATGATTGCACTTGAAGTTGATGATGATATACTGATCAAAAGATTACAGGAAAGAGGAAAGATAAGTGGTAGATCGGATGATTTAAATAGTTTAATAATCAAAAATAGAATAAAGGAATACTACAGCAAAACAGCGATTTTAAAAACATTTTATCAAAGAAAAAACTGTTATTTTGGAGTTGATGGTTTTGGTTCAATTGAGGAGATAACTTTAAGAATTACCAGTGTTATTAATAAATTATAAATTTATCCAATGACTGAAGGCAATTTTGTTGATTATGTTAAAATTAATTTAGCTTCAGGCAAAGGAGGTAAAGGTTCCACCCATCTTAGAAGAGAAAAATTTGTTGCAAAGGGAGGTCCTGACGGCGGCGATGGCGGAAGGGGAGGTCATGTAATTTTAAAAGGTAATTCAAATTACTGGACTTTATATCACTTAAAGTTTAAGAGACATTTTAAGGCTGAAAATGGTTATGATGGAGGAAAAAGTAGATTAACTGGAGCAAATGGAAATGATATATATATTCAGGTTCCTCTAGGGACTGTTGTTAAGAATTCAGCAGATCAAAAAACCCTTTTTGAAATTACAGACGATGGAGAAGAGAAAATAGTTTGTGAAGGTGGAAAAGGGGGTAGAGGAAATTGGCACTTCAAATCCTCTACAAATCAAACTCCTAGATATGCTCAACCCGGGCTTGGAAAGGAGGAAAAGCATATTACATTAGAATTAAAGGTTTTAGCAGATGTTGGTTTAGTTGGATTTCCAAACGCAGGTAAATCTACATTATTATCTGTTGTTACCGATGCAAAACCAAAAATTGCAGATTATGAATTCACAACACTTAAGCCAAATTTAGGAATTGTTAAATATCGCGATTACAAATCGTTCATCATGGCTGATATTCCTGGTATAATTGAGGGGGCTTCTGAAGGAAAAGGACTTGGTCATTATTTTTTAAGACATATTGAAAGAAATTCGACATTATTATTTATGATACCTTCAGATTCTGATGATATTGTAAAAAGTTATAATATTCTTCTTGGTGAATTAAAAAAATATAATCCAGAAATGTTAGATAAAAGTAGATTAATTGCTATTACCAAGTGTGATTTATTAGACGATGAATTGACAGATGAGATAATGAAAGATATCAAAAAATCAATAAATATTGACTTTATTTTTATTTCATCTCTTTCTAATACTGGTCTTATTGAACTAAAGGACAAAATCTGGAAAATGTTAAATTAAAATATACAATGCAAAATTATAAAACGTTTTTTTTGGGAATTTTATTTTTATTTCATTTGTCTTTTTATGCTCAAAATTACAAATTAGATTCTTTGTTGAGTATTCATGAAAATAATAAAGAAAATGAGAAAATTTTAATACTTATAGGAGAAAGTTATGCCAAAGAAAAAAAATGGGAATTGGCAATAAAATTTTATTCTAAACTGGTTGATTTACAGCCAAATAATTCAGATTATTTATATAGACTTGGGGGTACACAGGCAGCATATTCTGAAAAAATAAGTAAATTGAAAGTTTTACAATTAATCAATAAAGCAAAATATAATCTCGTTAAATCATCAAATTTAGATCCTAGAAATATTTTCAGTAGATGGGTTTTAGTTCAAATTCTCACTGAAATGCCTGCTTTTTTAGGTGGTGATAAGAATAAAGCTAAATTATACTGTGAGGAGATATCCAATATTTCTAAAATTCACGGATTATTATCAAAACAATACTTGTATCATTATCAAAATAATTTGGTTAAACTTCACATTGTTGAAGATAAAATTATTTCATTAATAAGATCAAAACCAATTACATTTAACTTTAATTATTTTAATTATAAAGTTGGAATATTGCTGATCAAAGAAAAATACAAAAATTATTCCATTGCTGATAAATATCTTCTTAATTACATTAAAGAATACTCATCTGCAGACAGGTTTTCTATTGCTGAGGCATATTATTTTCTTGCCTTTAGCAAGTATAAACAAGGACATGCAAGTTCTTTACGATATTTAGATAAATCAAAGTATATCATTAATAAATCAAAGTATAAGGACGATGATTTGGTTAAAAAGGTAGAAGCGTTATATAAAAAAATATCTAAATGAGAGTACACTTTATTGCAATAGGTGGGGCAGCTATGCATAATCTTGCAATTGCTTTGAAATTAAAAGGTTATCATATTTCCGGAAGTGATGATATAATTAATAATCCTTCATTTTCAAGATTAAAAAAACATAATTTATTACCAGAGAATCAAGGATGGTTTAAAGAAAAAATTTCAAAAAAAATTGATATAATTATTTTGGGTATGCATGCAAAGGCTGATAACCCCGAATTATTAAGGGCCAAGGAAATTGGATTACAAATTTATTCCTACCCAGAATTCATTTTTAACCAATCAAAAAATAAAATTAGAATTGTTATAGCTGGCAGTCATGGTAAAACATCAATTACAGCTTTAATTTTACATGTTTTAATGAATCAAAATATTGAAACTGATTATATGGTGGGTGCCCAGCTTGATGGGTTTGAAGTAATGGTAAAGTTATCTGAGTCAAGTAGATTTATTATTTTAGAAGGTGATGAATATTTATCTTCTGTAATTGACCCAAGACCTAAATTTCACATTTATAAGCCTCATATAGCTCTTTTAAGTGGAATTTCGTGGGATCACATTAATGTGTTTAAAACTTTTGAAGATTATATAAAACAATTTGAAATATTTATTGATTCCATTTTAAATCAAGGAAAATTGGTTTATAATTTTAGTGATAAGGAATTAAATAGTATTATTCAATCAAAAAATAATAGTATTGAATGTATTCCTTATTCTATACCTAATCACAAAATTATCAATGGTGTGTCTTTTATTGATTTTAACAATAAATTATACAGACTTAAGATTTTTGGTAAGCACAACCTTCAAAATATCGCTGGAGCTCATCTTGTTTGTAACTTAATTGGAGTTAAAAGCGAAGATTTTTATAATGCTTTAGCGTCATTTAACGGTGCAAGTAATAGGCTTGAGTTGATTTACAAGACTTCTAATTCTGTTATCTATAAAGATTTTGCACATTCTCCCAGTAAAGTCAAAGCTACAACAAACGCTGTAAAAGAGCAGTTCAATAACAAAAGGTTAATTGCCTGTTTTGAGCTACATACGTATAGTAGTCTTAATCCAATTTTTTTAAAAAAATATGAAAACACTTTAGATAGCGCTGACGAATGTGTAATATACTATTCAGAAAAGAATATGAAAATTAAAAGATTAAAACCTATTGATTCGAATCTAATTTCTAAGTCATTTAATCATAGAAATTTAGTTGTTGTTGATGATCATAAAAAATTTGAAGATAAAGTTCTCTCATTTGATTTATCAAATACGGCATTACTTATGATGAGTTCTGGAAAATTTGGAGGTTTTGATTTAGATAAATTAAAAAGTTTATAAATGAAGTGTATTAAAAATATTTTTTTCGATTTAGATCATACACTTTGGGATTNTGATAAAAATTCTGATTTAACTTTTCATAAAATATTAAAAAAAAATAATGTTAAAATAGATGTATCTAAATTTTTAGATACATATCATCCAATTAACAGGCATTATTGGAATTTATACAGAGAAGATAAAGTTACTAAGTCGCATTTGAGATATTATAGACTTTCGGATACATTTAAGGAATTAAAGTTTAAAATTAATGATGAGATAGTAAACAAACTAGCGATAGATTATATTAAGCATTTATCAGATTTTAATTACCTAATTCCTGATACTATTTTAACATTAGATTACCTTCATTTAAAATATAATATGCATATTATAACCAATGGTTTCAAAGAGGTTCAAAGAAGAAAACTAGAGAAGTCAGATTTATTGAAGTACTTTANGACAATCACCATATCAGAAGATGTAGGGGTAAAAAAACCTGACGAAATTATTTTTAAACATGCATTACAAAAATCCAATTCTTTAATCGAGAATTCTATTATGATAGGGGACAACTATAATGCTGATATNTTAGGNGCNAATAATATTGGTATGAAATCGATATATTTTAATTTTCATAAAACCCAAGAGGAACAAAAAAAAGATATTTTGGTCATTGATGATCTGAAAGAAATTCTTGAAATACTCTGATTATATTCTTTGCCTTACAACCTCGTAAAGAAAAACACCACAGGCTACAGAAACATTTAATGATTGGATTTTTCCATACATTGGAAGCTTAACAACTTCATCAGAAAGATTTATAATAGATTTATTAATTCCTCTTTGCTCTGAACCCATAATTACTGCTACGGGTTTTGTAAAATCTACATCATAGATATTTTTATTTGCTTTTTCAGATGCAGAGACAATGGATATGTCAATTGATTTTAGATGATATATTGCATCTTTAATGTGATTTACTTTACAAATAGGGATGTTAAAAATAGCTCCTGCACTTGTTTTTATTGTGTCTGAATTAATTGGTGCCGACGAGCTATTTTGTATGATAATTCCATCCACACCACTTATCTCAGCAGTTCTTATTATTGCACCAAAATTTCTTACATCATTTACTTGGTCTAAAATCAAAACAAATGGATTTTTTATGGCTGCTAATTTTTCTCCAAACTGATCCATTGTAAGAAATTTTATGGGAGATATTCTTGCGATAACACCTTGATGATTTTTTTTTGATAACCTGTCAAGTTTTTGAGTTGGGACATAAGAAAAGTTTATTTTATTTTTTCTAATCAAAGATTCCAATTTTCCAATTAATGTACCTTTTAATCCTGTTTGAATAAATACTTTATCAATGTCCTTCGATGAGTTAATAGCTTCAATTACTGATCTAATTCCGTATATTTCTGCAGTTTTATCCATTAGTTCTTTAGTTCAAAAATTTCTAAGTCTGAATTGTTATTACCAATTAATATTTGAGACCTTTTCTTGTTTATAATTTTAATTGATTTGGTATTTCCTTTGGTGTATAATCCAGATTCTTTTGGCCCTAAAACAGTATAATTGTCATTCTTATTAGATAATAATGCCAAGGCAAATTGATTATCTAACCTAGGAGTTTCCACCTCTGTATTATAAATATTCCCTCCAATGATTACATCTTCATATCCGTCTTTATTCAAATCAATTACATCACTTGCTATTAATGGGATTGATTGAGCCATTGCGGGAAGTTTGTTTATTGTAAATTCGTTATTTCCTTTGTTGATTAATATTATCGATTCAAATGATGTTACTTTTCTTTCGTAAGAATCAATAATTTCTTCTCCGTAGATATCTTCTATGGATGCATTAGCAAATTCCTCAAATGTTGGTAGTTTTTCTGAAATAAATGGCATTTGCTGAGTCGAACATTCTTTCCCTCTTAGAGGAACATAATTTCCTTCATATTTATAGCTTAAGACCAGGTCATGTGTTCCGTTTCCATCAAAGTCATTTCCAAATATTTTTAGAGGTTTGTCTTTGCTGGTTTTATATTTAGAATTTTTACCAATGTTACCTATGATATAATCTTTAAAACCATCATTGTTTACGTCAGTTTCTTGAATGTTGAACCATAATCCATACAAATCGTCTAGTTTGTTCTCGATATTTATGTTTCTAAAGGTCCCCTTTTCGTTTAGAAATAAACCAATATTTGTCCACTCGCCGACGGCAATAAAATCTTCCCATCCATCGTTGTTAAAGTCGGTTGAAATTACCTTGTTAACTATACCAAAGTTTTC
>NZUH01000024.1 GCA_002697255.1 Flavobacteriaceae bacterium | reverse complement strand
CCATAACCAACTTTTTCACTAACTTGTAGATACATTAAACACTATGAAAAACATATTATTTACACTCGCTTTACTTGTTTGTTTTAACTCTTTTGGGCAGTCAGAAAATTTATGGGAGGAAGTTAATGGGACAGTGTGGGAAATTAACTACCCTGGGTTAGATGCTTCTTATTTGTGTATGATTGGACTTCCAATTGATATAAGTACAGACGGAGTAAAAAGTGAAATTATTTTAATGAGTGGAGGCTTTATTTTTAGAGATGGGATGGATATAGGTGGTAATAAAATAAGGCTAAGTTGTACATTGGTTTCTAAGGGTAAAAAAATTATTATTAAATGGAATAATCTAGTAATGTCAGGTAATCTAAATGAAAATCAAAATAATATTGAGGGTGTTGCAATGAATACAGATTCTGGAAGCACCTGGGGATGGGAAGCAAAAAAAGTTGCTAAAAATAAATTATAAATGAAAAAGCTAATACTATTACTATTTATACCAATTGTATTTGCTTGTAGTAATGATGATGAGGATGTGCCTAATATGTGTGTTGATGAAACATTAATCAGCTCAGATATACCTTGCCCCGCAGTTGTTGAACCTGTATGCGGTTGTGATGGAAATACATATAATAATAGTTGTGAGGCTTTTAATTGGTATGGTGTGACTGCATATGAAGACGGGGTTTGTGATTAAATTAAAGAGTGCCAAATGAGTGCCAACTTTTAGTATATTTATATATCGTTCTTTATAAAGTATTGTACAAAAAAACCCTCAATTTCTCGAGGGCTTAAACTTGGGTGGAAGACCGGATTCGAACCGGCGACCTCCTGAACCACAATCAGGCGTTCTAACCAACTGAACTACAACCACCATATTAGGAATGCAAATGTAATTTTTTTGATTATCTCTACAAAAAAAGAAATATAAATTATTTCAAGTCAGAAATTTTATCAATTAAAGGAAGACGTGAAGCTGTAAATCCTTCAGCGTAATCAACACCTGTTAGTCTACCTAAGTCACGTGCTCTATATTCAATACTGTCTAAGAAATTTTTTGTTGAAATTGGGGTGTCATGAACAGTTTCATTACCATTGTAAAATTGAGATTTGAATGCTTTTACAGCACTAATTTTTTTATTAAAAAAGTCACTAATATCAACAACAAAATCTGGTTTTAAATTTTTCCATTGTATATAATGATAAATATTTGTAGGTCGCCATGGATTTTGATCTACCCCATCAAGATTAGTTTTAATTTTTTTTAAACCACTCAAAAAACATGAATCCATAACTAATTTAGCTCCTTTAGGGTGATCAATGTGCCTGTCATCAATTGCATTACATAAAATTAGCTTTGGTCTATATTTCCTTATAATTTCAATTAATTTCATTTGATGATCAATATCATTAGTAAAGAATCCATCCTTAAAATTTAAATTTTCCCTAAACGAAACACCTAAAATACCTGCTGCTTTTTTAGCTTCTGAATCTCTAATTTCTACACTACCTCTGGTACCGAGCTCTCCCCTGGTTAAATCAATTATTCCAACTTTTTTACCGTTAAAAATTTCTTTTGCTAAAGTACCTGAGCATCCTAACTCCACATCATCAGGATGAGCGCCAATAGCTAAAATATCAATATTAAAATCACTCATTATTTACACTTATTTAAAGCTTGTTCAAAATAATCTATAACATCTGGCACATCTTCAATCCCTACAGAAAATCTAATTAAGTTATCTGTAATTCCTTGAGACAATCTATCTTCTGGGGTTAATAAATAATGGGAAGTTTCAGCAGGTGATAACATTGTACTCTCTACACCCGCAAAACTCATAGAAGGGTTAATCATGTTCAATGATTTTAAAAATAATTTAGGATCAATTTTTTTATTTAATTCAAATGAAATTACGGCTCCAAAACCATCCATTTGTTTTTTTGCAATATCATGACCTGGATGAGTAGATAATCCCGGGTAATATATTTTATCTATAGATTGACAATCTTTTAAGTAATTAGCTAATTTAACTGCGTTTTTTTGTTGAGCAAAAAATCTAACAGAAAGAGTTTTCATACTTCTCTCCAAAAGCCATGCTGTATAATCGCTTAAGCTTCCTCCAATATTTTTTGATAAATTCCAAATAATCTCTCTGTGTTCAATCGTTGCAGCAATAGCACCAGCACAAATATCACTATGACCGCCAAAATACTTTGTAGCACTCTGCAATATTATATCAATTCCTAAACCATGAGGTTTTTGAATTAAGGGTGTGGCAAATGTGTTATCGATAAAAGAAATTAAATTATGTGCTTTGCATAAATCAGCAATTTCTTTGATATTAATAATTTTTAAGAGAGGATTTGACGGAGTTTCAATGTATATTGCTTTGGTGTTTTTTCTGATTTTTTCTTCAAAAAATTTTACATCTATTCCGTCTGTGAAAGAATATTCAATCCCATATCTTTTAAATTGTGCCTCCACTAAATTTCTTGTACCACCATATATGTCATTTTGTAAAACAATATGATCTCCAGAACTTAAAAAAGCAAGTAATGAGGTACTAATTGCAGCCATTCCAGAGCCAAAAATCATTGCGTCTTCAGTTCCTTCTAATGCAGCAATTTTTTTTGATAAAAATTCCTGGTTTGGAGTAGAACTGTATCTTGGGTATCTATCAATTTCTTTATCTATGTATTCGTATGATGTACCTGGATATATCGGAGAAACAGAACCACCAAATTGTTCATCTTTTACCTGACCAACGTGTGTGCAAATTGTATTTAATCCTTTGAAATTGTTTTTTTCTGACATAAGAAGTTCAATTTAGCGATTATTTTTGATATATTTTCTGTACTTTGGAAATGCTATAAGAGATAAAATAAATATTAAAGAAAGAGAAATCCCTATAAAAACAAAACTAATCTCCTGATCATCTTTTGCATATGAATGAAGACCAGCTAAATAAAAGTTTACTCCAAAATAAGTCATTATAATTGAACCAAATGAAAGTATTGAAGCAACAGTGAAAATAAAGTTACTTTTTAACCCTGGAATAAGCCTCATGTGTAATACAAAAGCATAAATCATTATGCTAATTAATGCCCATGTTTCTTTTGGATCCCATCCCCAATATCTACCCCAACTTTCGTTTGCCCACATTCCACCTAGAAAATTTCCGATTGTTAGCATTACCAAACCAATTGTCATTGACATTTCATTAATTAATACTAATTCTCTAATATTTATACCTAAAATTTCTTTATTTCTCTCATTTAACAATATCATTAAAATTAGAGATACAATTCCTAGGATCATACTGATTGTAAATGGACCATAGCTTCCTACAATAACAGCGACATGAATCATTAACCAATAACTATCTAAAACAGGCACCAAATTAGCTATTGCAGGATCCATCCAACTCCAATGAGCAATCATGAGAATCATAGAAGTTACGAATGTGGTAGAGGCCAAAGCAAGTTCGCTTTTCCTTCCAAAATAAATACCAAATAACATAGTAGCCCAAGCAACATATATCATCGATTCATATCCATCACTCCATGGTGCATGACCAGAAATATACCACCTTGCAATTAAGCCTAGTGCATGAATTATAAAAAGTAGATATGTAGCATATTTTGATATAGAAACTATGCTATTTACATATTTATTTCTGTTGAAAATTTGAATTATTAATGCAATAAATAATATAGAACTTGCATATAAATACCAACTAAACAGGCTTTTGAAAATATCGTACTTATTATATAATATTTCAGCATTAATTTTATTTTTTGATAACATTACATCTGAACCATACTTAATTTGAGTATTAGTGATAGCTGATAGAATATCATCTGCATCTTTAAAGTCTCCGGAAATTTTACCTTCGTTTAAAAAATAGAGATATGTTTTAAAACCTGTATTTATAAAATTTGAATAAAGAGAGTCAATAAGAGTTACTTCATTAAATTTAGTTTTACTGGGTGCAATCCACTTATTATTTTCATCATTAGGAATTGGGAATATCTTAATAGTTGTTCCTTCTAAAGAATTATATAATAAATTAACTCTTTGATCAGTTTCCTTGAATTCTTTTTGAAATGCATTAGGTACTTTAGCTCTATAAGCTTCTTCTAAATATGGAGCTAATTTATAATCCCCTCTTGAAGTAAAAAAATCAGCTAAAGAAACGTGTTTTGATTCTTTAGAAACACCTATAATACTCCTGATTGAATCACCTTTTTTACTCTTTAAGAAAATTAAAGGAACACTATACCATAATAATGGGCTTTCTTGCATTGATAAAAAGACTTGATTTGCGTCAAATTCATTATAATGATCTTTTTTACTTAATTTTCTGATAAGCTCTGACGAATATGTATTCATAGGCATCATTCTACCACCTAAATCTTGAATAACTAGCCTGCCAAATTTATCAGCTTGTTTCTTTGAAGCAATATTTTTAGATAAAATTGAATCAATTATTTCAATTTCTGGTTTAGAAGAATGATTGTGAACTCCAAAACTTTGAGAATTGGTAGATATTGAAAATAAAATTAATAAGCTTGTTAAAATTTTTACTTTGTTTTTTCTTGCAACATCTAGTTGTTTCTTTAAAAAATCAAATCTTGTAAAGCTTGCAAATAATATTACTATCATTCCTATGTAAAGCAATATGTAACCTAGATAGGTTAAAAATGTACCCAAGGAATCATAATTAACAGATAATATTGTACCCTTTTCATCTGGGTCAAAAGAAGCTTGAAAAAACCTATAGCCTTTGTAATTTAATATATTATTCATATAAATTTTATAATCGAAGTTTTCTTCATCAATGACAGAAACTTCACTGGCAAATGATGAATAACTCTTATCCGTTCCGGGATATTTTTCAGCAATAAAATCGTTTAACTTTACACTAAATGGCAAATCATAAACTTTAGAACCATATTTAATCGAAATTTGATTATTAGCAATTTCTATTTTCTTGTATGCATTATTAGTACCTTTTCCACCGATTATTCTTACAGTTTTAGATTCTTCAGGAGTAGTTATTAAAAGTTCTAATCCATCTTGATCAGACTTTAATAATTCAGATTTCTTAACAATATCAAAAACTCCTTTAATTGCGGGTTTTGGAAAAACCAGTTGTTGATTATTTATTATATATCTTGCTCTTAGTTTTAAGGGCTCATTAGTATCTTTATTTAAGGTTCCTTGAGACATATTTGCCATAACCATATATTCACCTTCATAGGGAGAGTTTATATATAAATCCTCGTTATCATCAAAGGTGATATTAACGGCTCCCTCAATATAATTGTTCAAAGTGTATAATGTACCGTGAATGTTTTCTGTTGAACCTTCTTTTAAAAAATGATTATGAGGCATTCCACCAGCTGATTCAACAATTTTTAAGTAATATTCTCCATTTTCATCAAAAACTACATCTTCCTCAGCTCCGTTTATAAAAGCCGTTAATTTAATAGAAATTGGAGTTTTGTTATATGTAGTATTTAACTCAAATTTATTATCTAGTCTAGGTGAAAAATCAACAGCATCCTCTTCAACTCTTCTCATCAATTGACCATTAACTTCATAGTCCCCGTCAATATAAAAAGTTAAATAAGTCTTCTCTGAAAGAAATGAGTTTTCCGTTGCTCCTTCTCTAATACTCATTACCCCTTCATAACTTATATATCTAGTAACAAAAGCTCCAACAAGGATAAAAATCCATGATAAATGCAAAAGTAACACTGGCCATTTTCTTTTATTAAAAAGATTATATTTAAATATATTACCAATGAAATTTATAACAAATAGCAGCATAATACCCTCAAACCACCACGCATTATAAATTAAATTTCTTGTAAGAGGAGTTGGAGAAGTATCTTGTCCAGCATCCATAAAGGTTCCGATAGCCATTGCTACTGCAAAAGAAATAAACAAAATACCTGTAAGTCTATTTGAAAATAATATTTTTTTTAAGGTATTCATATAGTATTTAATGGGATACAAATTTAATACCATTTTAGATTATTTAATATCTATTTATATTATTTATTTTGTAATTTCTTAGTAATTTATCTTTTATGTTAAAAGTTAGTGTTTTAGGGTCAGGGAATTTGGGATGTCATATGGTGAATTTAATTAATGATTCATCTGAAGTTGAATTAGTTCAATGGTATTCTAGGTCTGAGATTAATCATGAGAAAATCGAAGTTGTTAATGATATTAAAATTTTAAAAAATGCTGAGATTTATATTATATGTGTTAGTGATGATTCGATCAGTGACTTAAGCAATAAATTAATTTTTAACGACAAATTAGTTGTACATACATCTGGAAGTACAGCCTATGAATCTATTAACAATAAAAATAGAAGAGGTGTTTTTTACCCACTTCAAAGTTTTTCAAAAACGAGAAAGCTAAATTACTCAGAAATTCCTATATGTATTGAAGCGGAAAATGATGTAGACTTAAATTTACTTGTTGATTTATGTAATAAAATTGGATGTGGTTTTCACAAAATAAACTTTGAACAAAGAAAAAATTTGCACTTGGCCGCTGTTATAATTAATAATTTTACAAACTATCTGTTTAGTTTTTCTCAAAAAATTCTTTCAGACCAAAATTTAAATTTTGATATTTTAAAACCTTTAATAAATGAAACGGTTGATAAAATTCATAAATTAGACCCTTCTGAGTCACAAACTGGACCAGCAAGAAGGAATGACCAAAATATTATAGATATGCATATTAAAATGCTTAAAGACCCAGAACATCAAAATTTGTATAAGATAATAAGTCAAATGATAAAAAGTAAATATGAAAACTAATTACAAAGAAAATTTAATAAATATAAAAGCATTTATATTTGATATTGATGGAGTATTAACAAATGGTAAACTATTAATTACCGATTCAGGAGAACTACTTCGATCAATGAACGTAAAAGACGGCTTTGCTATGAAGTTTGCTATTGATAATGGATTTAAAATTGGAATAATTTCAGGTGGCACAAATGAAGCTGTAAAGTCAAGACTTAAGAATTTAGGTATAGAGGAAATTCATTTAAAATCACATGATAAAATAATCCATTTTGAAAATTTTATAAGAAAATACCAATTTGATTCTGACAATATACTGGTTATGGGAGATGATATACCTGATATACCAATTATAAAAGCAGCTGGTATAGGAACATGTCCTCAAGATGCTGTCCCTGAGGTTAAATCTATTTGTCAATATGTTTCTAGAAATAATGGTGGTAAAGGTGCAGTAAGAGATGTTATAGAACAAGTAATGAAAATTCAAAATAAATGGATTTAGAAAAAAGAAAGTGGAATAGTAATTATACTCTACTGCTAATAGTTAATTTTATTTATTTCTTGATTTTTTTATTAATCACTAACACTTACTAGTTATGCAATCAATTGATTGGTTTGTATTACTATCCACATTAATTATAATTGTAGTTTATGGGACCTTAAAAACTAAAGGTGCCAAAACAGCTAGAGAATACATACAAGCAGGGAATAACGCAAAATGGTGGACAATTGGGCTTTCAGTAATGGCGACCCAAGCAAGTGCAATTACTTTTTTATCAACTCCAGGACAAGCTTTTAACGATGGACTAGGTTTTGTTCAGTTTTACTTTGGAATTCCAATTGCTATAATAATAGTGTGCGTGGTTTTTATTCCTATCTATCATAAGTTAAAAGTATATACAGCATACGAATTTTTAGAAAGTCGATTTGATTTAAAAACAAGATCATTAACAGCATCACTATTTCTGATTCAAAGAAGTTTATCTGCTGGGATAACAATTTTTGCTCCAGCGATAATTTTATCTTCAGTACTAGGATGGGACTTACTTACATTAAATATTATTATTGGAGGTCTTGTGATAATTTACACTGTTTCCGGAGGAACTAAAGCCGTTAATTACACCCAAAAATATCAAATGGGGATTATAATTATAGGACTAATAATTGTTTTATTTACAATCCTTAATCTACTTCCTGAAAATATAAATTTTAAAAATGCTGTAAAAATTGCCTCATTAAACTCAAAAATGGATGTGCTTAACTTTTCATTTGATCTTGAAAATAGATACACCATTTGGAGTGGATTAATTGGAGGTACTTTTTTAATGTTATCATATTTTGGAACAGATCAAAGCCAAGTTCAAAGATATCTTTCAGGAAAATCTCTGAAGGAAATGCAACTTGGAATGATTTTCAATGGAATTTTTAAAATTCCGATGCAGTTTTTTATACTATTTATTGGAGTAATGGTTTTTGTTTTTTATCAATTCAACTCTTCTCCTTTGAATTTTAACCCTCAAGCTGAAAAAATAGTTTTAGAATCTAAGTATGAAGAATCTTATATTAAATTAAAAGATAAATTGGAAGTCAACTTTAATAAAAGAAATATAATTATAAATGATTTTATTGAGAATGAAGATATTTCTGCTAGAGAAAAAATTAATCATCTTAACAATGAAGAGAAAGATATCAGGAACCAGGCAAAATTAGTTATAGAAAATGCAGCAAAAGAAAAGAATATTAAGATTGAGTCTAACGACAAGGATTATGTTTTTATAAATTTTATTTTAGAAAATTTACCTAAAGGATTAGTAGGTTTATTACTGGCTGTTATTCTTAGCGCAGCTATGTCCTCCACATCTAGTGAAATCAATGCGCTCGCAACAACAACTTCAATTGATATTATCAAGAGAAATTTTAAGACAGTAAATGATCAAAATATTGTTTATTATACAAAACTATTTACATTATTTTGGGGAATTTGCTCTATAGGCGTTGCATGTGTTGCCTTTCTAGCTGATAATCTTATTCAGCTTGTAAATATTATTGGATCAATTTTTTATGGTAATGTTCTTGGTATTTTCTTAATAGCTTTCTTTATGAAAAAAATCAAATCAAATGCTGTTTTCACAGCAGCTGTAATAACTCAGATAATTATACTAATAGCCTGGTGGGGAACCTGGATGCCCTACTTATGGCTAAACGTATTTGGATGCGCTCTAGTAATATTGATTTCCGGAGTAATTCAGCTATTTTCTAAAAAGACAGTTAAAGTTTATTAGTCCACTCAGAAATTGAGTCATTATTCATTTTTATATAGTCTTTATTATCCGCTTCAATAGAAAGTTCTAGTGATTTTTTTGCAACTTTAACAGCATCAGAGAATTGATTATTAGCAGCCATAATTAAAGATTGCTGACGTAATTGATAAAACCTTGGGTTTTCAAACATTTCAATTGCTTTGTTTATCCATTTCAAGGCTATATCAAGGTTGATATTTTCTTGTCTATAATACACTGCGGCAGAATAATAATCCGAAGATGTAGGTGAACCATTCATTACCTCCTTAATACTCTTATTAACTATTTTCCTGGTTGGGACATCTATATTTAATGAAACTGATGTATCATCCCAAGAAATTTTCATATCAACATCATTATTTGAAAGATTGTTAAATGAAATTGTGAAAGATTCTATAATATTATCTTTTTCAATTTTACTTGTGTCAAATTCAGATTGAAAGATAATTTTGCTTTTATCCCAATTTTTTGGAACTCCCCAAATATCTGTATCAGAATAGAAAATTACATTCCAAGTTTCTTTATTAGGAATCGAAAAAATTGAATAAATTCCTGAATTTATTGTTTTTCCATCGATTATTACATCAGTAGAAAAATTAATCTTAGTGCAATTATCAGCACCAGTTCTCCAAATTTTTCCAAATGGCACTACCCCACCAAAAATAACTCTCCCTCTCTTTGAAGGCCTACTATATTGAACTTCTATTTCTGTTAAACCTACCATTTGAGATAATTCTGAAGCAGGACTAGTTCTGGGAGTATTAATTTGTGAATAATTTAAATAGCTTATAAAAAATAAAATAGTAAAAAAAATAGATCTCATATTCGTAAAATAATTTTATATTGAATTAAAGTTTCAAATTTAAACAAATAATAATGAATAAATACATAATAGAATTTTTAGGAACATTTTTCCTTGTTTTAATAATCGGTTTAACAGGTGATCCCTTAACAATAGGTTTAGGTTTAGCAACTCTGATTTACATGGGCGCACACATTTCTGGAGCTCATTACAACCCTGTAGTTAGTTTAGCAATGTTTATAAATAAAGAGATAAACCTTAAAGAAACGGGGATCTATGTTTTATCACAACTAATAGCTGCTGTGTTTGCTACTTATTGCATAATAACTCTTGGTAATGAGGGTTTTTCTGTTATTTCTAATACTGATAATATTCCTAATTTTTTCTTAGCTGAAATTTTATTTACATTTTTGTTAGTTTTTGTAATATTAAATGTTGCATTAAATAAAAATCTTAAAGGGAATCAATTTTACGGACTAGCTATTGGTCTTACTGTAACCGCCGGAGCTTTTTCAGTTGGAGATATTTCTGGAGCAGTGTTTAATCCCGCGGTTAGTTTTGGTGCTTCATTTTTTAGTTTTATTGACCCTGAAATTGGTTCTAATAATGTAGCTTCTAGTGACTTTTTCATTTTTTATCTAATTACAGGATTAGTTGGTTCAGTTATTGCTTCTTATGCATATAAATATCTTAACAGATAAATGCACCTAAACGAAGAACAAATTGAGAACTTAGAGAAAATTTACAGAGTTAACCTGATTAATTCATGCTCAGGATACAAAGCTGCGAATTTAATTGGTACAACCTCAGCTAATAATAATAATTTAGCAATATTTAGTTCAATGGTTCATTTAGGCTCTAACCCACCCCTGTTGGGCTTTTTTCTGAGACCTACTGAAATTGTCCCTAGACATACGTACCTAAATATCAAAGAAAACAAGTATTACACCGTCAATTCCGTAGAAGAAAAATTTGCTGACCTGGCTCATCATACCTCTGCAAAATATGACAGATCTGTGTCAGAATTCGAAATTGCAAATTTGGAACCCGAGTTTTTAAATAAATTTCCTTCACCATATGTGAAATCTTCCTCCATCAAAATTGGAATGAAGTTTGTAGAAGAGATAAAAATCGAATACAACAAATCGAGATTAATTGTTGGCAAAATTGTTGAATTACATGTTAATGATGATCTTATTGATAAGGATGGGTTTTTAAATTTATACAAAGCTAATATAGCCACGATAAGCGGTTGTGATGGCTATTCATTTCCAAGTACAAATGAGCGGAAAGGATACCAAAGGCCTAATAAAAATTGAAAAAAGAATTCTTACCAGAGAAAGTTTGCCCCGTTTGTAATTTTTCTTTTAAATGGAGAAAAAAATGGAAAAAAGATTGGGATAACGTGATTTATTGTAGTAAAAAATGCAGTAAAATTGGAAGAAGTAAACATAATATTTCCTAATCAGTTATTTCAAAAAAATCCTTTATTTGAATACAATTCATGTACCTACCTTGTAGAAGAAAAATTATTCTTTAATCAATACAAGTTTCATAAAAATAAAATTCTATTTCACAGGATTAGTATGTTGAAATATAAAGATTTGATTTCTGATCAATTTCCAAACACCAAGTACATTGAATCTCATGAAGATCAGTCAGATATTAGAATCCTTTTAGACGAATTGATTAAAATTGGGGTGAAAAAGATTAACTATATTGATCCTTGTGATAATTGGTTAAATAAAAGACTATCATCCTTTTCAGAAAAACTTAGCTTAAATCCTCTTAAATCCCCCCTATTTTTAAATTCCAATTCAGAAAATTTAAGGTTCTTCAATCCCGAAAAATCTAAATTCTTCCAAACTAGTTTTTACAAACAACAAAGAAAAAAGTTTAATATACTAATGGAGGACGAAAAGCCTGTTGGTGGAAAGTGGACATTTGACGATGAAAACAGAAAAAAATATCCCAAAGGGAAAACACCACCCAGCATAAAATTTCCCGTTTATGAAAATAATTATTTAGAAAACGGAATAAATTATATTGACAAGTATTTTAAATCCAATTACGGAGATTTAAATATAAATTTCACTTACCCTACAGATCACAAAACCTCAATAAATTGGTTGCGAGATTTTTTAAATTCTAGATTTTTAGAATTTGGTCACTATGAAGATGCTATTGTTAAAAGTGAAATAATTTTAAATCATAGTTTATTATCCCCTTTGATAAATAGTGGATTATTAACTCCCGATTTTGTAATTGAAGAAATAACAAAATTTGCTAAAAAAAATAACACGCCGATTAACTCCTTTGAGGGGATAATCAGACAAATAATCGGATGGAGAGAATTTATAAGAGGAATATACATAGCCAAAGGAACTCAGGAAAGAACAACCAATTACTGGAACTTTGATAAAAAAATGCCATCTGCTTTTTATGATGCAACTACAGGTATTGAGCCAATTGATGATTGCGTAATTAAAGTTACTAAGACCGGATATCTCCATCACATTGAGAGACTTATGGTGCTTGGAAATTTTATGTTTTTGTGTGAAATACACCCAAACGAAGTATATAAATGGTTTATGGAGTTTTTTATCGACTCATACGATTGGGTTATGGTACCAAACGTATACGGCATGAGTCAATTTGCCGACGGTGGATTAATGTCAACAAAACCTTATATAAGTAGTAGTAACTATATTATGAAGATGAGTAATTATAAAAAAAGTAACTGGCAAGAGATTTGGGATGCACTCTACTGGAGGTTTATCTATAAAAATCAAGATTTTTTTAAAGGCAATCCAAGATTGTCTATGATGGTAATTACCCTAAACAAAATGGATAAAAATAAATTAAAAAACCATCTAGAAATTTCTGAAAACTATTTATCAAAATTAAAATGATATTTAACTCAACATATACAGATAAAGAAAAAGAATTAGAAGTTGAAAAATTAATCGGCAAAAAGTATGGTCTAATTAGTTCAATCAGATTAAACGGTGTTGGGTCAAAAAGATTAATTGTTCAGGAAACTAGTCAAAATCTCAAAAAAATCATCATTCAAAAAAGTGACCTAATATATTCAAATATTGAAATCAGATCAGGTGGAGTTATAGTATTTATCGCTGAGGGTTTAAACAGATATTCATGGGTAATCCCGTACTATAAATTAGTCATTTATAAAACCCCAAATTACAGCATTCACTCAGATGGTAATTTTATAAGATTTAGTAATGATCTTAATATCAAAGAAAATCTAAAGTTTTTTAAAAAATTAATAAAACACAAAACACTCCGCAATCATCAACTAAATATTATCTGATTTGAAAAAATTAAATGGCATAGATATTGATAGAATTATAGAAATGGCATGGGAGGACAGAACCTCTTTTGATGCCATTAATGAAACTTTTGGTTTATCAGAATCTGAAGTTATTACTCTAATGAGAAATAATCTAAGATTCTCAAGTTTCAAACTTTGGAGAAAAAGAGTTACTGGTAGAAAGACTAAGCATAAAGCTAAGAGAAACTTTTTACTTGGTAGATTCAAGTGTTCTAGACAAAGAAACATAAGCCACAATAAAATAAGTAAAAGAAATGGGAGTAATAGAAAAAGCAATCGAATTTGAAGGCAGAAAACACGTTTACAAAAGTACAAACGAAAAGATAGTTGCATCGAGAGAGGTCAAAGGCTTAATACTCGACTTAAATGAAATTTACAAGGAAAACAAAGATGCTGAGATAATGGAAATGATGAAAAGATTGACTGTTATTAAAAGAAAAGTTGAAAAAAGACTGAAAGGTCGACAAAATTAATCATGAGAAACATTNTAATTATTGGAGGAACCAAGGGTATTGGTAAGGCAATCGTNGACCAGTTAGTNGATGAGAATACCGTTNTTTGTATNAGCAGAAATTCTACTGAATTTAGTCATAATAANTATACNCANANGACATTTGACTCAACTGTTGATGAATTACCTGATTTTGAAAAGGTTGATACTCTAGTTTATTGTCCAGGATCAATAAATTTAAAGCCTATATCTACTTTAAGTATTGAAAATTTTAGAGAGGATTTTGAATTAAATGTTATTGGCGCGGTTAAAGCTATAAAGAAATATTTACCCGTCCTTAAAAAGGGCGAAAATCCTTCTATCTTATTATTCAGTACAGTTGCAACTAAACTCGGAATGCCTTATCATGCATCNGTTGCTGCCTCAAAATCTGCAATTGATGGAATAGTAAAAACTTTAGGTGCTGAATTAGCCCCTAAGATTAGAATAAACGCAATAGCACCAACGATAACCAAAACTGAATTAGCTTCAAAAATTCTAAGAAATGATAAAGTGGTTGAAAATATGATTGAAAGACACCCGCTTAAAAAAATATTATCTCCGGAAGAAGTGTCTAAGATGGCTAAATTTTTAATTTCTGAAGATGCTTCATCTATCTCTGGACAAATAATTAATATGGATGCAGGAATTGTATCCTTTAAAAGTTAACAAAATGATTAAAATTATAAAAACCATAATNATAACTTTTATTTCACTTGTATATGGCGATTATAACCCATATACCAATAAAAATAAACCTATGCCTATATATGATATTACCATTAACGATATTAAAGGAAAAAAAATCGAATTAAGCGAATACAAAGGCAAATATNTTTTATTTGTAAATGTAGCTTCTAACTGCGGTTTTACAAGGCAGTATCAAGATTTACAAANGTTATATGACAAATATAAAGAAGACTTAGTCGTAGTCGGAGTNCCTTGTAATCAATTTGGAGGACAAGAACCTGGAGATGAAAANCAGATTTCTATATTTTGTTCAGAAAAATANAATGTCACCTTCCCTATGACTGAAAAAATTTCTGTAAGGGGTTCAAATCAACACCAATTATATAAGTGGCTTACAAGTAAAGATCTTAATGGTAGAAAAANTTCAAGTGTAAAATGGAATTTTCAAAAATATCTAGTTGATAAAGACGGTAATTTAATTGATTATTGGTATTCGCTTACCAGCCCGACCAGTACGAAAATTACCAATTACATTAAATGAGAATATACAGGTTAAAAAAATCTCAAAAGCTACCTATTACTATCGATGAAGCATGGGCCTTTTTTAGTAATCCTGTAAACTTAAAAATTATTACTCCAGATTATATGGGTTTTAATATTGTAAACCCAGAAAAATCAAAAATGTACTCTGGTCAAATTATAAAATATAAAGTTTCTCCCCTATTTAACATAAAAATGAATTGGGTTACTGAAATATCCCATGTAAAAGAAAACAAATTATTTGTTGATGAACAAAGATTTGGCCCTTATAAGTTTTGGCATCACAAGCATATATTTGAAGAAATAAATAATGGAATAGAAGCTATTGATGTATTGGATTATGTAGTTCCATTTGGTTTCATCGGTCAGATTTTTCATCCATATTTAGTTCAACCCAAGCTGGAGGAAATTTTTNATTACAGAAAAAATAAACTCGAGGAAATTTTTGGACAATACCATGACTAAAATCAATATTTTCTGGTTCAGAAGAGATTTAAGAATTGATGATAATACAGCATTATCAGCTGCAAGTANTTCAAAAAATCCGGTCTTACCAATTTTTATATTTGACACAAATATTACTGACAAGTTACCTNTAGATGATAGAAGAATTAATTTTATATATGATCAACTTGTTAAGTTGAATAAAGTATTAATCTCTAATTATAATTCTTTATTAAATGTATTCAAAGGAAACCCTACTGATATTTTTGAAAAACTCAGTTCTGAATTTGAAATTGTTTCTGTTTATGCAAATCACGACTATGAACCCTATGCGATCCAAAGAGACAAAAAAATTAGTGAATCTTTAAAAAACAATAAAACTGAGTTTTTAACCTTTAAAGATCAGGTTNTTTTTGAAAAGAATGAAATTGTAAAAAGCGATGGACTTCCTTATGTGGTTTACACACCTTACAAAAATCGTTGGAAGGCTAAACTAAAAGACAACATTANNATTCTTGATGAAAAGTTAATAAAAGATAATTTTTTTAGATTTCAAGAATCCTCTTTAAAGAGCATNGAATCCTATGGTTTTAATGAAAATGANAATAAAATNCAAAAGTATATCCTTGACAGTGAAATAATAAATAATTACCGTCAAAAAAGNAATTTCCCTGAACTAAACGCAACTTCAAAAATAGGACCCTACCTAAGATTTGGTACAATAAGTATTAGAAAAATCATTAAAGGTTTGTTGCAATTTGAAGAACAAACTTTTATGGATGAATTAATCTGGAGAGAGTTTTTTATGCAAATCCTTTTTCATTTTCCGCATACTCAAACTAAAAGTTTTAAATCTAAGTATGATAATATAGTCTGGCTAAACGATATTAAAGCGTTTGAAGCCTGGAAAATAGGAAAAACTGGTTTTCCAATTGTTGACGCAGGAATGCGAGAATTAAATAATACCGGTTTCATGCATAACAGAGTAAGAATGATCACAGCTAGTTTTTTGTGCAAACATCTCCTAATTGATTGGAGGTGGGGTGAAAATTATTTTGCTCAAAAACTAAATGATTATGAAATGGCTAGCAATGTAGGAAATTGGCAGTGGGCTAGCGGATCAGGTGTGGATGCTGCTCCATATTTTAGAATATTTAATCCACATACTCAGATTACAAAATTTGATAAAAAATTAAACTACATAAATAAGTGGCTTAAAATTGACTCGGATGAATATCCTGATGAGATAATAGAGCATAAATTTGCAAGAATTAGATGTCTTGAAACCTATAAAAAGTATTTAGACTAAAATCACTATATTTAAAAAATCCTTTTTTTATGAGTCGTCATTTTATTACAATATTTGTATTTTTTTTAGCTACATCGATTATTTATCCTCAAAAGCTTGATAAAACAAAAAAAAATATTATTTCATCAATCGAAAATCACAAAAGTGAAATAATAAAAATTAGTGATCAGATATGGAAATTGGCTGAATTAGCATTTGACGAGCATAAGTCATCTCAAATTCTTTCTGATTATGCTGAAAAAAATGGTTTTACAGTTGAAAAAGGAGTAGCTGGCATGCCAACTGCATTTGTCGCAAGTTATGGTTCTGGTAAACCTGTGATAAGTGTCCTTGGTGAATTTGATGCACTTCCAGGATTATCTCAAGATACAACACCTGATAAAAATCCATTAATTGAAGGTGGATCTGGTCATGGATGTGGTCATAATATGTTTGGTGCAGCTAGTTTAGCTTCTGCAATAGCGATTAAAGAACAGATTGAAAATGGAGATCTCAAAGGTACTATCAAATTTTTTGGTACTCCTTCTGAGGAAAAATTTTTTGGTAAAATATGGATGGTAGAAGCAGGATTATGGGATGATGTTGATGTAAATATAAGCTGGCATCCTGCAGCATCAACTGAGGCTGATGTTCAAACCTCATTGGCTTTAATTGATTTTAAAGTTGAATTTTTTGGTCAGGCTGCTCACGCCTCAATGGATCCTTGGAATGGAAGAAGTGCAGCAGATGCCTTAGAACTATACACAACTGGAATTAATTATTACAGAGAACATGTTCATCCGACAGTAAGAATGCATTATCACATTCAAGATGGTGGACAGGTAGTGAATGTGGTTCCTGATTATTCAAAAGTTTGGGTAAGAGTAAGAGATACTAAAAGATCTGGTATGACGCCTGTTTATGAAAGAGTTGTTGAAATGGCTAAAGGTGCTGCAATTCTTGCCAATGTAGATTATAAAGTATCTTTAATTTCAGGAATTTACGAAGTTTTAGTTAACAGGAAAGGTGGAGAATTGATGCAAAAAAATTTAGAACTATTAGGTCCTATTGAATATACACAAGAGGAAATAAAGTTTGCAAAAGGTATTCAGGCTTCCACAGGAAAATCTCAATTAGGTTTAGATAGTTCGATTAAACCCTTACGCGAAACACTTGAAAATCCTGGTGGTGGATCAACCGATGTGGGTGATGTAAGTTGGAATGTTCCAAATATAAACCTTGGAGTTACTACAGCTCCGGTGGACACACCCTGGCATTCTTGGGCTGTTGTTGCGTGTGGAGGGATGAGTATAGGTCATAAAGGAACTATTTATGCAGCAAAAGCTATGGCAATGACAATGTCAGACTTATATAAAAATGAAAAATTAATTCAGCAAATAAATAAAGAATTCCTGGAAAGAAAAGGAGATGAAAAATATGTGGCAATGATTGATGGTCCAGCACCAATTAATGATAATTAAACCCTTTCAATTATAGCACCAATAGATTTTAATCTACCATCAATATTTTCATAACCTCTATCAATTTGATCTATATTTTGAATCGTAGATTCTCCCTTAGCAGACAAAGCAGCAATTAACAGGGATATTCCAGCTCTAATATCTGGTGAACTCATTATTGTTGCTTTCAATGAAGATTTAAAATCGTGCCCAATTACTGTTGCTCTGTGAGGATCACAAAGAATTATTTTTGCGCCCATATCTATTAATTTATCTACAAAGAATAGTCTACTTTCAAACATTTTTTGATGAATTAACACACTTCCTTTAGCTTGAGTTGCAACAACTAATATAATACTAAGTAAATCTGGACTAAAACCAGGCCACGGCGCATCAGAAATCGAAAGAATAGATCCATCAATATAATTTTTGATTTCATATCCGTTTTTATGTTCAGGAATAACTATATCATCATTTTCTTTTATAAGCTTAATTCCCATAGACCTAAATACATTTGGAATTACTCCTAGGTTTTCCCAGCTAACATCTTTTATTCTAATATTACTTTTAGTCATAGCAGCTAAGCCAATCCAACTGCCAATTTCGATCATATCAGGCAATACTGAATGTGATGTTCCTCCTAATTTTTCAACACCTTTAATTTTAAGCAAATTAGAACCAGTACCGTCGATAATCGCACCCATTGAAGATAAAAGTTTGCATAACTGCTGAATATATGGTTCACAAGCTGCATTGTAAATAGTTGTTATTCCTTCAGCAAGCACAGAAGCCATCAGTATATTAGCTGTACCCGTGACGGATGCTTCGTCTAATAGGATATATGTGCCTTTTAATTTTTTAGCTTCAACTCCATAAAAATAATTTTCTTTATTGTACGTAAAATTCGCACCTAATTTTATCAATCCCTCAAAATGGGTGTCTAGACGCCTTCTTCCAATTTTATCGCCTCCTGGTCTTGGAATAAATGCTTTACCAAATCTTGCCAATAATGGTCCAACAATCATTATAGACCCCCTTAACCCTTTTCCATCTTCTTTGAATTTTTTGGAATTTAAATAGTTAAGATTAAGTTTATCTGCTTTAAAGCTGTAGGTGTTAGATTTTATCTTATTAACCTTAACCCCTAATGATTTTAACAGTAAAATAAGCTTGTTAACATCAATAATATCTGGGATATTCTTGATCAATACCTCCTCAGAAGTTAATAAAGTGGCACAAATAATTTGAAGTGCTTCGTTTTTTGCACCTTGAGGAATTATTTCTCCCTCTAATTTCACTCCTCCACGTATTCTAAATGCTTGCATACAATTACACTAATATCTTTTTCTGTTTTTATGATTTTTTTTCTGAAATTTCTTGTTAGTATATCTTTTTTTAGATCTTAATAGTAAAGACGAATCTAAAAGCTCTTCAGTAGAATTTCTGATATCAATTTTTGAATCAGATAATTCAAATAAATGATCTAAAATAACCTGATCCTTAACAGTATCTTTATTCCAATTCAAGTAACATTTTTTCATGTGATTAGCTATTGTATAAATTAATGCTTCTTTCATTTCACCATCATCCCAATTTATAGCTTCGTCTATCATAATCTTAATATTATTGCCATAAAACCTATACTTAGGATAATTTTGAGGGTAATTAAGAGGGGCAGGTTTAGCATCTAAAACTTCTTTTAAAGGTTTTTCAAAAGGAGAATCAGCATCAAGTTTAAAGTCAGACATAATAAATAATTGGTCCCATAATTTATGTTGAAAATCTGATACATCCCTAAAATGGGGTTGCAAATTACCCATAACAGAAATAATAGAATTTGCCAATTTATTTCTCTCCTCTTTAGTCTCTCTTGATGAAGCATAATTAATCATTTTTTGAATATGTCTGCCATATTCTGGGATAATTAAATCTTCTCTATTAGTGTTATATTCTAAATTTTTAATCACAGTAATGTATTTGGTAAATTAATATATAGCAAAATACAAAAAATATACACAGATATTATAATAAAATTACATTTTCAATCTGATCAGCAACAATCTTATATTTATCAATAATAAAATCTGGATTTTTTGCAACTATTGTAATTGACACTGATGTGTATTTACCATTTTTAGATTTTTTTATGCTAAAGGTAGCATCAGTTTTATAAAAAATATTTTTTAGTTTATTAATATTTCCAGGATTAGACTTAAAAATAAGTTTATAGATATATTTAGATGGCCAAGAACTAGTATCCTGAAGTAAGTTTTTTAATTTTAAATAGAATTTTTCGTGTTCATTTTCCATAATGGATAACAAATATATTGTTAATTATTTTTTCAGTTTAAACATATTTAACGAATTTTATAAAAAAATCATATGAAGATAGTTATTTCGGGAGGTCCTGGAACTGGAAAAAGTACAATGATAAATGAGCTATCAAGAAAAGGATACAATGTATTTAAAGAAACCTCTAGAGAAATTATAAAACATTATAAAAAACTTGGACACGAACAATTATTTCTTTCAAATCCGATAAAATTCAGTGAAATTTTACTTCAAAATAGAATAAATCAATTCGAAGATAAAATTATATCAAATTCAGAACAATATTTTTTTGACAGAGGAATTCCAGATGTATTAGCCTACCTTGACTATAAGAATTTAGTATATGAAGACTACTTTACAGTTTGTGCTAATAAATATAAATACGATATGGTTTTTATCGCTGAACCCTGGAAGGAAATATATAAAAAAGACAAACAAAGATATGAATCATTTAATGAATTAGTTAGAATCAGTACACACATAAAAAAAACTTATAAAAATCTAGGATATAAATTTTTTATCATACCAAATGTCTCAGTAACTGAAAGAATTGATTATATTTTAAATAAAATTAAATGAATTTAGAAAAGCCCAGTTTAATATTCATGGGTACTGCCAGTTTTGGCATTCCCACTTTAGAAACAATTAATGAAAATTATAAGCTAAAAGCAATCGTTACTAATTATGATAAACCCTCTGGTAGAGGCTTAAAGATAAAGTATTCAGCTATAAAAAATTATGCTATAAAAAAAAATATTTCATATTATCAACCAATAAACTTGAAAAGCTTAGATTTTACTGAAGAAATTAAAAAGCTAAAACCAGATTTTATCATTGTAGTTGCATTTAGAATGATACCCAAAATAATTTGGGAAATACCAAAATATGGAACTATAAACTTACATGCTTCGTTACTGCCTAACTACAGAGGTTCAGCTCCTATTAATTGGGCAATAATCAATAATGAGAAGATCACTGGTGTAACTTCATTTTATATTGACGAAAATATTGATACAGGTGACATGCTTTTGCAAAAAAAAATTGAAATAGACGAAAAAATAAATGCTGGAGAATTGCATGATAAATTACAATACCTAGCTGCAGATGTAATTCAAAAAACAATAGATGGAATTTTAGAAAACAAAATAAAACCCGTAAAACAAAAAGATATTTCTGATTTAAAAACTGCATATAAATTTGATAAAAAAAATACTTTAATAAACTGGGATAAAAATGCAATAGATATATATAATTATATTAGAGGATTAAATCCTTTTCCTGGTGCTAAAACTTTTCTGTGTATTGTAGGTGAAATTATAAAAGAGAAAAATATCACTATTTATGATTCAGATTATTTAATTCAACCTAATAAAGACAATAACGGAAGTATTACAACCACTAATGATAGTCTAAAAATTGCATGTAAAGACGGATATATTGTTGTTAAAGAAGTAAAAATTGAAGGAAAGAAAAAGATGAAAATCAAGGATTTATTAAACGGATTTAAAATTCCAAAAAATTCTTATGTTAAATGAAAGAGATTAAAAAAGGAAAACTACTAATTTCTACACCCAATATCTTAGGAGATTTATATTTTAACAGATCAATAATAATTTTAACGGAAGTAAAGAATGAAGAAGTTGTAGGGTTTATATTAAATAAACAATTAGAATATTCTCTTAGTGATCTTTACGATAGTGTAACAATAAATAATATTAAAGTTCATAGTGGAGGACCTGTTAATCAAGATAATTTATATTTCATTCACAATAAACCTAATCTAATTCACAACAGTTTAAATTTTTATAAAAATCTACACTGGGGTGGCGATTTTGAGAATATAATTAAATTAATTAACAAAAATGAATTAGATAATGGTTGTATTAAGTTTTTTTCCGGCTATACAGGATGGACTTTTGAGCAATTAACAGATGAAATTGAAAATGATTCGTGGATTATACTTGACAATAAAGAAAATATAGAGTTTAATATTGATAACAGTAAATTATGGGGAGATTACATGAAAGAAATGAGCTCTGAATTTAGAATTTGGTGTAACGCTCCAGAGAATCCACAAAGTAATTAGGTTGAACCCAAAACTTTTTTCAAATCAGCAATTTGATTTGTCCACAATAATTTTGACTCCTCTACTTCTTCTTCATCGTCCGCAAAATCAGTGACTATTAAAGATACATCTTTAGTTATTTCATCAAACTGAATTCTAAGCTCAAAATAATAATCTGTTGATTCATCTTCTAACCATTGAAATTGAATCTTTTCATTATTATTTTTTCTTAGTAACTTAGCACTTTCTTCAGAATCATCCCAGAAAAAAATAAATATTTCACCCCTATAATTTACATTATCAGCAAACCATTCAGAAAGACCTGAAGGAGTAGATATATACTGAAATAAAAGTTTTTGAGATACCTTAATCGGAAACTCCATTTCGAATTTAATTCTGTCATTCATAATGAATAATTAGTGTGGTAATATATACATTTATTCTATTTAAAAGCAATATTTTTCAAAATAATTTATTAAACATTTTATTGAATCTAAAAATTTAAATTTTATATTTGATGCCTCTATAAATGGCGAGGTAGCTCAGTTGGTTAGAGCGTCGGATTCATAACCCGGAGGTCACGAGTTCAAATCTCGTTCTCGCTACTATTTTTTCAACTTTTTAATGAGCTTTTCAAGTGTCAAAATTTCTTGAATCCCGGTATTCATATCTTTGATTTTATAATTACATGATTCTTTTTCTTCATCACCATAAAAAATAACATAAGGAATGTTATTTTTATTAGCGTAATTTAACTGTTTTTTAACATTAATCGGATCAGGAAAAAATTCACAATTAATATTATTACTTCGAAGAATGTTAGAGAAATTAATTAAGTCAAAAGAGAAATCTTCTGAAAAATTTAAAAAAATAGCCTGCGTAGAATTGTTAGAATAATCAGGTAATTTATCTAGTTCCTCAAGAACCAAATATAAACGATCTAAGCCAAAGCTTATTCCTATTCCACTCATATTTTTAAGACCGAATATTTCGGTTAAATTATCATATCTACCACCACCAGCAATAGATCCAATAAATACATTTTCTGGTGGTAAAACTTCAAAAATAACTCCAGTATAATAATCAATACCTCTGGCTAATCCAATATCAAAAACCAATTTTGAATTACTCAATTTGTTTTTAGAAAAATAAGAGAATATAAATTCAATTTCAGATAAACCTTGAGAACCTATTTGAGATGAAGAAAAAATTTCGCTTAAAGCCTCTTTGTTTTTATTAAAATCTGCTGATAAATCAATTATATTAAAAACGGAATCAATAACATTGGCCTCAAAATTATCATTTAATAAATTTTTTCTGATATCAATTCTGTCAACTTTATCAATTTTATCTAATTGATTTGTTAATGACAAAAATTTATCTTTACAGTTATAAATTTCACAAATAGCCATAAGAAGCTTTCGATTGTTAATTTTAATTCTACATCCAGATAAATTCAAATCAGTAAAAACCTTTTCAAAAAGACAAATAAAGTCAATTTCTTGCATTAAAGAATTAGAGCCAATAACATCAGCATCACATTGTAAAAATTCTCTAAATCTTCCTTTTTGTGGACGATCTGCTCTCCAAACATTTTGGATTTGAAACCTTTTAAAAGGTATTGAAATGTCATTTTGATTTTGAACAACATATCTAGCAAAGGGGACGGTTAGATCATATCTTAGGGCCTTATCAACAATTTTTCTAGACAAATCGATTAAATTTTTATCCTTTAAATCGGAGATATCTGTGTCCTTTAAGAAATTTCCAGACTTTAAAATCTTAAATATTAGTCTTTCACCTTCATTCCCATATTTATCCAATAGAGTTTCTGCTCTTTCAAAACTTGGAGTTTCTATGGGATTAAATCCAAATTTTGAAAAAGTATCTTTAATTACATCAATAATATAATTTCTTTTATATAACTCTGAAGAATTAAAGTCTCTTGTTCCTTTAGGCAGTATTGGCTTTTTCATTTGTTGATTAAAATTAGTTAAATTAAAAAAAAAACACCTACTAAAGCAGGTGTTTTTAAAATTAGAATTTATAATGGTTCTATTTCTTTTCAGCAACTACTTCAAATGGGAAGTCAAAAATCACTTCACGATGAAGTCTAATTTTTGCAGAATATTTCCCTAATTGTTTTATATTGTTACCAGAAATTATTATTGACTTTTTATCTACATCAACACCGTTTTCTGCAAGTTCTTTTTGAACATTGATGTTATTAACAGATCCAAATAATTTTACTCCTTCACCAACTTTAGCTTTAATTCTAATATCTAATCCTGAAATTTTTTTCTCAAGCTTATTAGCGTCGTCAATTACCTTTTTATCCTTAACAACTTGTTGTTTAATATTTTCTGCTAAGATTTTTTTCGCACTTGGTGTAGCGAGAATTGCAGATCCATTAGGAATTAAAAAATTTCTACCAAAACCGTTTTTAACGTTAATGATATCGTCTTTAAAACCTACACCCTCTACATCTATTTTTAATATAATCTCCATATCGTAAATTTTTATTTTAATAAATCAGCTACATATGGTAACAAGGCTAAATGTCTAGCTCTTTTTACCGCTACAGAAACTTTTCTTTGATACTTTAATGAAGTACCTGTTAATCTTCTAGGTAATAATTTACCTTGTTCATTTACAAACTTTAACAGAAAACCTGAATCTTTATAATCCACATATTTTATTCCATATTTTTTGAATCTACAATACTTTTTAACAGTAGTGTTGTCAATATTTAAGGGGGTTAGATATCTAATTTCACCGCCTTTTTTACCTGAAGCTTCTTCTTGAATACTTGCCATAATTATACTTCTTTTTTATTTAATTTATCTCTTCTCTTCTTTGCCCATTCAACAGCATGCTTATCAAGCCTGACAGTAAGGTGCCTCATAAATCTCTCATCTCTTCTAAACTGTAACTCTAGATCAGAAATAATTGTAGCATCAACAGTGTATTCTAAAAGATGATAAAAACCACTTTTTTTCTTTTGAATTGGATAAGCTAATTTCTTAAGTCCCCAATCCTCTTTAGATATCATTTTTGCACCTTTCGATGTTAAAAACTTTTCATATTTAAGGACTGTTTCCTTTGTCTGCTCTTCAGACAAAACGGGATTAAGAATGAAAACAGTTTCATAATGATTCATTTTAATAATTTTTAAATTTAATGCGTGCAAAAATAGATAATTTTATCATGTTTTGATAATTTTTTCAACCAAATATTAAATAATAGTCTTATTTACAAATATTAACAGGTTAAATATTTAAATTAATAAGGGTCAACATCTACAATTACTTGAACAGACCTATAATCTGAAATTGAGTGAAAAGTAGTTATTGATTTTTTAATAATTTTTTTTACACCTGATAATGAATGCTCTTTTGGTATTTTAATCAAAATATTTTTTTGATACTTATTTCGAATTCTAGAAATATATGGAAACTCCGGTCCAAGCAAATTATTTTTAAAGTATGGTAAGATCCTATTAAAAAACCAACTTGAAGAATTATTAACCCTGTTTAAATCTTTATGTTTAATGGTGATTTTGATAAGTTTTATAAATGGTGGGTAATTGAATTTTTTTCGGTCAATAATCTGATTTTTGTAAAATTTTTTGTAATCTCCGCTAATTATGTGTGAAATAATATTATTTTCTGAATTGTAAGTTTGTATAATAACCTCACCTCTTTCTTTAGATCTTCCTGATCTTCCAGCAACTTGCTGAACTAATTGATAACATCGTTCGTAGGACCTAAAATCAGGAAAATTTATCGAGTTATCTAAATTCATGACCCCAACTAAAGAAACATTTCTAAAATCTAATCCTTTTGTTACCATCTGTGTACCAATCAAAACATCATAATCATGATTTTCAAAGGAATTAATAATTTTTTTAAAACTTTTTTTTCCCCTGGTTGTATCATGATCAAGCCTAATGACTTTTAAATTTGGAAAAAACCCTTTTAGCTCAATTTCAACTTGTTCCGTCCCAAATCCCTTAGAAAGAAAATCTTTACTTTGACACTTATGACAAGTACTGTGAGTTTTTTCATTATATCCACAATAATGGCATCTCAATATGTTTTTCGAATAATGATAAGTTAAACTAACATCACAGTTAACACATCTTGGAGAAAATCCACAATTGTTACATTCAAGCACTGGAGAATACCCCCTTCTGTTTTGAAAAAGTATCACCTGCTTATTACGCTCGACTGAACCACTAATATTTTTTAACAAGGTGTCAGAAAAAAGCCCATGCATATTTCCAGCACGAATCTTTTTAGAAAGATCAATAATATTAATTTTAGGAAGTTCGATATTTCCATACCTTTCGTTTAATTCAACCAGTGAAAATTTATTTGATTCTTCACAATTAAAATAACTTTCAATAGAAGGGGTTGCAGAACCAAGCAACACTTTTGAATTATGAATATTTGCTAAAATCAAAGAAGAATCTCTTGCATGATATCTAGGAGATGGCTCAAACTGTTTATAGGTTTGTTCATGTTCTTCGTCAATAATAATTAATTTCAGATTACTGAACGGTAAAAAAATTGAAGATCGGGCACCTATAATAACCTGTGGTTTTTCGTTTTTCATTAAATCATTCCAAAGCTCCGCCCTTTGATTGATATTTAAACCTGAATGATACACAACAAGATTTTCAGAAAAATAAACCTTAAGTCTTTCCACTAATTGAGTTGTTAAGGCAATTTCAGGAACTAAATATAAGACTTGTTGATTTGAATTAAGGAGTTTTTTAATTAAGCTAATATAAACTTCGGTTTTACCTGAAGATGTAACACCTTTAAACAAAATGACATTTTGCTTTTCAAAAAGAAGATTAATTTTATCAAATGCAACTTTTTGATTGTCACTTAGATTTAAATTTGAAGACCTGATTTTATCTTCAATATAATTTCTTTTCACCTCCATATCATAATATTCAAAAACCTGTTTATCAACCAATTTTTTTATAGCAGAAGAGTAACTTGGTGATATGTTTTTAAAATCAGAAACCTTAATGTGAGAGTTAAACTCTGATTTCATCCTTTGAAAGTATTTATAAATGTTAAGTTGTATTTTGGCATTTTTAAAAAAAAATTCAATATTTTTTTCTTTAAAATCCTTATTTAATCTTACGCATTTAACAAGCTTAGGTTTGTATTTTGAGTAAATTTTTTCATTAACCCTAATTAGTCTCATATTTGACATTTTGGTTATGATAGAAAAAATATTTTTCTTATTAATTATGTCTGAAACATCCTTGATTGAAATTTGACCCTCAATTCTTATTGCTTCAATTATTAAAAACTCAAACTCATCTAACTTGTCATCATCAAAATTCGTATCAGGGTCTAATGTTATTATTGTTTCACTTTGTAGAATTAAATTACTAGGAATTGATGCTCTCATAACATCGCCTATTGAAGTAAAATAATATCTTGACACCCAATCCCAGAACTTTAACTGAAAACTATTTACAATCGGAATTTTATCGATAATTTGGGTTATTGATTTCAAATCATAATCCCCGTGAAAATTTTTATGTATTTGATATGCAATTGAAGTATACAATTTTGATTTCCCAAACGGTACGACTATTCTCATACCTGGCTTTATAAAATCAAATTCGTCTTTTGATATTAAATACGTGAACTTTTGATTAAGGGGAATAGGAAGTATTACCTCAACATAATAACTCATTTAAATAATTGTTTAATTTTAAAATAATATTTTTGAACCAATAAATAGTTAAAACTATAGTTAAAAGAATACCAATATGAATATTAAGCTTCTTTATATCGGAAAAAATAAAAATAGTAATATAGAAAAATTAATAGAAAATTATGAAAGTAAAATTAAGCATTTTATTAAATTTAAGATTCATTGTTTAAAAAATAAAAATAAATCATTTCAAAAATCGTTGATAATAAAATCAGATTCTGAACTTATATTAAAACATATTAATAAAGAAGATATAATAATTTTACTTGACGAAAATGGTAAAGTATACAACTCATTTGAATTTTCAAATTTCATACATAAACAGATGATAAACGGATTTAAAAATATAACATTTGTAGTTGGCGGTGCCTACGGATTCAATAAAGAAATTAGAGAATTTGCTAAAAATAAAATAGCTTTATCAAAAATGACTTTTTCTCATGACATGGCCAGATTATTTTTTGTAGAACAACTCTACAGATCATTAACAATTATTAATAATATTCCTTATCACAACAAATAATGAAACTTGTTTTTGCTACACACAACAATAATAAATTAGATGAAGTTAAAGATCTTCTATCTAATTCTTTTGAAATATTAAGCTTAAAAGACATTGGCTTTAAGGAAGAAATAACAGAAGAAAAAAAAACAATTATTGAAAATTCAAAAATAAAATGTATTGCTGTTAAGCAAAAAACAGGTTATGATTGTTTTGCTGACGATACAGGATTAGAGGTTGAGGCTCTTGACGGTGCTCCAGGTGTTTTATCAAAAAGATTTGCAGGTTTGAATGCCACTTCAGAAGATAATATTAACAAGCTACTGTATTTGTTAAAAAAAGAAACAAACAGAAACGCTAGATTTAAAACTGTAATTTCGTTAAACATCAATGGATCAATAAAAACATTTGAAGGAATTTGTAACGGAACTATTTCAACTAAGAGAATGGGTAAATCAGGTTTTGGATATGATCCAATATTCATTCCAATAGGAAGTAAAAGGTCTTTTGGACAAATGACTGTTCAAGAAAAAAATATAATAGCCCACCGATCAATTGCAGTTTTTAAACTTGTTAATTTTTTAACAAATCTTTACCAGATTAATGAAATAAGTATTTAAATAAGTATTTATATTTAAAAAATGAAAAGAATTATAATCTTTACAATTATTTTTTTTGTTTTTAGTAACATTATTTCTCAAAACTTATATGAGGTTATGGGAACAATAGTTAACTCAAAAAATAATCAATCAATTGAAAATGTGAATATTGTTAATCTTAATAAAGTTATTGGCACCTCAACAAATATAAATGGAGAATTTAAAATAAGTGCCTCTGTAAGTGATACACTTCATTTCTCTCATTTAGGATTTAAATCAATAAAAGTTAGAGTTACTAATGATTGGATAAACTACAATACAAATACAATTATCGAACTTACTGAGTTGTCATTAGCTCTTGAAGAAGTTGTTGTATATGAAATGAAACTTACTGGTTTTTTAGAAATTGATATTAAACAAGTTCCAATAAATAATAATAACAGATATAGTATTTCTGGACTACCAAATGTTGGATATGAATCAAGTGTTAGACCTACAAGTGCAGTTACTAAGGCTTTAAATGCAATATTTAATCCGGTTGATTTTTTGTATAAAATTTTTGGTCGCGAACCAAATCAATTAAGAAAATTGAAAAAAATGAAACAGGATGATCAAATTAGAAATATTCTTGCAAATAGATTTGATAGAGAAATGCTTATAGAACTTCTTGATATAGATAGAGTTGATTTAGAGTTTTTAATTACGCAATGTAATTACTCTGAAGATTTTATAAATAAAGCAAATGACCTACAAGTTTTAGACGCAATTAGCGAATGTTATGAAGAATATAAAGTATTAAACAGATCTATTAAGAATTAATGTCTGAGTATTTTATTTAAGTTTTAGAAAACCAAAACAAGCTAAAAAATGTAATAATTTAATTAACTTTGCAAAACTAAGAACATAAATTTATGTCTATTTCTAGTTTAAATGCAATTTCCCCAATTGATGGAAGATATTCTTATAAAACAAAAGAATTAAATAATTTTTTTTCTGAAAAAGCTCTTATTAAATACAGGCTAATTGTAGAAATTGAATATTTCATCAGCTTATGTGAATTTAATATTCCTGAGCTTAGAGAATTTGACAGAAATAAATTTGATAAACTTCGTGAAATTTATTTAGACTTTTCAAATAAAGATGCGGCTGAAATTAAAGACATTGAAAAAATTACAAATCACGATGTCAAAGCTGTCGAATATTTTTTAAAAAATAAATTTAATGATTTGAATTTAAAAGAATTTAATGAATTTATCCATTTTGGCCTAACTTCACAAGATATTAATAATACTGCTATTCCTTTAAGTTTAAAAAAAATGTTTGATCATGTATATTATGATCAATTAAATAAGTTAACAGAGTCAATAAAGAATATATCAAAAAAATGGAAAGGTATTTCAATGCTTGCCAGGACTCACGGTCAACCAGCTTCACCTACTAATCTTGGAAAAGAAATAAATGTATTCAGTACTAGAATTGACGAACAACTCACTTTATTAAAACAGGTTCCAATTGCTGCAAAATTTGGAGGAGCAACAGGGAATTTTAATGCCCATCACGTTGCTTACAGTGAATATAATTGGTTGAATTTTTCAAAAGATTTTATAGAAAAAAAATTAGGTCTTAAACATTCATATCCAACAACTCAAATCGAGCATTATGATCATATTGCAGCAATATTTGATAATTTAAAGAGAATTAATACTATTTTAATTGACTTTAACAGAGATATGTGGCAATATATTTCTATGGATTATTTTAAACAAAAAATCAAAGAAGGAGAAATAGGCAGCTCAGCTATGCCGCATAAAGTAAATCCAATTGATTTTGAAAATAGCGAAGGAAATCTTGGATATGCTAATAGTATTTATGAATACTTGTCTCGAAAATTGCCGGTATCTAGGCTTCAAAGGGACCTGACAGACAGTACAGTTTTAAGAAACATAGGTGTTCCAATAGCCCATACTTTAATTGGCTTTAAATCTACAGTAAATGGGATTAATAAACTAATTGTGAATAAATCCAAAATAAATGCTGATCTAGAAAATAATTGGACTGTTATAGCTGAAGCAATTCAAACTATCTTAAGAAGAATAAACTATCCTAAGCCCTATGAAGCTCTAAAAGAATTGACAAGAACAAATGAAAAAATTGATAAAAATCATATTCATAAATTCATTAACAATCTAAATATTGATAGTTCTATAAAAGAGGAATTAAAAAATATTACTCCAGATAATTTTACTGGAATTCATTAATTTTATTAAATGAATTTTAGCCAAAAAATTTTACTCATAGCCGCAATTTCATTAGTTAATTTCAGTTGTTTTGAAGATGACGATGATCTCGGAGCTTATACAAGTGAAATAAATGATTTTGTTTGGAAAGGAATGAATGCAGTATATTTATATAAACAAGAAATTTTTGATTTATCAAATAACAGATTTGATTCATCTGATGAATATGCTAATTACTTAAATAATTTTGAATCACCTGAAATACTCTTCGAATCTTTAATTTATGAAAGAGAGAGTATAGATAAATTCAGTGTTATAGTCGACAACTATATAGAACTTGAGCAGTTTTTCAATGGATCATCTGTGTCCAATGGAATGGAATATGGACTAAGCTATATTCCAAATTCATCAAATGAAATATTTGGTTTTGTTAGATATGTTCACCCAGGTTCTAATGCAGACATAAATAATATTAAAAGGGGAGATATCTTTAGGGGAATTAATAATACTTTATTAAATATAAATAACTATTCAGGTTTATTATCTCAAGATATTTACATAGTTAATTTTGCAAACTATAACAATTTCAATACTGAAAATATTAATGATGACAGTATTAATTTAATAAATGTAAATATTGAATTATCTAAGCAACCACTTAACAAAAACCCTGTCTATCATTATAATATTATAAATAGTTCAGATAAAAAAATTGGTTATCTAATGTATAATCAATTCGTTTCAAATTATGACAGCTATATTGAAACTATTTTTTCTGAATTTAAATCTAACTCTGTTGATGAATTAATTTTAGATCTTCGTTATAACCCTGGAGGAAGTGTGAATTCAGCTATTTTTCTTTCAAGTCTAATTACTGGTCAATTTCAAAATGAAATTTTTAGTACAGAGGAATGGAACCCTGATATTCAAAATTATTGGTTAAATAATGACCCTGAATATTTAATAAATAGATTCATCTCATCTGAAAATAGTTTAAACATGAGTAAGCTTTACATACTAACCACTAAAAGCTCTGCGTCAGCTAGTGAATTGGTAATAAATTGTTTGAAACCTTATATAAATATTATACAAATCGGGACAACAACTTATGGTAAATACCAAGCATCTGTTACTATTTATGATTCTGAAGATTTTTCAAATCAAAATATAAACACTTCACATAACTATGCTTTACAACCACTGGTCTTAAAAATATTAAATGCTAATGGTGAAAGTGATTATTTTAACGGAATTAGCCCAAACTATGAATTTGAAGAAAGACCATATGAAATGGGTATAATCGGTGAAATTGATGAGCCCTTATTAAACTTTACTTTAGATTTAATTAATTCAAGAAATATAAATGAAAATAAATTAGAAATATTTGGTCTATTCGACGATAATTTAAAATTTGAATATTTAAATAAAGAAATGTATATTAAAAATAAAGTTTTAAAAAATTAATATGAATTTAAATTTTGATAAATCTCAAAAACTTGTATTAATACTTATCATTTTTGGAATAATTTCAAGGATAATCCCTCACCCACCTAACTTCTCGCCTGTTACTGCAATTGCGCTATTTGGTGGACTAAACTTTAGTAATAAAAAAATCGCATTTATAATTCCTCTTTTAATATTAATAATTTCAGATTTTTTCTTAGGATTTTCTTCTGTTAATATAATTGTTTACATATCATTTATTTTAGTTGTATTTATTGGGACAAGGATAAAAAAAATAAGTATTCAAAATATTTTAATAAGTAGTTTTATCTTCTTTTTAGTATCAAATTTTGGAGTTTGGATAATAGGCTATCCAAAAACTCTTAATGGCTTAATACTTTGCTATACAATGGCTATTCCATTCTTTGGGTATAGTATTGCAGGAGATATATTTTTTGGATTCTTATTTAAGTTTTCTTTTAGTCAAATTTCTTCATACATCATTAAAGAAGAAACTGTTTAATCTTCTAAAGGTTTTTCAACAAAGCTGGTGTCTAAATTTAAATTAGACGAACCTGAGATCTTAACGATATCTTTATCAATTTTTTTAAATTCTTTGGTACTGTCATTGTAATGATTAACGGCTGTACCCAAAGTATTTCCAAGCTTATCGTGATAAGTTTTATATGCATTTAGATGATTAGATAGTTTTTCTACATTTTTAATTATGTCATTAATAGAATCCTCGACCTTCATATTATGTAGTGCTTTAACTGTTATTTGAAGCATTGGGAATAAACTCATTGGAGAAACAATCATTACTTTTTTTTCATAAGCGTAATTAACCAGGTCTCTCTGATTAATTTTAAGCGAGCCAACCCTACTATTTAATAGGTCCTGATAAAGACCATCAGCTGGTATGAACATATAAGCATAATCAGTAGTTTTTTCGCTTGGCCTAATATATTTTGAAGTTTCATCAATTCTATTTTTTATATCAGATTTAAATTTTTTTTCTAAATCTGCTAATTCATCCTTGTTATTAGATTCAATCATTTTATTATAATTATCAAGCGAAAATTTTGCATCAATAGGGATTATAAAATCTCCAACTCTTACTATAGCGTCAACAATCTCTTTATTTGAAAAAGAATGCTGCATTTTAAACAATTCTGGTGGTAAAACATTAGCAAGTAAGTTTTCTAATTGAATTTCACCTAGCACTCCTCTTTGTTTTTGATTACCAAGTATTTTTTCAAGAGTTTTCATCTGATTAGCAAAACTTAAAACTTGTTCATTAGTCCCCTTTATTTTTTCAAGTTCTGAAGTAACATCTTTAATTACTTTATTTGACTCCTTAAATTGTTGGGTAATAGATATTGATGAACTTTTATGATAATCATTAATTTGTTTATTAATGTTATTTAATTTTGCTTCAATCTCTCCTCTACTCTCTCTAGAATTATTATCTATTTCCTTTCTAATATCTTGAATTTGAGTATTTAAATTATTTGAAAAATTCATTAAATCTTCTACCTCAATTGAAGATTTTGAAGATTTTGATTTAATTATTAAATAAATCAAGGTAAAAAAAACAATTATAAGTAAAATAATAATTACTATATCCATTAAAACAATTTACAATATAATTTTGATAATAAAAACGAAGTCAATAAATCTATTTACTTAAATACATTTTACGTCTAGAGTATAATTCGTAAAACTTATCATCTTGAAGGTCTTCAATAAATAATATACTCTCACCTGTACTTTTCATTTCAGGCCCAAGCTTTTTATTTACGTTTGGAAATTTACTGAATGAAAATACTGGTTCTTTGATTGCGTAACCCTTATATGTTGGATTAAAATTAAAATCTTTTACTTTTTTCTTACCTAGCATAACCTTAGTAGCATAGTTAACGTAAGGTTCACGATAAGCTTTAGAAATAAAAGGAACTGTTCTCGAAGCTCTAGGATTAGCCTCAATAATGTAAACTATATCATTTGCGATTGCAAATTGTACATTAATTAAACCTACAGTATTTAAGGCTTTAGCAATTTTTTTAGTATGGTCTTCAATTTGCTTAATTACTAAATCTCCTAAATTAAAAGGGGGCAAACAAGCATTACTGTCACCTGAATGAATTCCACAAGGCTCAATATGCTCCATTATACCTATAATATAAACATCCTCTCCATCACATATTGCATCAGCTTCTGCTTCAATAGCACCATCAAGATAATGATCTAATAGTAATTTATTATTAGGTATTCTTCTTAATAGATTTATAACATGTTCTTCAAGTTCTTGCTTATTAATAACAATTTTCATACCCTGACCTCCAAGAACATATGATGGCCTAACTAATATTGGAAAATCAAGCTTATCTGCAACAGCTAACGCATCATCAGCTGATGATGCAGTGTCAAATTCTGGATAAGGAATATTATTTTCTTTTAATAAAGTAGAAAAAGAACCTCTGTCCTCTGCCAAATCCAATGATTTATAATTAGTTCCTATTATTTTTACTCCATATCTATCTAGCTTCTCCGCTAGTTTTAATGCTGTTTGCCCACCAAGCTGAACAATTACGCCCTCTGGATTCTCATGTCTAATTATATCATAAATGTGCTCCCAGAATACGGGTTCAAAATATAATTTATCTGCGATATCAAAATCAGTTGATACAGTTTCAGGGTTACAGTTAATCATTATCGTTTCGTATCCACATTCTGAACTAGCTAAAATACCATGAACGCAACAATAATCAAACTCAATTCCTTGACCTATTCTGTTTGGTCCAGAGCCAAGAACAATTATCTTCTTTTTATCAGAAACTAAACTTTCATTTTCAGAATATACAGAACCATCTTTTGTTTCAATTTCATTTTCAAAAGTAGAGTAATAATATGGTGTAAATGCTTTAAATTCAGCAGCACAAGTATCAACAAGCTTATATACTCTCTTAATGTCCATTTCTATTCTTTTAGAATATACATCACTTTCTAAACAACTAAGTATATGAGCTATTTGTCTATCACCATACCCTTTTTGTTTAGCCTCTAACAATAAATCTCTTGTAATATTATCAATTGAATATTTAGATATTTCATTTTTTAAAATATGTAGTTCTTCATATTGTTTTAAAAACCACATATCAATTTTTGTTAATTCATATATTCTAGTTAAAGGAATTCCTAATTGAATAGCGTCATAAATAACAAAAACCCTATCCCATGAAGCAATCGAAAGTTTAGAAATTATTGTATCATAATCAGTTTCTCCTTTACCGTCAGCACCTAAGCCATTTCTTTTTATTTCTAATGATTGAGTTGCTTTGTGTAATGCTTCTTGAAATGACCTTCCAATACCCATAACTTCACCAACCGCTTTCATTTGAAGACCTAATCTTCTATCACTTCCTTCAAACTTATCAAAATTCCATCTTGGGATCTTAACAATAACATAATCCAATGTTGGTTCAAAAAGAGCAGAGGTTGACTTTGTAATTTGATTTTGCAGCTCATCTAAATTATAACCAATGGCTAATTTAGCAGCAATTTTAGCGATTGGATATCCAGTAGCTTTACTAGCCAAAGCAGAAGATCTTGAAACCCTTGGATTAATTTCAATTGCAATAATATCCTCATTTTCGTCGGGACTAACAGCAAATTGAACATTACAGCCACCCGCAAAATCTCCAATACTTCTCATCATTTTTATAGCCATATCCCTCATTCTTTGATAACAGGTATCGCTCAATGTCATTGCTGGTGCTACTGTGATCGAGTCACCAGTATGAATTCCCATAGGATCCATGTTTTCAATTGAACAGATAATTACAACATTATCATTTGCATCTCTTAACAACTCTAATTCATACTCTTTCCATCCAATAAGAGCTTTATCTATCATTACCTCGTGTATAGGAGATATTTCTAACCCCCTTGTAAGTAATTCATCAAAGTCTTTTTCTTCATAAACAAAAGACGCACCAGTTCCACCTAATGTAAAGGATGCACGAATAACAAGAGGAAAACCAAATTCTTGAGCTATTTCTTTTCCTTTTAAATAAGATGTAGCTGTAGATTGAGGAGCCATAGGAATACCAATATCAATCATTAAATTTCTGAATTTTTCACGATCTTCAGTAATATTAATAGCATTTATATCAACTCCAATTATTTGTACATTAAAATCATCCCAAATACCTTTTTCGTCTGCTTCTATGCACAGGTTTAAAGCGGTTTGCCCACCCATTGTAGGTAAAACAGCATCAATTTGTGGATGTTTCTTTAAAATTTGAACTATAGAAGATGTGTTCAAAGGCAATAAAAAAACATGATCTGCCATGACAGGATCTGTCATTATTGTTGCTGGATTTGAATTTATTAAAATTGTCTCAATTCCATCCTCACGTAATGAACGAAGTGCTTGGGAACCAGAATAGTCAAATTCACATGCTTGACCTATTACGATTGGGCCAGATCCAATTATAAGTATGGATTTTAGTTTAGGGTTTTTTGGCATTGAATTAAAATTTTTTAAATGTACTAATCAAAAAAACAAAAAAAAAGGTGTTACTAGAAGTAACACCATATATTATATTAACAATTGTTAATCATTTTATTTTGGGCTGTTTTCTGATGAAACTGAAAGTTTCTTTCTACCCTTAGCTCTTCTTCTAGAAAGCACTTTCCTTCCAGCAGCACTTGCCATTCTTTCTCTGAATCCGTGCTTATTTTTTCTTTTACGCTTAGAGGGTTGAAAGGTTCTTTTACTCATCTTAAATTATTTTTTGTTTTAAAAACTAAAACTGCGGCCAAATATACAAAGAGTTTTTAGTTAAACAAATCAAATTATTTAATAATTATCAAATTGTTTTTTATTAATTTTATTTCGGAAATTATAATTCAAAACGTCATGTTCAATAAGTATTTAAAATTAATTATTTCAATAATGCTCTTTTCTTTGGCAATTCAACAGTTTATTGATGGGTCTATCGGAACAACTGGAAATGGAATTCTTTTAATTTTTATTTCATTAATTTTTATAATATTATATTTTCGAAATGAGTTTTTAATTTTAGCATTTTTTCAACTAAGAAAACAAAATATGGATGGTGCTAACAAATGGTTAAACAGAATTAGAAATCCTCAAACTTCCTTAACCACTAAACAACAAGGATACTACAACTACCTAAAAGGACTAATAATTTCACAAGAAAATATGAATCAAGCTGAAAAATATTTTAGAACTGCTATCTCGTTTGGATTAAATATGGACCATGATTTAGCAATGGCTAAACTTAATTTAGCCGGAATATTGTTTACTAAAAGAAGGAAAATAGAAGCTCAGAAATTATTAAAAGAAGCTCAAATACTAGATAAAAACGGAATGTTGACCGATCAGATTAGAATGATGAAAAATCAAATGAAAAAAACAAATATCCCAAATCAACATTTTAACAGGAACAACCAAAGAAGAAGATAATTTTAAGTCCTTTCGATTAGTCTAGGAAGATTTTTATTAAACCATTTCGACTTTAAAATAATCATTTCATGTCTTCCTCCCTTGATAGTTATACAGTTTGATATGTTACTAATAGGAAAAACTTTATCCTTATCTCCGTTAATATGTATCAAATCATGCCTGTATTTATCTTGTCTCCAATTTAATAAACTTTTTACAGCCCATTCTAGATAGTAGTCATCCCTTTCGGTAAGATATCTTTCAGCTAGATCAATTCTCTTGTATAGTTTATTAATATTTAATTTCATTGAAATATTAATTGCATTATCAAACATTCCGAAAGGTAAAACATTATTTAGGCCATAATCTCTTGCAATTTTAAAAAGAATGGGGAATTCAGAATGAGATTTTACACTTGAAACTATAATTAATTTTTTAACATCAATAATCTTATCAATTTCTTGAACAATGATACCGCCAAACGAAACACCCAACAAAATAGGATTTTTGTGTTTAATTTTTTTTGAAAATCTATTACAATATTGTTTTAAAGATTCATTTATTTCAGGTTGAATCCAATCTAATTTATGTATACAATAATTTTTATTTTGTAGATTTATATTTTCAAAAACCTTAGAATTAGCAGCAAGACCAGGCATCATATAAATATGGTTTTTAAAATCGGTCATTTATATAAAAAATTTGATTTAGTTTAAATTTATTAATTTTGCAATTAACTTTTTTATAAAGTTTTGTTAATATGGAAATAACCGACAATAATTTTTTAAGACAATTTGAAACAAAAATTGATGGTGGTTTAGCTATAATCGAATATTCGATTCAAGATAGAAAAATTTTTCTTACAAAAATTTTGGTGCCTGAAAATAATGATAATAATCTTTTTGCAGATAAATTTATGTCTGAAGTATTAGATATAATAAGAGACAGAAATATTAGTGTTGTACCCACTGCTGCCCTGATAACAAAGTTTATTAGAAAAAACAGAAAATACAAATCCTTACTACCTGTAGGAATCAGAATATGATAAAAGCTTCTTAGTTTTTTGTTCATTATCAAAATTAATTCTCACAAATCCCTCATCATCAATATTTTCCAATTTAGCATTAATTAATTTATTTGATAATTTAGGATCCCATGGAACTCTTACTTTAACATAATTATCAGTATAACCATGAATATATCCATACTTATTCTCAGACTCGAATAAAATTGATTTATTTTTCGTTAACTGAGAATTATAAAAATCTCTTTTCTTTTTTTCAGAAAGAGACCTTAACATTTTACTTCTTTGATTTCTGACATTGACTGGCACCATATTACCCATCATGGAAGCTTCTGTGTTATTTCTTTCAGAATAAGTGAATACATGTAAGTATGAAATATTAAGGTTCAATAAAAAATTATAAGTTTCCTTAAAATCATCATCTGTTTCCCCTGGAAAACCAACAATAACATCAACACCTACACATACATCATTAATTTTAGAGTGAATATATTTAATTCTATCTGCATAAAGTTCCTTTTGATATCTTCTTCTCATTAGACCTAAAATTTTATTTGAACCACTTTGAAGAGGTATATGAAAGTGTGGCACAAAAAGGTTACTTTGAGAAATAAAATCTATAATTTTATCATTTAAAAGGTTTGGCTCAATGGATGAAATTCTAAATCGATTAATGTTTTTTGTTAAATCTAATTCCTGAATTAAATCAAGAAATGTACTTTCATGTTTCTTATTGCCGAATTCACCTTTACCATAATCACCAATATTAACCCCAGTTAATATAATTTCTTTGACATTTTTAGAAGATATTTTAGATACACTTATTTTGATGTTTTTAAGACTGTCACTTCTTGAAATACCCCTAGCCAATGGTATTGTACAATACGAACACTTATAATCACATCCATCTTGGACTTTTAAAAATGATCTAGTTCTTTCATCAACTGAATAGCTACTTTCATATTTATTAACATTATTAATATCACAAGAATAAACAAGCGAATTATCTTTATCCAATAATTGAAGGTATTCAACAACTTTAAACTTTTCATTTGCCCCCAAAACTAAATCAACTCCAGGGATATTCGAAATAGAATTCGGCATAAGTTGTGCATAACAACCGATCACTATATTAAAAGCATTTGGATTAAGTTTTTTTGCTCTATTCAGAATATTCTTAAACTTTTTATCGGCATTTTCTGTAACAGAACATGTATTGATAACATAAAAATCTGCTTTACTTGAAAAATCTGTTAATTCAAATCCATTTCCCGTAAACGTTCTAGCAATGGTAGAAGTTTCAGAGAAATTTAATTTACAGCCAAGAGTATGAAATGCTACTTTTTTATTAGTTGTCATTAGATTTAATATAAAAGGATTGTAAATTTACAACTAATTTATTATTAAAGACAATCAACTTTTGAAAGTTAGAATTAAAATTATATGGATAATATTATTTATAACTGTAATTGAATTTAGTTGTGAAAAAAACAACAAAATCAATCAGGTTAACGTATTTAGATATAATGAACATAAAAATATTAGTTCTCTAGATCCAATATTTGCAAAAGAAATAGCGAATATATGGGCAGTTAACCAACTATTTGACGGATTAGTTGAAATGGACAGTTCAATGAATATTGTCCCATCAATTGCCAAAAAATGGATAATTTCAGAGGACAGTAAAAAATATACTTTTCATATTGATACTAATATTCAATTTCATCCACATCCGAAACTAAAAAATAGAAATGTAACAGCACACGACTTCGAATATAGCTTTAACAGATTAATTAACCCAGAAATAGCAGCACCTGGGGCATGGGTTATGGATAAAGTTAAAAACTTTAAAGCAGTAAACGATTCCATTTTTGAAATCAATTTAAAAATCCCATTTAATGCGTTTTTAGGAATATTAACAATGAAGTACTGCTCGGTTGTACCTAAAGAAGTTGTTGAATTTTATGGAGATGATTTTAGATCAAATCCTATTGGAACTGGGCCCTTTAAGTTTAAGCGATGGGAAGAAAATATAAAACTTGTACTTAGAAAAAATACCGAATACTTCAAAACTAGTGCAAATGGAGAAAAACTACCATTTCTGGAAGCTGTGTCAATTACATTTTTACCAGAAAAACAAAGCGAATTCCTTCAGCTAGTCAGAGGAAATATTGATTTTATTTCAGGTATTGATAATTCATATAAAGATGAAATAATCGATTTTAACGGTAAACTAAAAGAGGAATACAAAAATTATATTTTAATGATGCGAGGACCATTTTTAAATACAGAATATCTTGGATTTTTTATGGAATCAAATAAAAATATAATAAAATCTGATCTGTTGAGAAAGGCTATAAATATTGGATTTGACAAAGAAAAAATGATTAAATATTTAAGAAATGGAATTGGAATTGCTGCATACGGAGGTTTTATCCCATATGGCTTACCTGGTTACACGGAAAAAAAATATTCGAATAATTACAATGCAAAAATAGCTAAACAATACGTAAATGAATTTAAAAAAATAAATGGAGAACTGGCTAAAATAAAACTAACCACTACTAGTAGTTATTTGGTCTTTTGTGAATTCATACAAAAAGAGTTAGAAAAAATCGGAATTGAAATTATTATTGATGTAATTCCAGCATCTAGTCTTAAACAAGCTAAAGCTAACGGAAAATTAGATTTTTTTAGAGCTAGCTGGATTGCCGATTATCCTGATGCTGAAAATTATTTATCATTATTCTACAGTAAAAATTTTTCTCCTAATGGCCCTAATTATACTCATTTTTACGATGAAAAATATGATTACCTATACAAACAATCATTACAGGAAAATAATATGAATAAAAGAATTAAACTATACAAAAAAATGGATTCAATAATAATTTCAAAGTCAATAGTAGTACCGCTTTTTTATGATGAAGTAATTAGGTTTGTTTCTAAAAACATAAAAGGAATGAAAATTAACGCTACAAATTTATTAGATCTAAGAACAGTCAGGAAAAATTAAAGATATTTTTTCATAACTATATTATTTACCTCAAATCCATTTCTTGCATAAAAATTAACTAATGAATCTTTACAGAATAAAGTTATTCTATAGCATTCATTTGCTTTAGCAATTTTGATAAGTTCCTTAACGAGTAAAACTCCAATCATCTTTCCCCTCACTTCAATATCTACAACAATATCCTCTATGTGACCGGCCACAACACCTGTTATCTTATTTTCAATGACTAAGCTACCATATGCAACAATTTTATTATTAAATAATCCAACAATCGAGTTTGAACTGTTGTTGTTTTTAAAATTTTTCCATGCATCATCTAAATTAACCGTTGACACGTCCATTACTTTTAATTGATTTAAAAGAATTAATACTTCATTTAGATCATTTTTTTCGATTTTTCTGAAATTTATTTCTGACATAATTTAAAATAGAGATGAAGATAAATGTATAAAAAAAGCCTCTCAATTCAATCGAGAGGCTTAATAATTTATATTATAAGCACTATTTTTTCTTAAATTTAGCGTATTTAGTCTTGAATTTATCAATTCTTCCAGCGGTATCGACCAACTTGGCTTTTCCAGTGTAATATGGATGTGAAGTTCTTGAAATTTCTAATTTTATAAGAGGATAATCAATACCGTCAACAGAAACGGTCTCACTTGTTTGAGCAGTAGATTTTGCTAAAAAAATATCATTATTAGACATATCTTTAAATGCTACTAATCTATAATTTTCTGGATGTATACCTTTTTTCATTCTAATAATTTTGAGGTGCAAATTTATTGATTTTTTAATATTAAACAATAATTGATGATAATTAATTTAATTTTTTTGGAATATCCTTTTTGTATATTTGATGCATATATACATTTTATATGATAGCTAAACTAAAAAAAAATTCATATGATCTAGGGATTAAACTGGGAACTATTCTCTTTGTAGTATCTGCACTAATTTATATGTATGATTTAAAATTTTTTTATAATGGCGTACAATCATTGGCTTGTGTACCTATTATGTTGGGTTTTGGTATCTACTCAATTTACAAAAACAAAAAATTACAAAATGAAATAATTTCATTTAAAGAATCATTTACAGCATATTTTCTTTGTATTGTCATTGGTTATTTTATAGCATCCATTGGTGATCTTTTAATTTTTAAATTTATTGACCCTGAAGCTGGGAAAATAATTAATGAAGAACTTATGATTCAACAAAAACAAATGGGTGAATTACTTCAACAGGCCAGTGAAGATATTAGTAAACAATTGGATGATATGCAAAAGTATCCTCGTTTCTCATACAGGAATATATTTTTAAATTATATGGTAGTGTTAGTGATTAATGCTATTATAGGTGTATTTCCAGCATTAATTTTTAAAAAAACATAGATATCAATGAATATTTCTGTAGTTATACCACTTCTGAATGAAAGAGATTCAATTAATGAGCTCTCTAAATCTATTATTGAAATAATGAATGTTTATAATTTCTCATTTGAAATAATTTTTATCGACGATGGTAGTAATGATGGCTCATGGGAAGTAGTAGAAAAATTATCAAATGAGAAAAATTTTATAAAAGGAATTAAATTTCAAAAAAATTACGGAAAATCTCAGGCGCTTCACGCAGGTTTTATTAAAGCTGAAGGAAATGTAGTATTTACTATGGATGCAGATTTACAGGACGATCCTAAAGAAATTCCTGAAATGTATAACATGATAGTAAATGATAATTATGAGTTAGTTTCTGGATGGAAAAAGAAAAGATTTGACTCCATATTAGCAAAAAATATACCCTCAAAAATTTTCAATTTTGCTGCAAGAATAACTTCTGGAATTAATCTAAATGATTTTAATTGCGGATTAAAAGCTTATAAAAAAGAAGTAATAAAAAATATAAATGTATATGGTGAAATGCATAGATTTATTCCTGTTTTGGCTAAAAATGCAGGATATAAAAAAATTGGTCAAAAAATTGTAAATCATAAAGCGAGAAAGCATGGTAAAACAAAATTTGGACCTAGCAGATTTTTATATGGATTTTTAGATCTTCTAACAATATGGTTTATTTCAAGTTTTGGCAAAAGACCAATGCATTTATTTGGTTCAATTGGATTAATAATGTTAACTACAGGACTAATATTTGCTGTTTATCTAGGTTATGATAAACTTTTCATAAATACAGCGGCTAGGTTAATAACAGAAAGACCTGAATTTTATATTAGCTTAGCTACAATGATTATCGGAAGCCAATTTTTTTCAATGGGATTTATCGGAGAATTAATGCTGAAGAATATAAATAAAAAAGCTCAATACAAAATTTCTAAAAAAATAAATTTGTGATTAATTTAACAAGCTTATTTATCAGAAAAATAACTTAAATCATAATTTTACATTCATAAACATATATGAGTAAAATAATAATTGAAAATATTAATGAATGGAGTAGAAAACCATTTGATAAAAAAACGATTCAAGAATTAGAAAATCTTAAAAAAAATGAATCAGAACTTAAAGATTCATTCTATAAAAATCTTGAATTTGGTACCGGAGGAATGAGAGGAATAATGGGTGTTGGTACAAACAGGATTAATAAATATACAATTGGAAAAAACACTCAAGGAATTTCTAATTTTATAAACAAACAAAAAAATATTTCAAAAAAAGTAGTAATTGCTTTTGATTGTAGAAAAAATAGTCAAAAACTAGCTGATATTGTTGCTAATATCTTTTCTGCCAATGGAATAAAAGTTTTTTTATTTTCTTCATTAAGACCAACTCCTGAGCTTTCTTATGCTGTAAGAAAATTAAATTGCATTTGTGGAATTGTATTGACTGCTTCACATAATCCGCCAAAATATAATGGATTTAAGGTTTATTGGAGTGATGGAGGTCAAATTGTCCCTCCTATTGATCAAAAACTAATTAATGAAATTAATAAAATTGATTTTACACACATAAATTTTAAAAGTAATCACTCACTAATCGAAATTATAAAAGATGAGTTTGATGATGATTTTATTAATATTTGTCTTAAAAATGGAATAAATGAAAATGTAAATACAAGACATAATAACACAATTGTTTTTACTGCGCTTCATGGTACATCATCTGTAATCATGCCTAAACTTTTAAAAAAAGCAGGTTATTTAAATGCCAGGTTTGAAAAATCTCAAATGATACCAGACGCAAATTTTAGTACAGTTTTTTCACCTAATCCAGAAGATGTTGAATCTATGGATAAGGCATTAAAACTTGCAAAATCTGAAAATGCTGATATGGTTATTGGAACAGATCCAGATGCAGACAGGTTAGGAGTTGCAATTCGAAACCTAGATAATGAATTGGTTTTGGTTAACGGAAATCAGTTAATGATACTAGTTTTTGATTACTTGTTAAGTTTAAAAAGTAAATCAACAGAATTAAATAAAAAATATTTTATTGCATCTACTATTGTATCCACACCGATGGTTAAAAAAATTGCAGAAAATTTTAATATTGATTGCAAATTAAGTTTAACAGGGTTTAAATGGATAGCTAAAATGATAAAAGATCATCCAGAGCAAAAATTTATAGCTGGTGGAGAAGAAAGTTATGGTTTGATGATTGGTGATGAAATTAGAGATAAAGATGCAATTACCGCTAGTCTACTGGCTTATGAGATGATGTCATACTACAAACAAAATAACTCCTCCGTTTTCAACGAACTTATTAAACTTTATTGTAAATATGGGTATTTTAAAGAAAAACTAGTTTCAATAGTTAAAGAAGGTGAAGAAGGTCAAATTGAAATAGATAAATTAATAGAAAAGTTTAGGAAAAACCCTCTGACACAAATTTCTAAATCCAAGGTAAAATATGTTAGTGATTATCTAAATTCTATCAGAAAAAATATAATTTCTCAAGAATCAGAAGTAATAAATTTACCTGAATCAAATGTAATAGAATTTGAATCAGTTGATGGTTACAAATTAATACTTAGACCTAGTGGAACTGAGCCAAAAATCAAAATGTATATTAGTGTAAATTCAAAAATAAAAAGCATTAGTGAGTTTAAAAAGGTAAATTTGATTTTGGATAAGAAATTAAATGAAATAGCAGCCCAAATAAATTTATGAAAACAAATTACTTTAATCGAATTTTTGGATATGCGTGGGTTTTTAAAAAATACTTTATTCTAAACATTGTATCAAATATTTTTTATGCATTTTTTGGAACATTGTCAATGATATCCTTATTTCCTATGTTAAAAGTTCTTTTTAATCAAACTGAACAATTAACAACCCCTCCGTTATGGAATGGAGTTTCAGATTTAGTAAATTATTTTGAAGACTATCTAAATTATTTTGTTACAGTTAAAAAGGCTGAAGGGAGTGATGATGTGTTGATGTTTATGGTAGGAATAATTGTTATTACATTCCTATTAAAAAATATTTTCAATTATTTATCAATGTTTTTTATAACCTACTTAAGAAATGGAGTAGTTAAAAATATAAGAAATGATATTTATAACAGTATTATAAGATTATCTCTTTCATTTTACTCTGAGAAAAAAAGAGGAGACATAGTTGCAAGGATATCCTCAGATGTTCAAGAGTTAGATAACTCATTCTTATCAATTTTTGAATTAATTGTTAAAGATCCACTTATGGTGATTTTCACACTGATATCAATGTTTATAATCAGTCCTAAATTAAGCATATTTGTGATTATTTTTATACCATTATGTGGGTTTGTAATTTCTTTGGTTGGTAAATCTTTAAGAAGAAAATCATTAAAAGTACAAAAAGAACAAGGTCAATTTATATCATTAGTAGATGAGACACTTTCAGGTATGAAAATCTTAAAAATATTTAACGCTGAAAATAAGTTCATAGAAAAATTTATGAATTCAACTAATAGATTTTATAGATTTTCTAACAGTGTTTTAAACAGAAAAAATTTAGCCAGCCCTTTAAGCGAATTTTTAGGAATAACAGCAATTTCTGGAGTTTTATGGGTTGGAGGTATGATGGTCTTGAAAGAAAACTCATTAGACGCAAGTGCATTTATTGTGTATTTAGGATTGGCGTACAATATTTTGACCCCTGCAAAATCTTTAAGTAGAGCAACTTACAAGGTAAAAAAAGCAACTGCTGCTGCTGATAGAATATTTGAAATAATTGATAATAGAACCATTATATCTGAAGAAAAAAATGCAAGAGAAATCAATGAGTTTAACGATAGTATTACAATTAAAAATATGTCTTTTTCATATGAAAATGATAAAGTCATTAATGATTTAAATCTTACAATTCCTAAAGGCATGAATATTGCCTTGGTGGGACAATCTGGAAGTGGAAAATCAACTCTTGCTAACCTAATATGTAGATTTTATGACGTAAATGAAGGAGAAATATTTTTTGATAACATTAATATATGTGAATTGAAAAAGAAATCTCTCAGACAACTAATTGGCCTTGTTACCCAAGATTCCATTTTATTTAATGATTCAATCAAAAATAATATGTTAATCGCAAAGCCAGATGCTACTGATGAAGAAATTATAAACTCTTTGAAAATCGCTAACGCTTGGGAATTTATTAAAATTCTTCCAGGAAAAATTGAAACTAATATAGGTGATTCAGGGAATAAACTTTCGGGTGGACAAAAACAAAGATTAAGTATTGCAAGAGCAGTATTAAAAAACCCTCCTATATTAATTTTAGATGAGGCTACATCTGCCTTAGACAGCGAAAGTGAGAAGCTAGTGCAGGATGCTTTGGATAAGCTAATGAAAAACAAAACATCAGTTGTGATAGCACATAGATTATCAACAATTCAAAAAGCTGATATGATTGTTGTCTTAAATAAAGGACGGATTGTTCAAGCTGGAAAGCATAATGAGTTGATGAAAAAAGGGGGCATATATAGTAATTTAGTTAAAATGCAATCTATTTAGTAAAGAAAATNNATNTGTTTAAAAGNGGTGNATAACTTATTNATTTTAGATAATTTNTTTTAATATTTAATACATTAATTTCTTTTAAATTTANNATTCATATTATTATNTAAATAAATGGTANTTTTTTTTGAAACTAACCTNAAAAATATTTNTGCNNTTCAATCTGANGAANNCTTNTCTAATGAACAAATATCAAAACTAGAATGGCTGTTTGGAAATTCTAAATTTCTGTCAAAAAATCAAATAAAAAATAATTTTATAGGGCCAAGAGCTGCTATGGTCTCACCTTGGAGTACAAACGCTGTTGAAATAACTCAAAACATGGGTATTAATTCTATTATGAGAATAGAAAAATATTATTTGGATGATGATAATTTTATTGATTTTGATCCAATGTTAAATGAAAAATTCACAACCCTAAATCAAGAAATATTTGATATAAATATTGAGCCTGAAAAAATTAAATATATTAAAAATATCAATGATTATAATTTAAAAGAAGGCTTATCATTAAGCGATAAAGAGATAGATTATTTAAACAGTGTTTCTAAAAAGATTAGTAGAAGTTTAACAGACTCTGAGATTTTTGGTTTTTCTCAGGTTAATTCTGAACATTGTAGACATAAAATATTCAATGGTAAATTCATTATTAATGGTAAAGAAAAGAATGAATCACTTTTTTCGTTGATTAAGAAAACTTCNANAAAAAATCCTAAAAATTTAGTATCAGCCTATAAAGATAANGTAGCATTTATAAAAGGACCTAGAATAGTTCAATTTTCCCCAGAAAAAGCAGATGTTTCTGACTTTTATAAAAACAAAGAAATTGATACTGTCATATCTCTTAAGGCTGAAACTCATAATTTTCCAACTACAGTCGAACCATTTAACGGGGCAGCAACTGGGTCNGGTGGAGAAATTAGAGANAGATTAGCTGGAGGGAAAGGATCTATCCCTTTGGCTGGAACAGCAGTATACATGACACCATACTCAAGAATTAATTCCAAAGATTGGGAAAAAAAAATAATGCAAAGGGAATGGCTATATCAAAACCCATCTGATATATTAATAAAGGCCTCAAATGGTGCTTCTGATTTTGGTAATAAATTTGGCCAGCCTCTTATTAATGGGTCCATTTTAACATTTGAGAATAAAAATATTGATGAAATACAAGCTTATGATAAAGTAATTATGCTTGCTGGTGGAATCGGATATGCTAACAAAGAGCATGCAATAAAAGACACACCTTCAAAAGATGATCTTATTATAATAATGGGTGGTGATAATTACAGGATTGGAATGGGTGGCGCTGCTGTTTCATCTGCTGATACAGGTCAATTTTCGTCAGGTATAGAACTAAATGCNATTCAAAGATCAAATCCTGAAATGCAAAAAAGAGTTGCTAACGCAATTAGAGGAACCATTGAAAATAAAAATAACTGTATTGTATCAATTCATGATCACGGAGCAGGCGGGCATTTAAATTGTTTGACAGAACTGGTTGAAGAAACCGGTGGAATTATAGAATTAGACAAATTACCTATTGGAGACCCTACATTATCAAATAAAGAAATAATTGGTAATGAGTCTCAGGAAAGAATGGGTTTAATAGTCAAAAAAGAAAATATTGAAGAGTTTATCAGGATATGCGAAAGAGAAAAGGCTCCTATTTATATTGTTGGAAAAGTAAAAGATGATAATCATTTTGAAATATATTCTAAAAAGTCAAATAAAAGCTGTGTAAATCTTAACCTAAAACATTTTTTTGGAAGTTCTCCAGAAACAATACTCAAAGACACTGTTATTAATAAAACTTATGAAAAGATTAATTACAGTCAGAAGAAAGTNCATAGTTATCTTGAAGATTTATTTAGTCTTGAAGCAGTTGGATGTAAAGACTGGTTGACAAATAAAGTTGATAGATGCGTTGGAGGAAAAGTAGCGAAACAGCAATGTGTTGGTGAACTACAATTACCATTAAATAACTGTGGAGTGATTGCATTAGACTTTGTAAATAATCAAGGTATTGCAACTTCAATTGGCCACTCTCCTATATCAGGACTAATCAACCCAAAAGCAGGAAGTAAAAATAGTATTGCTGAAGCTTTAACAAATATAATCTGGGCTCCAATAAAAGGAAATATTAGTGGTTTATCTCTTTCTGCAAATTGGATGTGGCCTTGTAAAAACAANGGTGAAGATGCAAGACTTTACAAAGCTGTTGAATCAGTTTCTGAATTTGCTATTGATTTAGGAATTAATATTCCAACTGGAAAAGANTCACTCTCNATGAATCAAAAATATAAAGATAAAGAGGTGAAATCTCCTGGAACTGTAATTATCTCAGCTACNGGTCATTGTGAGGATATTAATAAAGTTATTGAACCTGTATTTAAAAAAAACTACGGTTCAATTTATTATTTAAATTTATCTCAAGACGANTATAAATTAGGAGGTTCATCTTTTTCTCAAATCACTGGTAATATTGGTATTGATACTCCAACAATTAAAAATTCTGATTTTTTCAAAAAAACATTTAATGTGATACAGGACATGATAAGAAAAGATCACATTGTTGCAGGTCACGATATAGGATCTGGAGGGCTTATTACTAGTTTATTAGAGATGTGTTTTCCTAGCGTAAATGTTTCGGCTAATATTAACCTGTCTTCTCTAAATGAAAATGATACAATTAAACTATTATTTTCTGAAAATTGTGGAGTGATTCTTCAATCTAATTCAAATGAAGTTGAAAAAATATTTAAAAATCATTCTATCAAATTTTATAAAATTGGAGAAGTCAATTCAGGAAATAGATTAAATTTAATTAATAATGACCAAGAGTTAATTTTTGACATTCCAAAATACAGAGATATCTGGTTTTATACATCCACTTTACTAGATAAAAAACAATCTGCAAATAACCTAGCTGAAACAAGATTTAATAATTATAAAAATCAGCCTTTAAATTTTAAATTCCCAAAAAAATTTAGTGGTGAAATAAGTTTAATTAGAAAATTTATAAAACCCAAAGCTGCAGTTTTAAGAGAAAAAGGAAGTAATAGTGAAAGAGAATTAGCAAATGCTTTGTTCATGGCTGGATTTAATGTTAAGGATATTCATATGACCGACCTAATTTCAGGCAGAGAAAGTCTAGATGATATACAATTTTTAGGAGCAGTTGGAGGATTCTCNAATTCAGATGTATTAGGNTCAGCTAAAGGNTGGGCAGGTTCATTTAAATATAACNANAAGGCTAAAAATNCATTAATAAACTTTTTTAAAAGGGACGACACTTTATCAATTGGTATATGTAACGGTTGTCAATTATTTATGGAATTGGACCTCATATATCCCGGGCATAAAAATCATGGAAAGATGACCTATAATAATTCCCAAAAACACGAAAGTAATTTTACTTCTGTTAAAATCAAAAAAAATAACTCAATCATGTTAAATTCATTTGAAAATCTAAATCTTGGTGTATGGATTAGTCATGGTGAAGGTAAATTTCAATTACCTTATAATGAAAGTGATTATAATATAATTGCAAATTATTCTTATGATGAATATCCATCAAATCCGAACGGATCTGATTATAATACTGCAATGATGTGTAGTGTTGACGGAAAACATCTTGTAACCATGCCTCATATAGAAAGATCAATTTTTAAATGGAATTGGGCATATTATCCTGATAAAAGAAATGATAAAGTTAGTCCATGGATAAAGGCTTTTATAAATGCAAGAGATTGGATTTTAAATATTAATAGCATTTCGGAATAATATTTGTGTTTAGTTATAAAAAAATTTACATGTATAAAAACTTTTTTACAATCGTATTTATTATTAATTCTTACCATTGCATTAGTCAAATAAATGAAAAATTTCATAAAGTTAAATTAAATTATACAACTCAAGATGAGTTATTAAACCTCGCAAATCAAGGTGTAGCTATTGACCATGGATTAAATAAAAAAAATCATTTTTTTATTTCTGATTTTTCTGAAAGTGAAATTGAAAAAATTAAGTATTTAAATTTTGATTATGAAATTTTAATTAATGATGTTACTAATTTTTATAATGAAAGAAACAGGACAAGACAAAAAACCAATTCAAATGAATATTGCGAAGAAAATGATGAAAATTTTACAACACCTGAAAATTATGATTTTAAACAAGCTGATGATTTTGGTGGCTTTTACACCTACAATGAAATGCTAAGTGAATTAGATGATATGCATAATTTATACCCAAATTTAATTTCATCAAGAAGTGATATTAGAGACCCAGACTATTCTGAAAATCCACATATACATGAAACATATGAAGGTAGATTTTTACAATGGGTAAAAATTTCAGATAACCCAAATATTTCAGAAAGCGAACCGCAAATACTTTACACTGCTCTTCACCACGCAAGAGAACCGGCATCTCTACAGCAGTTAATATATTTTATGTGGTATTTATTAGAAAATTATGATGCTAATGATAGCATCAAGCAAATCATTGATAATTCTGAATTATTCTTCATTCCTTGTGTAAATCCTGATGGATATATATATAACGAGACTACTGAACCAAACGGAGGAGGTATGTGGAGAAAAAATAGAAGAGACTCTCATGGTGTAGACAACAACCGAAATTATTCATTTATAGATGAAAATGGAAATGAAGTTTGGAATACTTCAGGAACCTCAAATAATCCTAATAATAACACTTATGCTGGAGATGGACCATTTTCAGAATCTGAAAATAGAGCGGTCAGATATTTTATAGAATCAAATAATTTTAGAATTGCTCTCAACAATCACACATACGGAAACCTACTTCTCTACCCTTATGGCTATGATTACAATCAGCCAACCGAAGATAATAATATTTATGAATTTATTTCTGAAGCATTAGTTTCCGAAAATAATTATAATAATATTATTAGTGCTGACTTGTATCCGGCTGCTGGAGATAGTGATGATTTTATGTATGGCATGTTAACAACCGAAAATAATCAAACAAGGGAAAAAATATTTGCAATGACACCTGAAATTGGAAGTTCATTTTGGCCTCAAGCATCATCTATTGAAGATATTTGTAAAGGAATGCTATACTTAAATTTAACAGCTGCTAAAATGATAGGAAATTATGCTAACTTAAAAGATTTAACAGAAAACTTTATCAACTCTCATATATTCCAAACTAATTTTAGTCTTCAAAGATTAGGTATTATAAATAATGAAAACTTTAACATTTCAATTCAAGCTATTTCATCTAATATTCAATCTATTTCATCTGAAGTAAATATAAATTCAATAGAAATTGGCGAAATTATATATGATTCTTTTGAAATAGAATTAAACCAGTCAATTGTTGACGGAGAGGAAATAATTTATAAATATATAGTAAACAATGGTTCTTTTGACGAAGAAATTATTGTAAAAAAAATATATGGTGAGCCAATAATTTTATTTGAGGACAACTCTGATAATTATTATGATTATTGGTCTCAAAATTCTGAGTGGTCTAGTACTTATGAAGAGTATTTTTCCGCTGAGACTAGTATTACAGACTCACCTTATTCAAATTACAATAATAATTCAGAAGAAATAATATATTTATTGAACGAAGTTAACTTGTCTGGAATTTCTTATGCAGAAATAAATTTTGATGCAAAATGGAATATCGAGTCGGGTTATGATTATGTTCAGATCGAAATTTCTAATGACGGGGGAAATAATTGGGTTGCTCAATGTGGAGAATATACCAAAAAAGGAATTGATACGCACGAAAATGCATTTAATGAGCCGCTTTATGATGGGAATCAAAATAACTGGATTAACGAAAGTATTTTACTAACGGATTACTTAGATGAAAATATTTTGATAAGATTTAAACTTTATAGTGATGGAGGATTAAGAAGAGATGGTTTTTATTATGATAATTTTAAAATTAAAGCAATTTCATCAAATTTAAATGTCATTAATAAACCATTTGACAATACTAAAATTTATCCAATTCCATCAAAAAATTTAATTTATATTAATTCAAATGAGAAAATTAATAAGATAGAAATTTATGATTTAATGGGTAGAATAATTTCAACTATAAATGATTTTGATATTGAATATTTTTCGGTTAAAAATTTAAAATATGGAATTTATAATATAAAAGTATATTCAATAAGTTCTATTGAAAATTATAGAATCATAAAAAATTAAATCTAATTTGATATATTTACAATGCAGGCATACCATATTTGATTAAACAATAGTATTAATTCATAGATGAATCATCAACAATTTAATAAAAGAGCAGATTTTGTTTTAAGAGAAACATGGAAAAACATTGAAAAAATGTATAATAAGGAAGCTAACCTATATGATGTTACATTTTCGATTTCCTTTACACTCATTAGCATTGACCCTGATATCGGAAGCCCTTCAACCTCAATAGGTCCCGTTATGGGCTTGGAAGCTAATAGCATTTCTAGGATTCTGAATTCTATGGAGAATAAAAAATTAATCTACAGAAAACCAAATCCTACTGATGGAAGAAGTATTATAATTTCACTTACCAAATCAGGTTTAAAAAAAAGAAAAATTGTTATTGAAAAAATAAGAAAATTTAAATCAATTATACGAAATAGAATTGATAAAAAGGATTTAAATTCTTTTCATAAAGTAATAAATCAAATAAATGAAATTATTTATGAAGGTAACGTCTTCATAGACTAAAACTCTCTTTTTTTATTTAATTCATAATGTTTATTAACATCCTTTTGCTGAATTACTTTTAAAAAAGATTCATGTTGCTCGATTGAAAATGAAATTTTATTTATAATATCGTCTGTAGTATCTTTTTCATAATCAATATTTAAAGGGGGTTTTATAGTCATTGTTTGTAAAATATTTTTTTTCTTAACCCTCAACCCTTTTTTATCAAATGATCTTCTAAAACCATCAATTACGATAGGAACAACAACTGGCTTATATTGCTTAATTAAAAATGCCGTACCCTTTCTAATTGGCTTAAAAGGCGTAGTTGTACCCTGTGGAAATGTTATTACCCATCCATCATCTAATGCCTTTCCGATATTTGAAATATCACTAAATTTTACCTTTCTATTAACGTCTTGCCCTTTACTTCTCCAAGTTCTTTCGATGCTTACTGATCCAGCATAGGCTAAAATTTTTGGAATAAATCCATCATTCATTGTTTCTTTTGCTGCGATAAAATAAATATTAAGTTTTGGATTCCATAAATAACCAATATTTTTAATAGAATCTACTCTTCCCTTTAAGCTAGCATTAAAAACATGAAACATAGCTACAACATCAGCAAAATAAGTTTGATGATTTGAAATAAATAAAACATTTGATCCTTTTAGGTCTCTAATAATTTCAGAACCTTCTATTTTTAATTCGTTAAATCCACGATATCTTCTGTGAGTATAAGCACCTAAAATTCTGATAAGCCACTTTTTTATAAAAAGAATGTGTCCAAAGCGGTTTTTTTTAAAAAATGGAATCATCTTATTTTTTTACAAATTTATATAATAGTAATCAGTTGAAAAAATTACATTGAAGCAAGATATCTCTCAGCATCAAGTGCTGCCATACAACCAGTACCAGCAGCTGTAATTGCTTGTCTATAAGTATGATCTGCAGCATCACCTGAAACAAACACACCCTTAATATTTGTTTTAGTAGATCCTTGTTCATTTATAATGTAACCAGTAGAATCCATATTAATATATGGCTTAAATATATCCGTGTTTGGTTTATGTCCTATAGCTACAAAAAAACCAGTCGCTGGAATTTCTCTTAGCTTGTTATTTAAATTATTCTTTATCAAAATAGATGTTACTAATTGACCATCCCCTTTAACTTCAACTGTAGATGTGTTATATAAAATTTCAATATTTGCTGTTTTTATTACTCTATCTTGCATGATTTTAGATGCTCTAAATTGACTTTTTCTCACAAGCATTGTAACCTTACTGCACAATTTAGATAAGTAATGAGCTTCCTCACATGCAGAATCGCCACCACCCACAATCACTACCTCTTGGTTTTTATAAAAAAATCCGTCACATACGGCACAAGCAGATACTCCACCACCTAGCTCTAAATATTTTTTTTCAGATTTAAGACCAAGATATTTAGCTGATGCGCCAGTTGAAATAATTACTGTATTACATTCCAGTTCATGTTCATTATTTACCCAAAGCTTGAGCTCATTTCTAAAATCAACATTTGTAATCCAACCATTTCTAATATCAGTTCCAAATCTTTCTGCTTGGCTTTGCAATTCAATCATCATTTCTGGTCCTGAAATACCCTTTGGGTAACCAGGAAAGTTTTCAACATCTGTTGTTGTCGTTAATTGACCTCCTGGCTGAATACCCTGATATAAAACAGGGTTCATATTAGCTCTAGCTGCATATATTGCAGCAGTATAGCCTGCTGGACCTGAACCAATGATTAGACAATTTACTTTTTCACTCATCATTTTTTAATTTGAAAACAAAAATATATAATTATTGTCTATTTGAACTAAACATTTAATCATTTAATAAGTAGTTTTTTGTAATTTCAACAAATGAAAAAATATACGAATAAACTTATAATCTTATTTGTCATATTATTTTATTCTGCGCACACCACTTCACAGGATTTAAAATATAAAATAATAATTGATAATCTTGATGTGCCTTGGTCATTTGTCTTTTTGCCTGATAATTCAATATTGATAAATGAAAGAAAAGGCGAATTGATACATTTTAAAAATGGGAGAAAAACTAAAATTAAAAATTTACCTAACATTATATCTAAAAATCAGGGTGGACTTCTAGATATTGAGCTACATCCAAATTTCAAAGAAAACAAATGGATATATATTTCATACACATCTTCAAATGATGAAAGTCAAGGAATGAATACTACAATACTGAGATTTAAAATTCAAAACTATACCGCTATAAATCAAGAGATTATCTACAAAGCTACTCCAAACAGTAAAAGGTCTATACATTTTGGTAGCAGGATGGTATTTGATAAAGAAAATTATTTATTCTTTAGTATCGGAGATAGAGGAAATAGAGATCTTAACCCGCAAAATATTAACAGAGATGGAGGTAAAATTTACAGACTTCATGATGACGGTAGAATTCCTATTGACAATCCTTTTGTTGATGAAAAAAATTCAAAAAAAGCTATATTTTCATACGGTCACAGAAACCCTCAAGGTATGATTTATGATGAGGAAAAAGATGAAATATGGATCCATGAACACGGACCTAGAGGAGGTGATGAAATAAATATTATCAAATCTGGGGGAAATTACGGTTGGCCTCTAGCAAGCTACGGTATAAATTATATTGGAACAAAATTTACAAATGAAACATCTATTTTAGGCATGATTGATCCGATTCACTATTGGATACCATCAATTGCTCCAAGCGGAATGGTAATAGTAAAAAATTCAAATTACCAATCACTGAATGGCAGCATACTGATTGGCTCTCTAAAATTTCAATACCTTCATCAATGTGTCATTAAAAATGGAAAAATTATTAAAGAAAATAAATTATTCAAAGAAATTGGCAGAGTTAGATCAATTGAATTTGATAATGATAAAAATATTTATATTGGAGTTGAAAACTTAGGAATTATAAAACTGATTGAATAGTATGTTTATAATTGGAATTACTGGAGGTACAGGGAGTGGTAAAACTACATTAATTAATAGAATTATTGAAGAATCTGGTTTAAAAGAAATTTGTTTTTTGTCATCTGACTCATATTACAAGGATAACTCCAAATTAAAATTTGAGCAAAGGGATAAACTAAATTATGATACTCCAGAAGCAATTGATTTTGATCTTTTAAATAATCATATTTCATTACTTAAAAAAGGAATAGAAATTAATGTTCCTGAGTATTGTTTTAGTAATCACTTAAGACTTGAAAATACAAATACTTTGAAACCTGAAAAAATTTTGATTATTGAAGGTATTTTGATTCTAACAGAAAAAAAATTACGTAATCAAATAAATTATAGTATTTTCCTAGATTGTCCAAGGAATATAAGATTTGAAAGAAGACTTAAAAGAGATATAATAGAAAGAGACAGAAAACATGAAGATGTAGTAAATCTATTTGAAAATAGACTCGATAATATGCATAATATCTATGTTGAACCAATCAAAAAACATTGTAATTTAATAATAGATACCAGCGAAAGAACTGGGATTAAAGAAATAATTGAACTAATCATGGAAAAAATTTGATGAAAAATAAATTATTTAGATTTTTTAAAAGTACTTATTCAATTATTATAATTTTATTTATAATTTGGATGATTTTTTTTGATAGTAACTCAATAATTGTTCATAATGAGTTAAATCATGATATTGGTAAATTAAATGAGCAAAAAATGTTTTACATTAATGAAATAAATAAAGACAATAAAGAATTAGATTTGATTCAGTCTGACACTGGCCTTGAAAAATATGCAAGGGAAAAGCTTTTTATGAAAAAAGACAACGAAGATATTTTTATAATAGAGTTTGACACTGTTTCTAAATAAATGGAAAAAAATAAAAATTTAGAAATAGATTGGGCGAAAAAAATAATAAACGATTTAGGTGCGGAAAAATATAATGCACTATTCACATCAACAGATGAAGAAATAGATATTGCCCCTTTCTATGTAAAAAAGGAAAACATTATTATTAATCCCGACAATCTATTATTTCCAAAGAAATGGAATATAATTAATGAAGTTGATTGCATAAAATCTAACGATTTAGGAATTGAATTAAAAAATTTATCGGACAATGAAATAACAAATGTTATTTTAAGAAACTTTAACAAAATTGATCTGACAAAATATGATTTAAATAAACTTAACATCTCTCTAAAGATTAATAATGTTGAAGATTTTAAAGGAAGCCAATACACAAAGTATCAAATAATTTTTGAGCCAAATTTAAAAAATTCAAAAAATTTAGAGTTAAAGAAATATATCGGAAAATCATATAATCTGAATATTTCATCCGAATTCTTTAAGGATTCTGGAGCAAACATAGTTCAAGAGATAGCTTTTTCTCTTTCTGCTGCTAATGAATACCTAAATGAATTTGGAAGTGAAATCATAGAAAAAATATCATTCGAATTAATTCAGGGGGGTAATTACTTTTTAGAAATTGCAAAAATTCAAGCTCTCAGGATTCTTTGGGCGTTAATAACAAAAGAATATGGAAATCAAATAGACAATTGTATTATTACTGCAAAACCTTCAGTAAAAAATAAAACTTCGAACAATTTTAATAATAATATTATTAGGTCTACCTCAGAATGTATGTCTGGGATACTCGGTGGTTGTAATTACATAAAATCCATAGCTTATGATGTTACATTTAAAGAAAAAAATTCATTTTCTGAAAGAATTATGAATAACCAACTTTTAATTTTAAAAAATGAAACATCGATTAATAAGGTTAATAATGCTGTTAGTGGAAGTTATTTTATTACATATTTAATTGAAGAATTAACTCAAAAATCACTTAATCTATTTAAAAAAATAGAAAATGAAGGTGGCTACTATAAAAGTTTAAATAAAAAAAACTTATTTAATGAAATTTTAACGAATTCCAAAAGCGTACAAAGACAATATGAATTGAAAGAAAAAATTCTAATTGGATATAATAAATTTATTGATGAATAGGAAAAAATTAAATAATATTAAAATTGGAGATTTTAATCCGTTAAATAATTCTGAAAATAAAAACTCAAATCATTTTAACACAGATGAGGGTATTAAAATCAAAAATAGATATACTTCTAAAGATATTTCTGATTCACATCATTTAGATTCAATAGCAGGCATACCACCTTTTGTTAGAGGACCTTATTCTTCAATGTATACAAATAAGCCTTGGACAATAAGACAATATGCTGGATTTTCAACTGCAGAACAGAGTAATAAATTTTATAAAGAAAATCTAAAAGCTGGACAAAAAGGACTTTCAGTAGCTTTTGATCTTGCAACTCACAGAGGTTATGATTCAGATAACCCGAGAGTTATTGGCGATATCGGTAAAGCAGGGGTTGCAATTGATACAGTTGAAGATATGAAAACTTTATTTAAAGGAATACCATTAGATAAAATCACGGTGTCAATGACAATGAATGGTGCAGTTCTTCCAATAATGGCATTTTATATTGTTACTGCTCAAGAACAAGGTATAGACATTAGTAAACTTTCTGGAACTATTCAAAATGACATTCTTAAAGAATATATGGTAAGAAATACATTCATTTACCCTCCAAAGCAGTCAATTCAAATAATTTCAGATATATTTAAGTATACCAGTGAAAAAATGCCAAAATTTAATAGTATTAGTATTTCTGGTTATCATATGCAAGAAGCTGGTGCAAGTGCAGATTTAGAACTTGCATACACTTTGGCTAATGGAATTGAATACATAAAGACTGGTTTAGATGCGGGATTAAAGGTTGATGAATTTGCTAATAGATTTTCGTTTTTTTGGGGTATCGGAATGAATCATTTTATGGAAATTTCTAAAATGAGAGCAGCAAGATATCTTTGGACAGAATTAATGAAGCAATTTAATGCTGAAAACAGTAAATCTTATTGTCTCAGAGCTCATTGTCAAACAAGTGGATGGAGTTTGACAGAACAAGAACCATTTAATAATATTACAAGAACAACTATTGAAGCACTTTCAGCTGTCTTTGGTGGAACACAAAGTTTGCATACAAACTCACTTGATGAAGCGATAGGATTACCTACAAAGTTTTCATCAAAAATTGCAAGAGATACACAATTAATAATTCAAGAAGAACTTGAAATTTGTAAAACCATTGATCCCTGGGGTGGTAGTTTTTATATTGAAAGATTAACACAAGAGCTTATCAAAAAAGCAATGGTTCATATTAAAGAAATTAATGATGCTGGAGGTATGACAAAAGCAATTGAAAAAGGAATACCAAAAATGCGGATAGAACAAGCTGCAACAAGAAAACAAGCTAAAATTGACAATAAAGAATTTATTATTGTTGGGGTTAACAAATTCGTTTTAGAAGAAGAAGAAGAAATAAATTATTTGGAAATTGATAATGAAGAGGTAAGAAATGATCAAATTAAAAAATTAAAGTCGATAAAAGAACATAGAAATGAATTTAAAGTTAAAAAATTATTAAAAGAGATTAGTCAAGCGGCAAAAGAGAAAAATAAAAATTTATTAGCTTTGGCTGTTAAAGCTGCCAAATCTAGAGCAACTTTGGGTGAAATAAGTACAGCTCTAGAAAAAACATTTGGAAGATATCAATCTAAAATTAAAAGCTTTTCAGGTGTATATAAATCAAAGATGAAAGATAATAAGTCATATAAACATGCTGTAAAACTATCAAATAAGTTTGCAAAACTTGACGGACGTAGACCAAGGATTCTTATTGCAAAAATCGGACAAGACGGGCATGACAGAGGAGCAAAAGTAATAGCTACAAGTTTTGCTGATATTGGATTTGATGTTGATATTGGCCCATTGTTTCAAACACCAGATGAAATTGCTAAGCAAGCCGTTGAAAATGATGTTCACGTTATTGGAATTTCATCTTTGGCAGGAGCACATAAAACCCTAGTTCCAAATCTAATCAGTGAATTAAAAAAATTTAAAAATGAAAATATAATGATTATTGTTGGTGGTGTTATTCCTAAAAAGGACTATGAGTTTTTGTATAATAAGGGTGTTTCAGGAATTTTTGGCCCAGGATCCAACATCGGAGAATCTGCAATAAGTATACTAGATTTACTATTAAAAAAAATTAACTGATTTTTCTGTTGAAATCTTTAAATTTCTTTAACAATTTAAAGTCTAAATTATGTATTATTAATTGTAAATTTAAATTTGATACTTAGTATAATATGTGTAAAGTTATTACAATTTCAAATCAAAAAGGTGGAGTAGGAAAAACCACAACTTCTGTAAATCTTTCTGCAGCTTTAGCAGCTTTAGAAAAAAAAATATTACTGATTGATTTTGATCCACAGGCAAATACAACTTCATCTATTGGAATTGATGTAAATGTTGACAGTAAAACTATTTATGATTTTTTAGAAAATAATTCATTATCTGACGAATGTATATATCATTCTAAATTAGCTTATCTTGATGTAATACCTTCTCATATTGATTTGGTTGGTATTGAAATTGAATCAGTAAATATGATTGGAAGAGAATATCTTCTTAAAAATAGTATTTCAAAGATTAAAATTAAATATGATTATATTATAATTGACTGCCCTCCATCCTTGGGCTTACTAACCATAAATGCTCTGTCTGCGGCAGATTCTGTTATAATTCCTATTCAATGTGAATATTTAGCTTTAGAAGGATTAGGTAAATTATTAAATACTATTAAAAGTATTCAAAAAATCCATAATAATAATTTGTCAATTGAAGGACTGCTTCTGACTATGTATGATACCAGATTAAATCTATCAAATCAAGTTAAAAAAGAAGTCAAAATTCATTTTAATGAAATGGTATTTAAGACTATAATTCATAGGAATGTTAAATTAGGTGAAGCAACTAGTTTTGGTAAAAGTATTATCGATTATGATGTAAGTAGTAAGGGCGCAGATAATTACTTAAATTTAGCTCAAGAACTAATTTCAAAAAATTAAATATGGCTAAAAAAAATGTTTTAGGAAGAGGTTTAGGATCAATTTTAAAAGATTCAAAAAATAAAACGACATCAATTTCAAAAAGTTCTTTTAATTCAACATTAGAAATAAAAATTAAAAATATTTCTCTTAATCCATTTCAACCTCGGTCTACGTTTAATAAAGAGAAATTAAGTGAACTCGTAATATCAATAAAAAATGTTGGCTTGATACAGCCAATCACAGTTAAAAAAATTTCCAAAGAAAAATTTCAACTAATTTCTGGTGAAAGAAGATTAAGGGCATTCAAAGAACTTAAAATTAATCAAATTCCGTGTTATATTAGAAAGGCTAACGATCAAGAATCTTTAGAAATGGCATTAATTGAAAATATTCATAGACAGGACTTAGATTCCATTGAAATTGCTCTTTCCTATAAAAGATTAATTGAAGAAATAAAAATAACTCAAGAAGAATTAAGTCTCAAAATTGGAAAAAAAAGATCAACAATCACAAATTATTTAAGACTGTTAAAATTAAACCCAATAATTCAAAGTGGAATTAAGGATAATTTTATTTCTATGGGGCATGGAAGAGCAATAATTAATATTAAAGATGAAAAAAAACAATTAAATGTATACAAGAAAATTATTTCTAAAAATTTATCGGTAAGAAATACAGAAAAATTTGTTCAATCATTAAAAAATAATCCGAGAAATAAAATAAATAATTTAATACCAATTGAAATTATTTCAGAAAAAGAAAAAATTGAAAAAAAATTAAATAGAAAAATCAGTATGACTTACGATGAAAAAGAAAAGGGAAAAATTATTATACCTTATAGTTCTAAAATTGATTTTTTAAGAATTATTAAAATAATTAATGAATAAGCTCCATCTATACTTACTTTTTTTTTTAGTGAACTATTCATTTTTTGGTCAACAAAATGATATTCCAAAAGAATATGAATTAGCTCTTAGACCATCAAAAGCTACATTCTTTTCTGCTGTTTTACCAGGACTCGGTCAATTTTACAATAAAAAATATTGGAAAATTCCTGTAGTCTATGGGGCAATCGGAGCAGGCATTTACTTTTACAAACAAAACAGTAAAGATTATAATAGATATAGAAATGCATACAAACGAAGATTAGCTGGTTTTTCAGACGATGAGTTTTTTGGAAACGGAATATATCCGTCAATATCTAATGATGGATTAATTAGAGCACAAAGTACCTTGAAAAGAAATAAGGAACTTTCTATATTAGTTACAGTAGGTTTATATATTTTAAATATTATAGATGCAAATGTTGATGCTCACCTACTCCAATATAATTTAGATGACAATTTATCCATTAAACCAAATATTGACTTTGATAAAATAAATAATAAATCTAATTTTGGATTCTTATTGAACATAGAATTATGAATGAATTACTAGTTTTTTTATTTGTATTAAATTTTATTCACGGAATTGGTACTTGGAAGTTATATTTAATTTCTGGAAATAAAAGTTGGCAGTCGTTTATTCCTGTTTATAATGTACTCATATTGCTTAAAATTATAAACAGACCATGGTGGTGGATTTTTATAATATTCATCCCTGTTATTAACATAATAATAATTCCTGTTATATGGGTCGAGCTTTCAAGAAGTTTTAAAAAAAACTCCTACACTAATACATTTATTTCAATTTTCTCATTTGGCTTTTACAATTACTATCTAAACTATTTCACTAAACCAAAATATGTTGATAACAGAAATGTAAATCCAAAAAGCTCAAATGGCGAATGGACTAGTTCAATTATTTTTGCTGTAATTGCAGCTACTTTAGTTCATACTTATTTTATTCAACCTTATACTATTCCTACATCTTCTCTTGAAAAATCTTTACTTGTAGGTGATTTTCTTTTTGTTAGCAAATTTCATTATGGTGCAAGAATACCAATGACCACAATAGCTGCTCCTATGGTTCATGATTCTATACCTTTTACAAAATTTTTGGGTGGAAATGGTCCAGATAGAAAACCCGTTAAATTAAAATCATATTTAAATAAAAAACAATTACCATTTATTTCAGAGCTTCCGTATCTAAGACTCCCTGGATTACAGAAAATTAAAAGAAATGATATAGTTTGTTTTAATTGGCCAGTTGATACATTATGGCATATGACTAAATATACCGACAAAAATTATTATAAACCAATTGACAAGAAAACTAATTATGTAAAAAGAGCTGTTGGAATTGCTGGAGATACTCTGGAGGTAATAAATGGATATGTTTATATAAATGGAATAAAAAATACATTGCCTGAAAGAGCTAAGTTGCAATTTTCATATCTGGTTGAACGAAAAAAAAATAATTCTTTTAATAGAATAAATCTAATTAATAATTATGATATTACTGATAATTTTAGTGTGCCTCAATATATAAACGAAAAATTAAATTTTAAACAAACACATCAATTCTATGGCATTAGTAATAAAAGTGTAAATGATTTAAGGAATCACACTAATTTTAAAAATATAAAAAGATCATATTCTATTCAAAATCAAAGCGGCTATAAAGTATATGACTCTGTAACTAAAGGTATAAGAGATCTTTCTATTTTTCCTCATAATAAACCATATAAAAGTTATCAAAATTTTAAACAAAATTGGAATAATGATTTTTTTGGACCAATTTATATACCAAAAAAGAATGCGTCGATTCAAATTAATAGGGATAATTTACCCATATACAAAAGACTTATTGAAGTTTATGAAAATAACGAGCTTAAAATTGAAGGAGAAAAAATAATTATTAATGGAGTCGAGTCTAGTGAATATAAATTTAAACAAGATTATTACTGGTTAATGGGTGATAATAGAGGGAATTCACAGGATTCAAGATCTTGGGGTTTTGTCCCCTTTGATCATGTGGTTGGAAAACCTGTTTTTAAATGGTTAAGTATAAATTATAATGCAAAAGGGTTAAATAAGATAAGATGGGAAAGAATTTTCACTACCGTTCATGGTAAAGGAAAACCATCGTCGTATTTATATCATTTCATAGGACTAATAATATTATGGAACTTAGTTTCTTATTTCAGAAAAAAGAAATAGGTTGAAAACGATAATTCATCCAACATACTTTCCAAATATTCAAATGTTAAAACACGTTATAAAGTCAAATAATATATTATTTGAAATAAGTGATAATTACGTAAAACAAACTCAGAGAAATAGGATGTCAATTTATACAGCAAATGGCAGATTAGATTTGACAATTCCGGTAAAATTTTCAAGTTCAAAAAGAGAAAAATTTAAAGATATTAAAATCTGTTATGAAACGAATTGGCAAAAAAATCATTTAAAGTCAATACAAATTGCGTATAGGAACTCTCCATATTATAACTTCTTTGAAGAGAATTTATTAGAAATTTTTAACCAAAAAGAAAAATTTCTAATTGATTTTAATATAAAATCAATTAGAATTATACATCAGATTCTTGAAATAAATTTAAAATATAACTTAACAAAAGAATTCAAAAAAAAATATGAGAATCATAAAGACCTTAGGGAATTATTAAATTTTAACAGTACAAAAATCAAAGGCAAGAAATACTGTCAAGTTTTTAACGAAAAACACGGATTTATAGAAAATTTAAGCTCTTTGGATCTTATATTTAACAAAGGTTTAAACACAATTGATTTTTTAAATAATTAGAATATGATTTCTGAAAAAATAGGTTCATGATCAGAAAGATTAATTTTATATGTTTTGAATTTATTTACTCTAAAATCTTTGCTTAATAATATATAATCAATTCTCATTGGAATAAAATTATAATTATAAGTAATTCCAAGACCATTACCTTTTTTAATAAAACTATCATTTAAATTATCTTTAAGTTTGTTATATGTGTAAGAAAAAGCTGTGTTATTAAAATCGCCAGATAAAATAAGCTTATAAGGACATTTTTCAATATGCTTTTGTAATATCTCTACTTGATTTTGCTGATCAATAAAAGTATTTGAAACACTACCAACAATTATATTATTTCTAGAATTGATATCAGATAATTGAATATTCTTATCAAAAGTAAAAGACTGTAAGTGAATGTTATAGATACGAATTGTATCATTTCTGATTATAATATCGCTAAATATCGCACTATTAGAATTACTCTCAAGATCAATAGAACCTTTATTAATTATCGGAAATTTTGAAAAAATTGCTTGACCATAATTTGAGTTTTTACCTCTTAGAAATTCATAACTATAATTATAACTAGATAACTGTAAATTGTTTTTTTTATATTCTTGGAGACATATTATATCTGTGTTTTCGTCTTGTAAAAAGGAATAAATTTCTTCATCTACTCCTACTCTATCAATCCATTTATATAAATTAAATAGTCGAACATTATAGCTAATTACACTTAAGCTGTTTTCAGAAATGTATTGAGTATTATTTGAAAAATTTACAAACTTTACAACTGTACCATATCCGATTGCTAATACTATAAAAGATAAAAGAAATTCTTTCTTGAGCTTTGTAATCCAAAAGAAGACAAATAAAATATTAATAATGATTATTAGAGGCGAGAAAAGACTTAGAATAGAAAGAAGAGGAAATATTGACGGTTTAACGTAAGGTAACAGAAGTGATATCAAAAATAAAACTGCTAAAAGAGAATTAATATAAAAAAGTATTTTTTCAAAAAATGTTAAACTTTTCATTTATTTTTACCTTGCTTAAAAAGAAATTCTTTTTCGTTATCACTAAGATTATCATAACCACTTTTGCTAATTTTATCTAGAATTTTATCTACCTTACTTTGTTGTTTCTTTAGTTTATAATTTTTATTAGTTCTATTATTTGAATTTAAATTTTTTTTATTAAACTTCGGGAAACCATACAGAGACAAGTAATAAAAAACACCTCCCAAATATCCACCAAAATGTGAATATACACCATATTCACTTGGTGATATTAGTCTTAAAAAATCAATGAAAAATATTATTATCATTATGTATTTAAATTTAATTTGATAATTAAAAAATTTAAACCCCAAGTCTGGTGAAATTAAAAATAGAAATATCAATAATGATGAAATACCTGCAGAAGCACCAATTAAAACAGTGTCTGAATCTGTAAAAAATAGGAAAATTATACCGCCTAAAAATATTCCACTTAAAAATAAATTAATACAAATTTTCTCACCTAATAAGTTACTTATTGAATTAGTTGTAAAAGTTAACAATATAACCATGAAAATTAAATCAAATAATCCTTCGTGTAAAAAGGAGTACGTTATAAGAGACCATGGTCTAGTTAACAAGTCAGAATTTAATGAGAAATTATTAATTAAAATATACTCAAAATCAAAAAGACGTAGAATTATGTAAATCAAAAAAACCAGAATATTTAAACTAATAATTTTTTGGAAAAACCCTAAATTTTTAAAATCTAAATTTAATGTTTTAAATATATCCATTAGAACCATCTGTTTTTATTAAACTGATTTCTTTTCCAATAATACATTACTAAAAATCCGGTTAATGCACCACCTAGATGAGCAACAAAAGCTGTATTACTAGGGCTAAAAATTGCTGTACCAGTAATTGCAGAAAATAGATCTAAAAAAATTATTCCAGGAATAAAATATTTAGCTTTTATCGGGATTGGTAAAAAAATAAGCATAAGCTTTCTTTGAGGAAAAAACATTCCAAATGCAACTAAAACACCCATAATAGCACCAGATGCTCCCAGCATTATTGGAATCCGTTCCATAAAGAAGAAGTAATTATAATAGTTTGAAATTATTTGAATAATTGCAGCTCCAAAACCACTTGAGATATAAAAAAATAAAAATTTTTTAGATCCTAACATATATTCAACAGATGAGCCAAACATCCATAAGGCGAACATATTAAATAATAAATGTTGAATATTTCCATGCATAAACATGTGGGTAAATATTTGCCAAACTGCAAAACTAGAATATTCAGGAAAATTTAAAGACATAGCATATTTAATACTCAATAGATTCTGTGTTCCAAAATAAAAAATTATGTTGATAATAAGAAGTTGCTTAACAATTGGAGATAATCTGTTCATTATTTAAACATATTATCTATTTGACTATAATCTATTTTAACAAAAGTTTTTTTGTTAAAAGGGCATACCATTGTTTCCTTGCATGCAAACAATGCATTAAATATATACTGTTGCTCATTTAAATTCAAAATTTTACCATTTTTTATTGACATACTTTTAGACATAACCTTAGAAACCAAGTCTGACTCGCTAAAACTGTTATCAGGAGTTTCATTTTGAAGATTAAATATTAAATTTTCGATATTAGATTTCAAAGTTTCAATTTCAATATATGCAGGCATAGAAAAAATTATTAGTTTATTATTTTTATATTCAAATAATAAACCAAACTCATTTAGTGTTTTTTTATTTGAATTTAAAATTGATATTTCATTATCGGTAAAATCAAATTCAATTGGGTGCAATAGTTTTTGTGGTTTATAATTGTCTAATGTAAAAGATTCTAGAAATTTCTCATATAAAATTCTTTGATGAGCTCTTTCTTGATTAACAACTATTAATGATGATTTGGTTTTATTTAATATATATTTCTTATTAATTTGTATTGTAATTAATTCTTTTTCAATATCATTGAAATCTATCTCTTCAAAATCATTACTTTCAGATGAAAATTCCAGTGATTCAATTTTTTCATTAAGAGAATCAATCTTGATAAATTTTTTTTCGTATTGTTGATTTTCAAACGGATTATAACTTAAATTAACATCTATCCCAACACCCGTATTATTTTTTTCATTTTCATAGTCGTATGGAACATCTAAAGATTTATTTCTATCAAAATCTAAAACCGGTGATATACTATATTGACCTAAACTGTGTTTAACAGATGCTCTTAAAATTGCATATATAGAATGTTCATCTTCAAACTTAATTTCGGTTTTAGTAGGGTGAATATTTATATCTATTGAAGCAGGATCAACTTCTAATTTTAAAAAATATGTTGGGTTATATTTAGAATCAATCAAACCTTCAAAAGCAGAGTTAACAGAATGATTTAAATATGGACTTTTAATAAACCTATTATTAACAAAAAAATATTGTTCGCCACGAGTCTTTTTAGCAAATTCTGGCTTAAAAACAAATCCATTAATTTTTAATATTTCCGTTTCCTCTGAAACAGGAACAAGCTTTTCAGAAGTCTTTGAGCCTAGGATATTTATTATTCTTTTTTTAAAGGTTGATTTTATTAAATTATAAATTTCAATTCCGTTATTGATAAAAATAAATTTTATTTCTGGATGAGACAGTGAAACTCTTAAAAATTCATTTACAATATGTCTAAATTCGACATTATCTGACTTAAGAAAATTTCTTCTTGCTGGTATATTAAAGAATAAATTTTTAACTGAAATTTTTGTTCCAATATCACTAACAACAGAGTTGTTTGTTTTCACTTGACTTCCGTGCACCTCAATATTTGTAGCTAATTCAACTCCAGGTTGTTTAGTTATTAGGTTTACATGTGAAACAGCTGAAATACTAGCTATTGCTTCACCTCTAAAACCTTTAGTAGTAATGTTAAATAAATCATTTGCTGATGAGATTTTTGATGTTGTATGTCTGTCAAAACATAATAAAGCGTCTCTTTTAGACATTCCCATACCGTTATCAATAATTTGAATCAAACTTTTTCCTGCATCTTTAATGTGAATAATAATTTCACTAGAATTTGCATCTATTGAATTTTCAAGAAGTTCTTTGACTACCGATGATGGTCTTTGTACAACTTCTCCTGCGGCAATCTGATTTGCGACGTTTTTAGGTAATATATTGATTATATCTTTCATTAATCGCTAAAAATTATTAGATGAAAAAAAATAACAAAAACAAAGAAATTAATATTATAAAAATTATAATAATTCTTTTTCGAACAGATGATTCAGACCCTTTTTTAAAATCATTTATGGCTAATCTAAATTTGTCCCTAAAACTCTTATTATCTCCAACTGTATATCTATATTCATCAAACTTTGACTTAATTCTATGATTCCTTTGATGAGTAGAACCATCAATCATTTTTTCTTCATTAAACCTGCCAGAATAACTATATCTTTTATTTTTTCTTAATTTAAATATTCTCATTTAAAATTGTGAATTTTGATAAATATAACAAATATCTTAAATCTATTGGTCTTGAACCATTTTAACAGATAGCATTTGAAGAGCTGCAATTGCAGATTCAGCACCTTTGTTACCATACTTACCTCCTGACCTATCAATTGATTGTTGTTTATTATGATCGGTTAATACACAAAAAATTATCGGCATGGAACTGCTTAAGTTTAATCTCATTATACCCTGAGATACAGAGCTGCAAATGTAATCGTAATGATCAGTTTCGCCTTTAATTATACAACCTATGGCTATAATAACATCTAATTCTTTATGAGACAAAACCTTTGATCCAAATATTAGCTCAAAACTACCTGGAACCCTTTGAATAAAAATGTTTTCTTTATTAATACCTTTTTCTGATAGTGTCTCAATTGCGCCATTTAACAAATTTTCAGTTATGTCTTTATTCCATTGAGAAACTACTATACCGATTTTATATTTTTTTAAATCAAGATTATTATTATAATCAAACTTTAAGGGTTTATTATTTTTAGATTTCATCTAATTATTTGAAGCTATAGCCTTAGAAATAAAGGCATCAATATTTTTAGCTTCTGGACTTTTAGAAAAATCAAATTTAATAGTAGTGAAATGCTCCTCAGCCAGCTTATATTTATTCAATTTTAAAGCGATTAAGCCTGCCTTATGCAAAAACATTGGCGAAGTATAATTATTAATATTTTTAGAAGCTTTAACATAATATTCATAAGCATCTTCAAATTGATTTAGCTCTGAAAAAGCATCACCTATTGATCCAGTAGCCAAAGACCCTAAAATCAAATCATCAGATTTATAATCGGATAAAAACTTAATTGCGTTTTTGTAATCATTCATCTTTAAATATATCATACCAGCATAATAATTTGCTAAATTACTAGCATTAGTTCCTTTAAAATTTTCTATGACATTTAACATTCCAATATTTTCATCATCGCCATTTAGAGATAAATTATACAATGAATCATTATTAATTAATAGTGCTTCTTCAAAAATGTTTTGAGAAAAATACATATTGTTAAATGCATCTCTTTCCTTGGGTTTAATAATATATTCTGAATAAAATAGAAAACCAATTACCGAAAAAGCTATAATCGCTACGAACGAAAAAATGATATTTTTATTTTTTTCTACCCATATTTGAGCTTTAGATGAACCTTCGTCTAAGGAGTTAAAAACATTAGCTGTTGTTGATTTTTGTTCTAGTGCCTCAGCTTTATTGGATGAAGCTTTATTTTTGAATCCTCTCTTCTTATATGTAGCCATAAAAACAATTTAGTCGGTAAAAATAAAATTTTTATTATTAAAAATTGGATAATTTATTTGTTATTTTTGGAATTATTAGATACCAACTAAGCCTTTGAATTTTTATTCCTGTATGTTTCTAAAAGAATTATCCTTAACTAACTATAAAAATTTTGAGAATATCAAGTTTAATTTTAATACAAAAATTGTTTGCTTTATTGGATTAAACGGAGTTGGCAAGACTAATATTTTAGATTCAATTTATCACCTTTCTTATACTAAAAGCTATTTCAACCCTATACCGTCTCAAAATATCAGGCATAATGAAGACTTTTTCTTTATCTCTGGAATTTATTCTGATAATGATAAAGATGAAAATATTCTTATTTCACTTAAAAGAGGTGAAAAAAAGAGGGTTAAAAGAAATAACAAAATTTATAAAAAATTTAGCGAACATATAGGTTTTATTCCTTTAGTAATTATTTCACCTGATGATAGAAACTTGATAACGGAAGGAAGTGAAACAAGACGTAAATTTATTGATGGGTTGATTTGTCAATTTGATAAAGAATATTTAAACAAGCTTATTGTTTATAATAAAATATTAAAGCAAAGAAATGCATTGCTAAAAATATCCCATAACGAAATGGGGGAATTGAAAAAAACAATTGATATTTACGACAATAGCTTATCAATAAATGCATCAATAATTTATGATAAAAGAAAAAAGTTTTTAAAAGAATTTATACCAATTTTCAAGTTAAGATACAATCAATTGAGTAATGGTAAAGAATTGGTTAAAATGGAATATAAGTCAGATATTGAAAATGAAGAGTCGCTTTATAAAATACTTAAAAAAAATATCGATAAAGATTTCAGGTATCAATATACCTCAAAGGGGATCCATAAAGACGATATATTATTTTTAATAGATGAATATTCAATAAAAAAATATGGTAGTCAAGGACAGCAGAAAACATTCTTAATCGCGTTAAAACTTGCGCAATTTGACTACTTATCAAGATTAAGTAAAAATCCTATTTTATTACTAGATGACATATTTGACAAATTAGATGATGACAGGGTAGAAAAAATTATAGATTTAGTGAATGAAGATAACTTTAAACAAATATTTATTTCTGATACAAATAAGAAAAGATCGGAGGAAATAATTAAAAAAGTTAATAAATCATATAAAATTTTTGAAATATGAAAAAATTTAATTTTATATTGATTTTGGTATTATTGTGTTTAATTATTTCTTGTAAAAAATCCCATAACATAGATTATCTCTTAGGTTATTGGGAAATTAATTCAGTTCATTATAAAGGAAATGAATTAAAAAACTATCCCTTTAGTAATACAATTGACTATTTTGAATTTGATGAAAATAAAACTGGTTTTAGAAAAAAAGTTAAGCCAAAAATAAATGGTAAGTTTGACATAACTATGCATCAAATTAATTTTGGGATAATTTTAATAAACGGAAAATGGATTATTCAATATGGAAAGGGTAAAAACTTTAAAGAAGAAATAATAAAATTAGATTCTTTAAATTTATTTGTCGAAAATAATGAAGGGTATATTTACAAGTATAAAAGATTTATACCTCAAAACTATCTAGATGATTAACGACAATATTAAAGATCTCATAAATATTTTTTTAAAAGAAAATAAACTTGAAAATGGACTTTTAGATCTTGAAATTAAAAAAGTTTGGTTTGAAGTAATGCAGAATGGAATTGCAAATTATACCAAAGATGTCAACTTAAAAAATAAAACTCTTTACATAAAATTAAGTTCTCCAGCACTCAAGCAGGAACTAAGCTATGGAAAAGAAAAACTTATAAAAATTATAAATCAAAAATTTAAAAAGAAAATAGTAAATAAAATTATTTTGAATTAGAATATTTCTTGATCTGAAAAATGAAAATCACATTCTATTTTTGCATTTTCATCACTGTCACTGCCATGAACAGCATTTTCGCTTATAGATTTAGCAAATAACCTTCTTATTGTACCTTCAGCTGCTTCTTCGGGATTTGTAGACCCAATTAGTTTTCTAAAATCATCTACAGCATTATCTTTTTCTAATATTGCGGCAACAATAGGGCCACTTGTCATATAATTAATAAGGTCATTAAAAAAAGGCCTTTCTTTATGAATAGAATAAAAAATACTAGCCTGATCAATAGACATTTTTGTAAATTTCATTGCTTTTATTTTAAAGCCAGACTTGATAATCATATCTAATATTGCGCCTGTGTTTTGATTTCTTATTGTGTCAGGCTTTAGCATAGTAAATGTAGTGTTACTCATTTTCTTTTAATTTAGGGTGCAAAAATAACACTTTTTATTTTTATTTGTCGTTAGGTATTAATGATTATCTTCGCAAAATATGAATATCGACAAATTAGATAAAATAAAACATTTATTTTCGGTCAGAAAAAATATGGTAATTATTCCACATAAAAACCCTGACGGTGACGCTATTGGATCCTGTACCGGTTTAAAAAATTATTTAGAAAAACTAGGGCATAATACTTTTATAATAAGTCCAAATGAATTCCCAACTTTTCTTAATTGGATGGATCCAGAAAAAGAAATAATAATTTATAATAATCAAGATAAAATAAACAGTATAATATTGAATGCTGATGTTATTTTTACATTAGATTTTAATAATCTTTTAAGAATTTCTCAAATGAAAGATATTGTTGAATCTTCTAATGCAATTAAAATCATGATTGATCATCATGAAAATCCTTCAAATTATGCAGATTATATGTATTCAGATCCAAAGATGAGCTCTACTTGTGAAATGATTTTTCATTTTATTGATATGCTTGGCCATAAAAAACTAATCGATAAAAAAATATCTAAATCATTATATGCAGGGATTTTAACAGATACGGGTTCTTTTAAGTTTCCGTCAACTACTTATTTAACCCATGAAGTTGTTTCTTATTTGTTTAAAACTGGAATTTCACATTTTGATATTCACAGCAAAATTTATGATAATAATAAACCTCAGAGATTAAAATTATTGAGTCATGCACTTGGGAAAATTAAAATTATCAAAGAATGTAATACATGCTATATTTCACTAAGTCAAAAAGAACTTGACAAATTTAATTATGAAAAAGGAGATACTGAAGGGATTGTAAATTATGGTTTATCGATAAAAAATATTAGGTTTGCTGCTATTTTTATGGAAAATGCAAAAGATAAAGTAATCAGAATTTCATTAAGATCTAAAAATAATTTTGATGTTAATACATTTTCAAAAAAAATATTTGGTGGAGGTGGGCATATCAATGCAGCTGGTGCAATTAGCAAAAAAAATCTTGAAGATACCATTGATTACTTTTTAAAATCGATTAATAATTACAAAAAACTACTAAACTCTTAATATTATGAAAACTAAATTTATATTATTTTTTATGGCTTGTACAATAATGTTTGCTTGCAAAAAAAATTACCCTGATTTAGAAGACGGAATTTATGCGGAATTTAACACTAGTATGGGTACAATGCTAATAAAGCTGACATATGAAAAAACACCTGTAACAGTGGCAAATTTTGTAGCTTTAGCTGAAGGAAACCATCCTAAAGTTAAAGATGAGTTCAAGGGAATCAGATTCTATGACGGAATTATTTTTCATAGGGTTATGGACAATTTTATGATTCAGGGTGGAGATCCATCAGGTAATGGGTCAGGTGGGCCTGGATATAGGTTTTTAGATGAAATTAATGAAGAATTAATCCATGATAAAGCTGGAATTTTATCAATGGCAAATTCTGGTCCTGGTACTAATGGAAGTCAATTTTTTATTACTGAAGTGCCTACTCCATGGTTAGATGGCAAACATACTGTATTTGGATTCATGGTTGAAGGTTTTGAAGTTCACGATAAAATTTCAAATGTCAAAACTGCCATTGCAAATAGACCCGAAAAAGATATAGTAATAAAAAAATTAAGAATTTTAAGAGTTGGCTCTAAGGCTAAAGAATTTGACGCACCTTCAACATGGGATGAAATGGAGCCTAAACTATTTATTTTAGCTGAGGAAAAAAGACGAAAAAAACTAGATGACATATCCAAAGGTTTTGTTGTTACTGAGTCAGGAATAAGATATAATATTAAGAATTCAACAAAAGGAAAAACACCAAAAAAAGGTAATAAAGTAAAAGTACATTACTCTGGAAAATTAATAGACGGTACTGAATTTGATTCATCATATAAAGCAAATAAACCTTTTGAATTTAATGTTGAAATGGGACAAGTCATAAAAGGGTGGGATGAGTCATTAAAAATTCTTAAAGTTGGTGAAAAAGGAACATTTATCATTCCTGGTGATCTTGGATATGGCCCGAAAGGCTACCCAGGAGTTATACCACCAAATGCAACTCTGATTTTTGAAATTGAATTGCTTGAGATTTTAGATTAATTTTTTTCTGGAATATTAGACAAAATCTCCTTAAAAAAATTCCAAAACTTTTTTGTAGAAGATATGGAGGCCTTTTCATCTGGAGAATGAGCGCCTAAAATTGTTGGACCAAAGCTAATCATGTCCATTTTGGGGTAATGTGAACCAATTATACCACATTCTAATCCTGCATGAATAATATTAACTTTTGGCTCAGATAAAAATAATTTATAATAAGATTCCTTTGCTTCTTTAAGAGTTAGGGAATTAATGTTTGGCTCCCAGCCAGGATATCCACCAGAAAACACACACTCACAATTAATATTTTCAAATATTTTAGAAATTTTTTTAGATAATTTTTCTTTGGACTGTTCAGATGAAGATCTGGTTAAGCATTGAATTTTAAGTTTACCATCATTTAATTTAATATTTGCCAAATTATTTGATGTTTCAACTAGGTTGTCTATACTTTCACTCATTTCAAAAACACCATTTGGGCACTCGTTAATTGAATTGATTAAATCACTACTATCTAAGTAAGAAAGAGATAAAAAAGAAGCTTCTAACAAATTAAATTCTAGATTAAAGTTTGGATCTGTTTTTAAAAAACTGGCTGAGTATTGTTCAGAACTATTTTTGATAAAATTATTGAATTTAACCAAGTGGTCTTTTGAAAAACTTATTATTAAGCTACTTTCTCTAGGTATTGCATTTCTAAGCCCTCCCCCATCAACATCAGAAATCTTAATCTCAAAAAGATTATTAATATCAGCTATTATTTTAAATAAGATCTTATTTGAATTTCCTAATCCTTTATGTATTTCAGCTCCAGAATGACCGCCTGTTAACCCATTTAGAAGGATTTTTACAAAGACTTCATTTTGATCAGGTTGAAGTAAATTATAATCTCTATGCATAGTAATATCAACTCCACCTGCACAACCAATGCATATCTCATCATCCTCTTCTGTATCAAGATTGAGTAAAATATTTCCGGTAAGTATCGTGCTAGAAAGATTTAAAGCTCCTGTCATACCGGTTTCCTCATCAATTGTAAATAATGCCTCAATTTTTGGGTGAGAAATTTCTTTACTCTCCAAAACTGCCATTATTGCTGCAACTCCAAGTCCATTATCAGCTCCTAAAGTGGTACCATCTGCCTTAATCCAATCACCATCAACATACATTTTAATTCCAGAAGTTAAAAAATCAAAATCTACATCATTATTTTTTTCGTGAACCATGTCAACATGAGACTGAAGTACAACCGTTTGACGATTAGACATCCCGATTGACGCGTCTTTAATAATTACTAAATTACCAATATCATCCCGCTTGTAATCCAGATTATTTTTATTTGCAAATAATTGTAAAAACTCAATAACCTTTTCTTCTTTTTTTGACGGTCTAGGAACTTCATTTAGTAAAACAAAATTTTTCCAAATTTGTTTTGGTTCTACTTTTGATACTTCAACATTCATAATTAATATAATTTTATACAAAATTAACGAATAATAAATTTATATTTTAGTTTCAATATTTTAATTATGAGAAAATTAAAATCTTTTTTAACTCTAAGTTTATTTATACTACTTTTGGCTATAAATTACATTCAATCAGAGAATATATTAATAGAAAAATATTATTCAAATGGTTTTTATTTATTTATTTCTGAAAAGCTTAGGCTACTAACATATTGGATAAATTTTCCGATTGGTGATCTGTTTTATTTCTTAGGTTTTATACTTATTTTATATTACTCATTTTTAAAATCAAAATCGATTAGGTTAAAGCTTTTAAACTTAGGCACTTTAATATTTATCATGACATTATTATTCTATCTGTTGTGGGGTTTTAATTACAAGAGAGTTACTATTAAAAATCATTTGGCGATTGATAGCGAATTTGACAAACAAGAACTTATTGATTTTACAAAAAAATTAACAGAACATATAAATAAAAAACACATTAAACTTTTTAAACAGGATATAAATAAACCCACTAACAAATATAGTTTTTCAGAAAATGTGAAAATATCAGCGAAAAATGCTAAAAATTTAAAATTCGTCCTTGGTGATTCAGTTATAAAATATGATTATAAATACACTTCGGTAAAAAAATCTTTTTTCAGTTTACCGTTAAGCTATATGGGATTTAGTGGTTATATTAATCCATACACTAACGAAGCTAACATAAACTCCTATATACCAGTTACTAGTCAGGTATTCGTTATAAATCATGAAATTGCTCATCAAATGGGTATTGCTAGTGAAAAAGATGCAAATTTCATTTCTTTTTTAATGTTGATAAATAGTGAAAATGATTATCATAAGTTTTGTGGTCTGTCCTATGCACTAAGACTATGCCTTAATGAAATTGCTAAAATTGATGATAAAAAATATCATGAATTAATTAATAATATAAATAATGGCATAATTAGAGATTATATAGAAATAAACAAATTCTGGAAAAAATTTGACGGAGAAATTGAAAACATTTCAAAAAAAACTTACGATATATATTTAAAACAAAATAACATAGATTCGGGAATTAAAAATTATAATGAAAGTATTTCATTAATTTTAAATTATAAATTTCTTTAGATGAATAAAAAAATAACAAGCGTTGATAATAAAGAAATTAAAAATATTATCAAATTAACCAATAAATCAAAAACTCGAAAAGAAGAAGGGTTTTTTGTTATTGAAGGGCAAAAAGAATTAAAAATGGCCGTTAAAAATGGGTACAATATTAATAAGATATTCTTCAATCCAAGTATAATTAATATAGCTGAAGTTAAATTTGGTTATAAAACAAAAATTATTGAGGTTAATAATGATGTTTACTCAAAAATCAGTTACAGAAATTCTACTGAAGGTATAATTGGAGTAATAAACATTAAACAAAATCCAAAAATAAATTTGGATGTAAAAGATACAAACTTAGCATTAATTTTAGATGGAATAGAAAAGCCAGGAAATATTGGCGCTATTCTAAGATCATGTGATGCTGCAAGAGTTGATATTGTAATTCTAACAAATGAAAAATGCGATGTTTACAATCCTAATGTTATTCGCTCAAGTTTAGGAACTTTTTTTTCTAATAAAATAATTAGCATGTCAAATAATCAGGCATTAGAATTTTTGAAAAAAAATAATTTTACAATTTATGGAACTTCCTTAAAAGCAAAAAAAAAATATAACTCAATAAAATATAAATCCTCAACAGCTTTAATTTCTGGATCTGAGAATAAAGGAATCTCTCATTTTTGGAGCAAAAATTCTGATTTTTTAATTAAGATTCCAATGTTGGGAATGGCTGACTCTCTAAATGTATCAGTATCAAGTGCAATATGTTTATTTGAAGTAAATAGACAAAAAAAATTCAAACGTTAAATTTTAAATATTCTATAAAGAAATTGGCTATTAGTCATCTTTATATTAAATTTAAGTGATGAGTACTGATGAAATCAAAATAGAAAAAAAAGCCTTAGCTAAAGAATATAAAGAGCTTCTAAAAATAAGCTATCAATCTTTAAATAAAGATGATAAAAAATTAATCAGAAAAGCTTTTGATTATGCTGTTGAGGCTCACCAATTTCAAAAAAGAAAATCAGGAGAAGCATATATTTTTCATCCAATTTCTGTTGCAAAAATAGTAGCATCAGAAATTGGATTAGATGCAATTTCAATAGCATCAGCTCTTATTCATGACGTTGTTGAAGATAATAGTGATCAATCAATCGAAAGAATAAAAAAAGAATTTGGGACAAATATCTCAAAAATAGTAGATGGATTGACAAAGATTGGAAAACTTAACAGTAAGGGGTATACCGATGTTTCAATTCAGGCAGAAAATTACAGAAAAATGCTTTTAACTCTAAATGAAGATATTAGAGTAATTATAATAAAGATTGCAGACAGACTACATAATATGCAAACCCTTTCTAGTATGCCTTATGAAAAACAGGTTCAAAAAGCATCAGAAACACTCTATATTTATGCTCCTCTGGCACATAGAATTGGTTTATATAACATAAAAACTGAACTAGAAGATCTTGGTTTAAAGTATACTAATTCAGATGTTTATGAAAATATTTCGAAAAAATTACTTGAAAGCAGAAAAGATCAAGAAGAATACATTAAAAAATTCAATTCAATAATAATTTCAACATTAACAAAAGAAAGATTAAAATATACTATTAAAGGAAGGACTAAATCAATTTTTTCGATTAACAATAAAATGATTAAGCAAGGGATTTCATTTGATGAAGTTTATGATAAATTTGCTGTCAGAATTATATATAAATCTAAGCCAGAAAAAGAAAAATTTATTGCCTGGAAAATTTATTCAATAGTTACAGATCATTTTACACCAAATCCTACTCGATTAAGAGATTGGATATCAGCTCCAAAATCAACAGGATATGAAGCCCTTCACATTACTGTAGTAGGACCTAAAAGTAAATGGGTTGAAGTTCAAATTCGAAGTGAGAGAATGGATGAAATTGCAGAAAAAGGATATGCCGCTCATTACAAGTATAAACAAAACGAAAATAATGATACCAATGACAACTTAGACACATGGATAAACAAACTTCAAGAAGCATTAGAAAATCCAGAAACAAATGCAGTAGATTTTGTTGAACAATTCAAACTTAATCTATATGCTAAAGAAATTTTTGTATTTACACCAACTGGTGATTTAAAATCACTTCCAAAAGGAGCAACGCCATTAGATTTTGCATTTGCTATACATACAGAGATTGGATTAAAGACTAGAGGGGCAAAAGTTAACGGAAAGCTCGTTCCATTGAATAGAGTTTTATCCAGTGGGGATAGAATAGAGATTTTGACTTCTGATAAAATAAAACCCAGTTCTAACTGGTTGGATTATGCAACTACAGCTAGAGCAAAATCAAAAATAAAATCAACCTTAAATGAAGAAAAAAAGATTCTCTCTGAAGAAGGAAAAGAAATTTTAAGAAGAAAATTAAGACATTTAAAAATAAAATTTAATGATAGTATAATTCTAGATCTTCAAAAATATTTTAAACTAACCACAAGTCAAGATCTATTTTACAGAGTTGGAATCAATACAATTGATAATGAAAAACTTAAAAAATTTATTTCTTCAAGAAGTAATAAATTTTTGAGTTTTTTGAAAAAGAGAATTAGCAGAAATAAAAAAATAAAAATTAATGACAATGATCAAAATGAAATAACTTCTAAATTTGATTCTTTAGTTTTTGGTAACGATGAAGAAAAGTTAGACTATAAATCTGCTTCTTGCTGCAACCCCATTGCCGGGGATAAAGTTTTTGGTTTTGTTACTATTAATGATGGAATAAAAATTCATAAAAAAAATTGTCCTAACTCAGTAAGTCTTCAGTCTAATTATGACTACAGGATAATTAAAGCTAAGTGGATTGATTCCTCTCAGGAGGAATTTACCGTAAAAATTGAATTAATAGGAATTGACAAGATGGGACTTGTTAATAATATAACAAAAGTCATTTCAGAAAATATGAATATTAATATGAAAAGGCTTAATTTTGAGACTGATAGCGGTACCTTTAAAGGTGATATTTTAATGTCTGTTAAAACAAACCTAGAAGCGACCAAATTAATAAAAAAACTAAAAGTTTTAAACGGCATAGAAAAAATAAAAAGAACGTAAATAAAAAACGAATGGACTTAAAAAGAAGCCAAAATAATATTAAAATCGTAAAAGATGTTTTTACAAATTTTTTGGAAGAAAAAGGATTCAGAAAAACCCCTGAAAGATATGCTATTTTAAAAGAAGTATATGAAACTAAAATTCATTTTGATATTGAGTCATTATATATCAAAATGAAAAATAAAAAATATAGAGTTTCAAGAGCAACTTTATATAATACAATAGAACTATTATTAGAGTGTTCCTTGGTAAGAAAACATCAATTTACAAATGACCAACAGGCCTCTTACGAAAAATGTTTTTTTAATAATCAGCATGATCATTTAATTTTAAAAGATGATGGTAAAATCATAGAGTTTTGTGATCCTCGAATTGACATGATTAAGAAAACAATTCAAGAAATATTTGATGTAACTATAGAAAATCATTCATTATATTTTTACGGTAAAAAAAATAAAAAAAATAAAAAATAAATGGCAGTAGATTTATTATTAGGTCTTCAGTGGGGAGACGAAGGAAAAGGCAAAATTGTAGATGTGCTTACTTCCAAATATGACATAATTGCTCGCTTTCAAGGTGGACCAAATGCAGGTCACACACTTGTTTTTAACGATAAAAAGTATGTTTTACACACTATTCCATCTGGAATTTTCCACGATAATAAAATAAATTTGATCGGAAATGGAGTAGTCATTGACCCTGTAATTTTGAATAAAGAAATTGAAAAAATAAAGAATGAAGTTTCAAATATCAGTAAATCATTATTTATTTCCAGAAAAGCACATTTAATACTCCCTACTCACAGATTATTAGACGCTGCAAGTGAAAAATCTAAAGGAAAAAATAAAATTGGATCAACCCTTAAAGGAATTGGACCAACATACATGGATAAAACTGGCAGAAATGGGTTCAGAATTGGAGATCTTGAAAATGATAATTGGCAAAATAAGTATAAAGAACTTTCAAAAAAACATCAACAACTTATTAGTTTCTATAATGTTGAGCTAAATTTTTGTCTGGCAGAGCTTGAAAATGAATTTTTTGAAGCTATTAAAGAACTAAGAAAAATTAAATTTGTTGATTCTGAAGATTTTCTGTTTAAATATCAAGAGGAAAACAAATCAATTTTAGCTGAAGGAGCTCAAGGATCATTATTGGATATAGACTTTGGAACTTATCCTTTTGTAACATCATCTAACACTACTGCTGCCGGAGCATGTACTGGCCTAGGAGTTTCGCCAAATTCGATTAAAGATGTGTTTGGAATTTTTAAGGCTTATACAACAAGAGTTGGTTCTGGCCCATTTCCAACTGAGTTATTCGACAATTATGGGGAAAGAATGAGTAAAGTTGGACAAGAATTTGGGGCAACAACAGGAAGGCCTAGAAGATGTGGTTGGCTAGATTTAGTAGCGCTAAAATATGCTTGTAGAATTAATGGTGTAACCAAACTTATGATGATGAAAACCGATGTTTTAAGTGGATTTGACAAGATTTTAGTGTGTACAAAGTATAAATACAAGGGTGAAATAATTAATAATCTACCTTATGATTTATCTGATGAAACACTAGAGCCAATATATGAAGAATTTAAAGGTTGGTCAGAAAATTTAAGAAATTTAAGAAATAGTGACATGCTTCCAGAAAACTTAAATAATTACATTAATTTTTTAGAAAAAAAATTAAATATTCCCATAGTAATTGTTTCTGTAGGGCCAGATAGAAAAGAAACTTTATTTAGATAAATAAGTGAAAAAGATCTCTCTGATATTCACTCTTCTGATGTTATTTGTCTTCCAGATAAATATAGGGCAAGAAAAATCAAAAATTGAAATAAAGAAATCACCTTTTTTTGATAAAGACAAGGAGAAATTTCCAGACGCTTCAATATTGACAAGAGATAATAATGAACAAGTTTTAATTTCTCACGATGGAATTATTATGACATGTAATCAGGCCTATTTTTATGAAGAAAAAAATTTTATTGAAGCTTACGGAGAAGTAAATTTAAATCAAGGTGATTCGTTAAACTTAACGGCTAATTATATTGAATATAATGGAGATCTTAAATTAGCATATGCGAAAGGAAGTGTTATTTTAAATGAACCTCAATCAATACTATATACAGATTCTTTGATTTTTGACAGAAATAAACAAGAGGCTTTTTATGATAATTACGGAAAACTTATAAGGGCTCAAACTGATACAATAAACAGTAAGATAGGAACATATTATGTAAATGAAAAAAAATATAGATTTGAAAATGAAGTTGACCTAAAAACTCCAAAATATTTAATCCTTTCTGAAATTCTTGATTTTTTCACAGAAAATGGCAAGTCTTTTTTTTATGGACCTACTAATATTACTACAAATAATTCTAAGATATATTGTGAAATCGGATATTATGACACAACCAATGACCTAGGATATTTTATTAAAAATTCAAAAATTGATTTTAAAGAATATGTTATTAATGCTGACAGTATATATTTTGATAAAAATAAGAATTTTGCTTCAGCTGTAAATAATATTAATATTTTAGACACTATAAATAAATCAATTACATCTGGACATTATGCCGAAATCTACAGAAATATTGATTCCATGTTTATTCAAAAAAGAGCACTAATTTCTTCATTTAAAGAAACAGACACAACATATATTCATGGCGAAAAAATAATTGTAACAGGTAAAGAAGGTGAAAAAATTATTAGAGCTTTTGATAACGGAACAATATTGAGAGGTAATATAAGTGGGAAGTGTGATTCAATCCATTTCAATGAATCCACAGGAATGGCAGAATTAATAAATTATAATAATTCAGAATCTAAGTCTAGAAAAATAAAAAAACCAATATTATGGAATAATAATAGTCAAATTACAGGTGATCTTATAAAAATTAAATTTGATATTCAAAAAAATACTATTGATTCACTATTTGTTTTAGAAAATGCATTTATTATAGAAAAAGATACTTTTGAAGTAGGATATAATCAAATTTCTGGTAAAAATTTATACGGCAATTTTATTGAAGGAAAATTAAAAGAAATAGATATAATTAAAAATGCGGAATCTATTTATTTTTTAAGAAACTCAGACAATGAGCTTATCGGAATAGACAAATCAAAATCTGCCAAAATTAGAATACTTATAAATAATCAATTGATAAACAGCTTTGTGAAAATAAATCAAATTGACGGCACAACATTTCCAGAAGAGGATTTTGTTGAGCAGAATAAATTATTAAAAGGTTTCTTTTATCGTGAAGAAGAAATCATAAAAAGTGTTGAGGATTTATTTAAAGATGATAGGAAATTTACTTTAGCTTCTATAAAACAACTTGAAAATAAATAAAATATTATTTTAGATTTTAAAAAATATCAAGCACAAACTTCTCCTAAACCATTATTAATTGAGGTTATCAAAGCAAGTGGTAGTTATATTTTTGATAATAAAGGTGTAAAATATCTTGATTTTGTTGCTGGGGTATCTGCATGCAGCGTTGGTCATTCAAACAAAAGAGTAATTAAAGCGATAAAGGATCAATCAGAAAAATATTTACATGTAATGGTTTATGGTGAATTTATTACTAAACCGGCTTTAAATCTTGCAAAACTATTAGCTAAAAATTTACCAAAAAACCTAAATTCAACATATTTCACAAATTCTGGAACAGAAGCGCTAGAAGGAGCGATAAAACTTTCAAGAAGATACACAGGCAGAAAAAAGATAATTAGTGCAAATAATGCATATCACGGGAGTACAATGGGTGCCCTAACTTTAATGGGGTTAGACGAACGAAAAAAACCATTTGAACCACTGATACCAGATGTTGAATTCATTGAATTTAACGATATAAACAATCTTTCTAAAATTGATAATACTACAGCATGTGTTGTTCTTGAGACAATCCAAGGTAGTGCTGGATTTATTAAACCAAAAAAAAATATTTGTATTTAGTTAAAAAAAAATGTGAGGAAGTTGGTGCCTTATTAATATTAGATGAAATTCAATCTGGAATAGGAAGAACGGGCAAGTTATTTGGTTTTGAAAATTTTTCATGCATTCCAGATATAATAGTTTACGGAAAAGGATTAGGCGGAGGAGTACCAATTGGTGCTTTTACAAGTTCAAAAAAAATAATGGATTCACTTCATAAAAACCCAATTTTAGGTCATATTACAACTTTTGGAGGTAATCCTTTGGTTACTGCTGCTGCCTTAGAAACTCTTAAAATTGTACTCAAATCAAAAATAATGAGTAATACAATTATTTTTGAAAAACTGATTCGATTAAAGCTAAAACACAGACTAATTAAAGAGATTAGGGGGCTTGGCCTTATGTTATGTTTGATAATGGAAAATGAAAAAATCGCTAATAATTTAGTTTTAGAAGCAAAAAATAAAGGATTAATTTTATTTTGGCTACTCATTGAAAAAAAAGCTGTAAGAATTACTCCACCTTTGACTATTTCTAAAAAAGAAATAATTGAAGGATGTGATATTATTATAAAAATATTAGAATCCTTTGATTAACTGTTAATTAGTTTGTTAAGAAGTTTAAACTTGCTAACTAAAATTAAAACAAATCATATTTACTTTTAAGTTATTAATTATTTAACATGGATAATATTAATAACACTAATATTTCAATAAGCAAGTTTGAAAAAATGCTAAAAGAAAATAGAGTATTATTTTTTGATTCTTTGGAATTTGAAAATATTATTTCTTATTATTTAGACTCAGGAAGATTAACATTTGCTAAAAAAGCTTTATCATTATCATTAAATCAATATCCAACTAATACTAATTTAAGGTTATTAGAAATTGAAATTCTGATTCAAGAAGATAAATTAGAAGAAGCTATGTATGTTGTTGATTCAATTTTACTTATAGAAATAAATAATTTTGAAGCAATATTTTTAAAATCCAGTATTCTTTCAAAACAAAAAAAATATTTAAAATCAATATCTCTATTGAAAAATATTTTATCAAATTGTGAAAATAAAAAGGATATTTTTTATCAAATTGGAATTGAATATCTTTTTTTAGAAAAATTTGAAAAAGCTAATTATTATTTTCAAAATAGCTTAAAATTGGATTTTCAAGATCACAGTACTCTCTACAATATTTTATACTGTTTTGAAATTACAAAGGATATTAAAAATCTGATTATTTTTTTAGAAGATTATTTATCAAAAAATCCATATAGTGAAATTGGTTGGTATAACATTGGGAAAAATTACGTAAAAATTAAAAAATATGACAAAGCTATTGCTGCATTTGATTACTCGATTTTCTCTGATGAAACTTTTACAAGTTCTTATATTGATAAAGGTAAATTATTAGAAAAAATGGGAGAATATGAAAAGGCCATTAAGAATTATAAAGAAATAATTTCCATTAATACAAACTCTACATATGCATTATTTAGAATAGGCCTATGCTATGAAAAAAAACAAGATTTGAATAATTCTATTTCTTATTATTTTAAATGTATAGAAGATGATCCAAATATGGATAAAGCTAACTATAGAATTTCATTATACTATTACAAAAAAAATAATTTTAAAAAAGCTACAGAATTTATTGAAAAGGCTATCAGATCAAATCACGAAAAATCTAAATACTGGAGAACATATTTGAACTGCTTATCTAAAACTTCCACAAAAAATTACTAGATTGAAACTATAATTTTATTATGAAAATTAAAAATATAGTTGATTATATCAAATTATTCTTCAAAGGAGTATTTATGGGAATTGCTGATGCAATTCCTGGTGTTTCTGGTGGAACAATAGCATTATTACTTGGAATTTATGAAGAATTAATATTAACTATAAGCAGATTAAATTTTAGCATGATAAATGAAATTAAACAAAATGGATTTAAATCATTTTGGAATAAGTTGAATGGGAATTTTTTAATTACTTTACTTTTTGGCATCGGTATTAGCTTAATTTCATTTGTTAAAATTTCAGCAAGTTTATTAATCGACTACCCATTATTTGTTTGGTCATTTTTTTTAGGTTTAATTCTTTCAACAATTTATATTATTTATAAACTGATTAAATCTTGGAATTTTATAAATATATTCTCGGTTTTAATAATGATAATTTTCTCAATAATAGCTACTTCAATTTCTGTGAATACGACTGAAAATATAAATCTTTTTTATATTTTGATATGTGGAATTATTGCTTCGTCAGCAATGATATTACCAGGAATATCGGGGTCATTAATATTGGTTATCCTTGGAGTTTATAAAATTCTTATACACGCATTAGATAATCTTGAAATTAAAATTATATTTACTTTTTTAGTTGGTTCTATAATTGGTTTATTGAGTTTTAGCAGAATCTTAAAATGGCTGTTTATTGGTTATAAAAACCTAGCATATTCAATAATGCTAGGTTTAGTAATTGGCTCGATTACAAAAATTTGGCCATGGAAAAGTGAAAATATTATTGAGGTTACAAATATTGAGATATTCCTCTCGGTAATCCTGACCATAATAGGCTTTTCAATGATAATAATTATTGAAAAGTATAATAAAAAATAGCAATGAGAGAAAAGAATTATTTCTCGAAAAATATTAGAGTATTATTACACGGAATTTTGATGGGAACCGCCAATAAAATTCCTGGAATTTCGGGTGGATTAGTAGCATTAGCTTTAGGATTCTATGAAGAATTAATTGATAGTTTAAAAAAATTCAACAAGAAAGCACTTAAGCACTTAATTACATTCAATTTCAAAGAATTTTTTAGTTTTGTTAACGGCAATTTTTTAGTATTAATTTTATCAGGAATAGTGATAAGCTATTTTTCAACGTCTAAAATATTAGAGATATTATTAATTAATTATGAACTATACGTTTGGAGTTCATTTTTCGGACTTGTTATTGGAACAATTTTTCATCTAAGATCTTTGATAAATATAAAAAAATGGAATAATATTTTTTTCATTTTTATAGGAGCATTAATCGGTGTTATCATCAGTTTAATGAACCCTGCACAAGAAAATGATAATATATATTTTGTCTTTCTGTGCGGAATAGTAAGTGTAAGCGGAATGATCCTCCCAGGCCTTTCAGGTTCATTTATTTTAATGTTAATGGGCAATTATGTTTTACTGCTAGTTGATTCGGTAAATGCACTATATGATAGCTTGAATGAACTATTATTAGGAGACTTTTCAAAAATTAATACATCTGAGAGAATAAATTATTTTAAAGTTCTAGCAGTATTTACCCTTGGCTCCGTAACAGGACTAATATCTTTATCTAAGATACTTAGTTATCTTCTGTCTAGATTTAATCAAATTTGTAATTCTTTAATTTTTGGATTTATTATCGGATCATTGGGTGTCATTTGGCCTTGGAAATCTAAATTCAGTTTTGAAAGTGGTAATAAGATTATTAGATATGTTCCAGAGTTAAATAGTCAAACTGTTTATGCAGTATTATTTATTTTAATTGGTATGTTTACAGTAATCATTTTAAGTAAGTATGAAAGAAGGTGATAATTTTGGATTGATAGGAAAAGGAATTGATTACAGTTTCTCAAAAGATTATTTCACAAAAAAATTTAACCAGGAAAAGATAAATTGTAAGTATCATAATTTTGATATTGAAGATATTGGATTAATTGACTCAATTCTTTCAAGATATAATATAATTGGATTAAACGTTACCATTCCTTACAAAGAATCAGTACTTGAATTTTTAGATGAAATAGATGAAACTGCTAAAATAATTGGTGCAGTTAACACTATTAAAATAATTGATAACAAAAAAATTGGCTACAATACTGACCACATAGGTTTTAAAAATTCATTTTTAAATTTAATTGATAGTTCAGTCAAAAACAAAGCTCTAATTCTAGGCAATGGAGGGGCAACAAAAGCAATAAAATATTCATTAAATGTTCTTAATATAAAATATCAAATTGTTTCAAGGGTGAAAGGAAAATCTGATTATTATTATGATCAATTAGATAAAAAAATATTAAATAACTATAATATTATTATAAATTGTACACCTCTTGGTACATTTCCTGAAATTGAGGAATTTCCAAAAATTCCATATGAATTTCTGTCAAAAAATAATATGTTGTACGATTTGGTTTATAACCCAGAAAAAACCAAATTTTTAAAGAATGGATTAGAAATGGGTTGTAAAATCAAAAATGGATTAGAAATGTTAGAAATTCAGGCAGAAGAATCATGGAAAATATGGAATAAATGATTTTTTAACAATAAACTGATATTATTTTTCAATAACTTTATAGATTATATTATTTTTTTTTATATAAAATATAAATTATGAAATTTAAATTCCATTTTAACAATTATTTTTTATTATTTATTTTGACAATATTTTTAGGATGTCAAAATGAATCTATCGATCAATTTTATTCAGATAATGATAATGATGGGTATTTTGATACAATTGATAACTGCCCTAATATATCTAACCCCGATCAGTCTGATACAAATGGTGATGGAATAGGAGATATTTGTTCTGACTTAGATCAAGACGGTTTATTGGATGAATATGATAATTGTCCTTTAGTTTCAAATCCAAATCAACAAGATAGTGATGGAGATGGAATTGGAGATGATTGTGATTTAGTGGATTTTACATCATTGAATTGCGTAAACGGTTTTGCTGGAATTTACCCTTGTAACAATTATAACTTGATTGGTTATCTGTCTATCCAAGACCTAAGTCCACATATTGGAGATAGTAATAATATAAGAGTTAATGATTCATGGGGTTGGACTGATCCATTGAATAATAACGAATATGCAATTGTTGGATTGTCATCTCATACTGCATTTGTTGACATGAGCGATCCTGATAATTTAATTGTTTTAGGTGTATTACCAACCTCTACCGTGAATAGTTCATGGAGAGATATTAAAGTATTTCAAAATCATGCATATATTGTAAGTGAAGCAGCTGGCCATGGAATGCAAATTTTTGACCTAACAAGATTAAGGAGTTTAGAAGATTTTCCCGTTCAATTCACTGAAGATATATTGTTTTCAGAGTTTGGGAGAGCACATAATATTGTTATAAATGAAGAATCTGGTTATGCGTATCCTGTTGGAAACCAAGATGACAATAGAGGTTTGTTTAACAGAGATCCAGGACATCATCATGGTGGAATTTTTAACGGAGGACCTATATTTATAAATATTCAAAATCCTACCTCCCCATTTTTAGTAGGTGGATTTGAGGATGAAGGATATACACATGATGCACAAGTTGTGAACTATAATGGTCCTGATGCAGATTACATAGGAAAAGAAATCTTTATTGGGAGTAATGAAAACAAATTGGTTATTGCAGATGTTTCCGATAAGTCTAATCCTTATACGATTTCATCAATTGATTATGTTAATGTTAGCTATACGCATCAAGGATGGTTTACAGATAATTTTAAATACTTTATTGTTGGTGATGAAGTTGATGAAATTAACCATAATTTTAATACACGAAGTCTTATATTTGATCTTTCTGATTTAGATAATCCCTTTTTAAGTTTTGAATATTTTGGCCCGACTCAAGCAATTGATCATAACGGATATGTAAAGGGTGATAGTTACTTTCTTTCAAATTATAAGGCAGGTATGAGAGAAATAGATATTAGTGGAATTGATTCCAAAATAATGACTGAGATAGGGTTTTTTGACACATATCCTGAGGATAATAGTATTGGTTTTAGAGGAGTTTGGAGTGTCTATCCTTACATGTCAAGTGAAAACATTATAATCAGCGATATTCAAAATGGATTATTTGTAGTTAGCAAGAATGATTAATTTATAATTCCTGATCCAATTAATTCATTTTTGATATACCAACTAACAAATTGCCCACTTGAAACTGAGGATAAAGGAGAGCTAAATTCTATAAATAGCCCCTCTTTAAATAAATAAATTTTCCCCTTTTGTAATGGCTGTCTATATCTAATTCTAAATAAAATATCTAATTGATCGCCTTCATCTATAGATAAATCTTCTCTTATCCAATTTATTTCATTAAAGTCTACAAATAAAGCTTTTTTATAAAGTCCTGGATGTTTATCTCCCATACCTACATATACAATATTATTTTTAACATCTTTTTCAATCACAAAGAGAGGATTCTTAAATCCGCCTATATTAAGTCCTTTCCTTTGACCAACAGTAAAGTAATACGAGCCTTGATGTTCTCCGATAACTTCTCCATCATCTGAAGAAAAAGAGGATGGCGAACTCAAGTATGAAAGATAGTCTTTTTTAGATCTAAATTTGTTTTTTTCTCTTTTCAAGTCATTAAAATCTTTATTGATTAAAATAACTTTGCCTATTTTAGGGGTTAGTCTCATTCTAAGAAAGTCGGGTAATTTTACTTTTCCCACAAAACAAAGTCCCTGAGAATCTTTTTTATTAGCAGTAATTAAATTACTTTTTTTTGCAATATCTCTTACTTGAGACTTTGTTAGATGTCCGATCGGAAAAATAGCTTTAGCTAGTTGGTTTTGATTTAGTTGACATAAAAAATAAGATTGATCTTTATTATCGTCAACACCAGCTAATAACCTGTATATTTCTTTATTATTCTTATTAATTTTATCTATCTGACAATAGTGACCAGTGGCAATATAATCTGCACCGAGATTAAGTGCTATATCCAAAAAGATGTCAAATTTAATCTCACGATTACAAAGCACATCTGGATTCGGAGTTCTACCATTCTCGTATTCGTAAAACATGTAATCAATAATTCTTGAATGATATTCTTTGCTTAAATCAATTGTCTGAAAAGGAATACCTAATTTATCTGCTACCAACATTGCATCATTGCTATCATCTAACCAAGGACACTCGTCAGAGATAGTTACACCTTCATCGTGCCAGTTCTTCATAAAAAGTCCAATAACTTCATATCCTTGCTGTTTTAACAACAATGCACTAACACTTGAATCAACTCCTCCAGAAAGAGCAACAATAACTTTTTTCACATTGTAAAGTTAACAATTAAGATGTTAATTAGTATAAGGTCTTAATTGTCCGTGATATTAAGGAAATTCAATTGCTTTTTTTCAAGCATTTCACCAAAATTAAAGTTGCCAGAAGCTTGCTTATCAGATGGATAAAAATTAATCTCCATTTAATATGTTCTCAAAATCTATTAAAACCGATTGAAAATCTTGATTGAGTCTAACATCAATAATTCCATCAACAGAATCAAAATTATCATTAAAGCTGGGAAGTGAAAAGAAAGGAATTTCATATTTATAATTTCTGGAAAACCTGTTATAAGCGGTTTCAAGAACTGTTTTACCACCTCTTGCACCTGTTGAGGCAGATAGTAATAATATTGGTTTACTACACCACACATCAGCTTCTATTACTGATATCCAATCATAAATGTTTTTAAATGCAGCTGTATATGAACCGTTATGTTCGGCTAAAGAAATAATTAATGCGTCAGAATTCGAAATCTTTTTTTTGAATTCAAGTGCTTTTTTAGGAATTCCAGACGATCTATGTAAATCTTCACTATAGATAGGCATTTCATAAAGCCTTAGATCTAATTCAGCTGTTTCTTTATTAACAGAGATCAAATTTGCAGCGTAATTTGCTAATTTTCTGTTAATTGAGTTAGACGAGCTACTAGCACCTATTGTTATTATTTTCTTCAATTCTAATTATTATTTACGATTAAATTAAGAGTTACTTATTTTTCTTTTGCCTTTCAGCCTCCTCCATTACAGCTTGCATCCTTCTTTGAAATCTACTAGGAGGCTTGACAGGTTGCGATTTATTAAACTGAATTTGTTCTCTAATTTTTTGTTCATCAAGAATAAAATTTTTGATGGTATACATGACAGCAATTGAAAGAAGATTTGAAATAAAATAGTATAGGCTCAAACCACTTGAATAGTTATTAAAAAACACCATCATCATTATAGGAGCAAAATATATCATATACTTCATCATTTTAGTCATATCAGGCATACCTTCTTGCGGGGGAGGTTGAGAAGCCATCTGCTGACCAGTAGTCATTTTCATATAAAAGAATATAGATATAGATGCTAAAATTGGAAATAAACTAACATGGTCACCATATAAAGGAATGTAGAAACCAAAATCAAGTATACTATCATATGCTGATAAGTCTTCTGCCCACAAGAAACTCTTTTGTCTTAAATCAAAAGCAGATGGAAAGAACATAAATAAAGCATAAAAGACAGGGATTTGCAACATGCCTGGCAAACAACCACTCATCGGGCTTGCTCCAGCTTTCCTGTAAAAAGCCATAGTTTCCTGTTGTCTTTTCATAGCGTTGTCTTTAAATTTTTTATTAATTTCATTTATCTCTGGCCTTAAAATTTTCATTTTTGCTTGAGATAAATAGGATTTATAAAGTAATGGTGCCATACATATTCTGACAATTATTGTCATAAAAATAATCGCAATACCAAAAGGAAAAATTTCACTTAAAAATTTATATAGTGGAACAAAAATATTTTTGTTAATAAAACCAAAAATACCCCAACCAAAATCTACACTTTCTTCCAAACCTATTTCGTAAGATTTTAATTGCGAAAATTGGTTTGGACCAAAATAAAAATTAAAAGAATTATCAAATTCATTATTGATGTAATCAAACGGGATTTTAGATGTAAATTTCTTTAAATTCAAAGTATCTGTAGAATTATCTTCTACCAAATTTTCAGATTTAAAACTGACAGATTTAAAAGGGATATTCTGGGGTATTAATACAGAGCTAAAAAAATGCTGTTTGTATGAAATCCAATTTACACTTTCCTCATCATCTTCATCTTCACCACTAATAGCCAAATAATCTATTTTATCATCATCATGGTAATAAGTTAAGTATGAATATCTGTTTTCGTAATCTATACTCTTGGAATTTCTGATTGCATCTAACTCCCAAACTAAATTATAATCTTTACTGGTGTCTAATATATTTTTAAATCCGTTTGATTTTACATCTAGATTAATTAAATAATCATCATCATTAAATGTATAGGTGTATTTTAAGAAAACATCATCTGAAACAGTAAGTTTCATTTGAACAATTTTTTCTGATCCATTTTCTGTGAGAGTCGGAACAAAAAACTGATTTTTAGTATTAAATAATTTTCCAGTATTTGTTGTAAAATCCAAATCAAAAGTTGAATTATTCGCATTTATTAAACTTACATAATTACCTAAATAGTTCAAATGTTCTTTTAATTTTAGAGATGAAATTTGACCTCCAATAGCTGAAAATTCAATTAAGAATTTACTAGTTTCAAATTTTATCTTTTTGTCATCAACTGATTTTGTTGAGGTTAATGAGTTTATATTATCGTTTTCATTTTTTGCAACTGTAGATTGAGACAGAACATCCGCTAACTCTTCATTATCAGATTCTGTTTTTACATTTATTGTACTGGTAATTTCAGAATTGACATTTTCTTGGGCGGGTGGAGGTGGATTTAGCCAGAGCCAACCTATAAAAATAAAGCCAATAAGAAAAAAACCTATTAATGAATTAATGTCAATTTTATTATCTTCCATATTTTAAATATTATTTTTTATAGCAGCTTTGATGAAAGATACAAATAATGGATGAGGTGATGAAACAGTGCTTTGGTACTCAGGATGATATTGTACTCCAACAAACCATGGATGATCTTTAATTTCAACGACCTCTACTAAATTTGTTTCATCATTAATTCCAGAAGCAATTAAACCATTATCCTGTAACTTACTTAGATATTTATTATTCAACTCATACCTATGCCTATGTCTTTCATTAATTTTATTTGATTCATAAATACTATGACAAAGAGAATTTTCTTTAAGACTACATTCCCATGTACCTAATCTCATTGTACCTCCCTTATTTATTATATTCTTTTGATTTTCCATTAAATCTATAACCGGATATTTTGTGTTTGGGTTAACTTCAGTTGAATTTGCATCTGAAAAATTTAATACATTTCTTGAATATTCAATAACTGCCATTTGCATTCCATAACAAATACCAAAAAAAGGAATTCTGTTTAATCTTACGTATTTTATAGCTTCAATTTTTCCTTCAACTCCACGTTCTCCAAAACCAGGAGCTACCAAAACACCATCAAAAAATCTTAACTTTTCATGAACATTGCCTGAATTTAAGTGTTCAGAATGCACTGGAACAACCTCTACCCCCACCTCATTAATTGCTCCAGCATGAATAAAGGATTCTAAAATTGATTTGTATGAATCTTGTAGTTCAATATACTTTCCGATTAATCCTATTTTTACAGAACCCTTAGGGTTTTTATATCTCTCTAAAAAAAGATTCCATGATTTTAAGTTTGGTTCGCTATATTCAAGTTTTAATTTTTTAAGCACTACTTTATCAAGCCCTTCTCTGTACATGTAGTTAGGAACATCATATATAGTATTTACATCAAGAGATTGTATTACACAATCTGAATTTACATTACAAAATCTAGCTAGTTTTTCTCTAATACCTTGTCTAAGTTCATGTTCAGTTCTACAAACTAGTATGTCAGCTTGTACTCCACTTTCCATCAAGGTTTTTACACTATGTTGGGTTGGCTTAGTTTTTAATTCTTTAGCTGCAGATAAATATGGAATTAAAGTTAGATGAATAACAATCAGATTTTCCTCTCCCATCTCCCATCTCAATTGTCTTAATGCTTCAATGTAAGGCAAGGATTCTATATCCCCAACAGTACCTCCGATCTCAGTAATTATTATATCGTATTTATTTTGCTCTGAAAGAAATTTAATGTTTTGTTTAATTTCATCAGTAATATGGGGGATAACTTGAACTGTCTTACCTAAATATTCTCCCTTCCTTTCTTTACTTATAACACTTTGATATATTCTTCCAGTAGTAATATTATTTGCCTGTGAAGTTGGCACATTTAAAAATCTCTCATAGTGACCTAAATCAAGGTCAGTTTCGGCTCCATCATTAGTAACATAACATTCGCCATGCTCATATGGATTTAAAGTTCCAGGATCAACATTTATATAAGGATCCAACTTCTGTATTGTTGTTTTATATCCCTGAGCTTGTAACAACTTAGCTAGTGATGCAGCTATTATACCCTTTCCTAGTGAAGAGCTTACACCGCCTGTAACAAAAATATATTTAACCTGTGAAGACATAACGCGCTTTAAACGCAAACAAATTTAATGAATTAATAAAGACTAAAGACAGAAATTATGATTGATTTTAATAATCCTGAACAACTTCTTTAATATTCATGTCCTCATATTTCATTAAAAACATACCAATATTATCAAATGAACCGGAATCACTCCTTATATACTTAAATTTGTTTTCAAAATTTAAATTCTCAACACCTAAAATATTTTTGTTATTTATTTCACCATTACTAATTCTAAGCAATAGGTCATAAACTAAATCAAACCCTCTAAAAGAATATTTATTAGGAAAATAATTATATTTTGAAATAAATTTTTGCACAAAATGACTATCATCAAAATCAGAATATGATCTGTTAGTTGAAGGATAGTGAAATTTTAAATTTGAAAAATGAATATTAGAAATATTTATCCCTTCAAATGAACTATTTTTATCAGTTGTAACTAAGATTATTTCACGTTTATCAGAGATTAAAGAATTTAAAAGGCTTGAAACATTAGATATAAATGACTGTTCTTTTGATTCTAAAAAAATATAATTCTTCCCTTCTTTAATTTTAAATTTTAAATCCTCATAAGAAATTGATTTAGAATCGTCACCATTTTTATCGAGTTTGGAATAAATCTGTATTGCACTTGGAAAAGATTTTTTAATACTATTACTAATATCCACACTATTCAAATCTGAAATTATAAATTTAGAAGATGGTGAATTATCATTCTTAACAAAAGAAATAATTCTGTTATAAAAAATTGAATCATCAGGAATTGTATTAATTATTCTATTATTTTTATTTAATTTTTTTGACAGAGGTCTTATTACAGGTATTTTTATATCTTCAGTTAATTTAACAAAATAATCAAATAGCTTTTCAGAAACTGGGCCAATAACAAAATCATAACTTTCAAATTTATTATTTGAAACAATATCGTCTATTTGATTTATATCATTATGACTATCAAAAACATCCATTTTTAAATTAACTCCTAAATTTGAAAATGAATCTAACGCCATCTCAACACCAAACAAAAAGTCAAGAGATATATTTAATAATTTGTCGTTTTTTATAATAGATTTATAAATTTCAGAATTTTCAGAATTAAAATTATTTGTTCTGAACGGAAGAATTAATGCAATTTTTTTTTCATCAAAATTATTGATGTCATTAGTCAAAGAGAATTTATTGTCTTCTACTTTGATGATGTAGCTATTAGATTTTATATTTTTAGGAGCAAAAATTATGTCTCCGTATTTTAATTCTTGACTTTTTAAATCTAAATTTAAAATAAATATTGAACTATCATTAATCTGGAAATTATTTTCTAATTCTGAAATACTTATATCCTTTAAAATTTTAAACTTTTTGACATTATCATCAAAATATAAATTCAATTTATCTTTTGATATATTTGGAACAGCAATTTTCTGACCTGCACTTAAATAATTGTTAATCTCAGGGTTGATTTTTTTTAAAAAGTTTATATTGATATTGTATTTAAAAGCTATATCCCAAATACGTTCGTCTATTTTAATTATATATTTTTTAAAAATGCTATTACTTCTTCCTTCCAGATTCAAGTTTTTAGGAATCCTAAGAAGATTATTTTTTTTTATTTCAACTTTACTGTTAAATAATAAAACTGATTCTTCGCTTATCCCATAAATTCTTGAAATATCAAATAGACTTTCATTTTTTCTGATTTTATGTGAAATAAATTCAATTTCATTTTTTGAAAAATCAATATTATTAATCATGTTGATCTCATCATCAACTAAAATTATTTTATCTAAGTCAGAAATAATGTAGTTGAACCTATCATTTGTAAAACGAGGGTTAATTATAAAAAAGTCGTCAGGATGAATATTATTTTCAATGATAAAATCTTTTACAGAAATTTCATTATCAATTAACATTACAGTAAGTTCCTGTGAAGCTATATTTAATGTAAAAATTAAAAAAATTAAATAATGTGTAATTTTTGACATAATTTTAAATTTTATTCCCATTCAATTGTTGCAGGAGGTTTAGAACTTATATCATAAACTACTCTATTAACACCTTTTACTCTATTTATGATTTTATTTGAAATATCTTGTAAGAATTTATATGGTAAATTAACCCAGTCAGCAGTCATACCATCAGTACTTTCAACAGCTCTTAATGCAATACATTTCTCATATGTTCTTTCATCTCCCATAACACCAACACTTTTTACAGGCAACAAAATAGCTCCAGCTTGCCATACTTCATCATATAAGCCCTCATCTTTTAAGCCGTTAATAAAAATATCGTCAACTTCTTGTAACATTTTTACACTATTCTCTTCAATTTCTCCTAATATTCTTATGGCTAATCCGGGGCCTGGAAAAGGATGTCTAGCCAAAATATTTTTATCTATATTTAAGGAGGCGCCAACTCTTCTAACCTCGTCCTTAAATAATAATTTTAACGGCTCAATAACTTGTAATTTCATAAAATCAGGAAGTCCACCAACATTATGATGACTTTTAATTGTAGCTGAAGGGCCTCCAGTTGCAGAAATGCTTTCAATTACATCTGGATAGATTGTACCCTGAGCTAACCATTTTACATTTTTAATTTTATTAGATTCATTATCAAAAGATTCTATAAATAATCTGCCAATTATTTTTCTTTTCATTTCAGGGTCAAATACACCTCTAAGTTCTTTATAAAATTTTTGTGAATAATCTACACCTTTAATGTTAAGATTCATCTCATTGTACTGTTCTAAGACGTTATTATACTCATTTTTTCTAAGTAAACCATTATTAACAAAGATGCAATGCAAATTATTCCCAATAGCTTTGTGCAAAAGGATAGCAGCTACGGAAGAATCCACACCACCTGATAAACCTAAAATAACCTTATCCTTACCAATTTTAGATCTTAAATCCTCAATAGTTTTTTTGACAAATGAATCTGGAGTCCAGGACTGATCTAAATTACATATTTTTATTAAAAAATTTTGTAGAATATTTAATCCCTTTTTTGTATGGTAAACTTCAGGGTGAAACTGTAAACAAAAAGTTCTATTATTTATACTATATGCAACATTATCTACATCATTTGTACTAGCTAAAAGTATAGAATCTTTAGGTAATTCTTTTATTGTATCACTATGACTCATCCATACCTGAGTATTGTCTGCAATTCCACCAAATAAAAGATTATTTTTATTTACAATGGTTAAACTTGCACGACCATATTCCCTGATATTAGACTCATCAACTCTACCTCCTAATTCTTGAGCTATTAGTTGAGCGCCATAACAAATAGCTAGAGTTGGGAAAAGACTTAGCAAGTTATTTAAATCAATTCTCGGGGAATTTTTTTCTCTAACAGAATGAGGACTACCCGAAAGAATTAACGCACCATAAAGTGATAAATCTTTTGGAATTTTATTAAAAGGATAAATTTCACAATAAACATTTAATTCTCTAACCCTTCGAGCAATTAGCTGAGTATATTGAGAACCAAAATCAAGTATAAGTACGCTATTTTGCATGTGTAAAAATAGAAATTGATTTCTTAAATAAAAAAAATAGAATTATATAATTACTAAATTTCAATTAAAGTAAATTTATGATCCATTGGATTTAGATTATTTTTAATTCTAATGATTAAATCTTTGCCTTCGTTTTTATAAAAATTTGAAAAGTTTATATTTCTTTCTTGCAGATTGCCATCAGGAAATATTTCATTAACCAAATTAAGTATTTTAGATATTTTATTGTCATGTATTATTTGTTCAGACTTAAGCAATCTTTTTTTTAGCTTTTCTAAGCCGTTAAATTGTTTTTTTTCCTGAGCATTTAACGCTCCAACAAAGGATTTATCGGTCTTTTTAGAAATCTCCCTTAATTTTGAAAACTGTTGATTCAATTGATGTTTTAAATCAGAAAAATTTAATTTATGTTTTGAAAATTTTTTTGTTAGTTTATTTTTTAAATTTTGATTGCTCAAAAAAATATCTTCAATTTTAATATCATATTTTTCAAGTTTACTTCTTGTTTTTTTACTTATTATTAGTGCAGAACATCTAAATAGTAAAAGAGGAAAAATCAGCTTTTGTTTTTCAAAAACTTTCTTTAACTCTAACCAATAAGAAATTTCAGCTGGACCTCCTATATAGCATAAATTTGGCAATATATGTTCTTGATATAAAGGCCTCAAAAGAACATTTGGGGAAAAATTTTCTGGAAATTCGTTGATTTCTTTAATAATTTGTTCAGATGTCCAAAATTTTAGATTATTTTCAGTTGTGTACAAATCACCTTTATTTATTAATCTCTCCCTCTTATTTTCTTTAATATAAAAAAGATTTATATCTCTTGGTGAGGCTTGAATTTTATAATTCAAATCTTTTAATTTTTTTATTGATTCTTTTGAATAATTTTTAATAATATTATTTTTGACTTCGCTAATAATTATTTTCTTAAATAAATGCTTTAATTTAGAATTATTAGCGTCAATTATAATTAATCCAAACTCCTGAAATATTTTATTTACAAAGATCCTTGTTGCATCAGCAAGATTATTTGAGCTCGAATAAGCTTTTTTAACCATTGTACATAATTCTTTACCATAAGCAGAATTTATCATGTGATTCTCGAAATCCTCCAAAATATTTTTGAAATTATTTAATTTAAAATCTCCAACCATACCGGTTTGATCTGAATCCCATTCAAATTTTTTTCCTTGAACCGAAAAGTTATTAATTTCCTTGAAATCATGGTCTTCCGAAGCCATCCAATAAATAGGAACAAAATTATATTTTTTATATTTTTTATTTAAAGACTCCGATAAATTAATTACGGAAATAATTTTATAAATAAAATATAAAGGACCTGTTAAAAGATTTAACTGATGACCTGTCGTTATAGTAAAGGTGTTATCCTTCAACAAGCTGTCAATATTATTTATTTGAACATTTTTTAAGTTAATTCCTTTGTATTGATGTTTTATAACTCTAACTAATTCTTTTCTTTGAGAATTATCATAATTATCAGATTTTAATTTGATTTGATTTTTGAAATTATCAATAGACGGAAAATCAGAAATCAAATCAGAAAAATGAGTTTTTTTTGATATGTAATCTAAAAATAACTTACTAAATAATTTAGTCTTATTATATTCAATACTCTTCCAAGTCATATAAAGCAAATATACATAACTGCTAAAATACAAATAGATTATATAATTAGTTTTATTTCTATATTTGCTTACTTGACGTTAATTAAATTATTATGAGACTATTATTACACTTTTTTGCAATTTATCTGATATCATTTATTTCAATTGCTCAAAACTTAAAATCTCCAAGTGAGTTTTTAGGATATGAAATTGGAACAGAATTTTCAAGGCATAATCAAGTTGTTGATTATTTTGAATATGTTTCAGAAAAAATGGATGAAAATGTAATATTAAAATATTATGGTGAAACTTATGAAAGAAGACCCTTAATGTATGCTGTTTTATCCTCAAAAAAAAATATTAATGAAATAGAAAAAATAAGATTAGCAAATTTAGAAGTACTTGAAGAAAAACCATCTAAATTAAACGACAAAGCAATTGTATGGCTCAGCTACAATGTTCATGGAAACGAATCTTCTTCTATAGAAGCATCAATGCAAACCTTATTTAATTTACTTACCAAAAATTATGATTTATTAGAAAATACAATTGTAATTATAGACCCATGTCTAAACCCAGATGGAAGAGATAGGTATGCAAATTGGTATAACCAAATGAGAACTATTCCGTATACAACAAATAAGATTTCAAGAGAACATAGAGAGCCATGGCCTGGCGGACGAGCAAACCACTATTTATTTGACCTTAACAGGGATTGGGCATGGTTAACCCAAATAGAATCTGAACTTAGATTAAAAGAGTATCAAAAATGGTTACCACATGTTCATGTTGATTTTCATGAACAAGGTATAGACGAACCTTATTATTTTGCCCCTGCAGCTGAACCATATCACGAAGTTATAACTGGATGGCAAAGAGATTTTCAAGCAATGATAGGTAATAATAATGCTAAGTATTTTGACAAAAATGGTTGGCTATATTTTACAAAAGAATTTTTTGATTTATTATATCCTAGCTATGGTGATACCTACCCGACATATTTGGGAGCTATCGGGATGACTTATGAACAAGCTGGTGGAGGAATTGCAGGACTGGGTATAATAAATTCTGAAGGCAAGAATTTAACACTTGTAGATAGGATTGAACATCACACAATATCTGGAATTTCTACAGTGGAAACCTCATCCTTGAATGCAAAAAAACTCAATAATGAGTTTGTTAAATTTTTTAGATATAATGATAAAAAAGCGAGAAATTATATTTTAAGTGGAGATAATGATAAGATTGAAAAACTTGGAAAATTCCTAAAAAAACATAAAATTGATTTCTTTTCCACTAAAAAACAAAAAATTAATGCATTTAGTTATAATGAAAATAAATCTGTTTCCTACACAACTAAACAAACAGATATCGTAGTTCCAACTTCTCAATCAAGAAGAAAACTTGTTGATGTACTATTTGAAAGGACCACAAAGCTTAGTGATTCTGTTACATATGACATTACCGCTTGGAGCTTACCCTATGTATATGGATTAAATGCATATTTAACTGAGAAGGAAGTTGAAAAATTCGATTATAAAATAAATGCCAAAGTCAATTCAATTGACAAGAATGCAATTGCTTATGCATCCGTATGGAATGAAATTGACGATGCTAAATTTTTATCTTCATTACTCATCAACAATATAAAAGTCAGATATAATAAAAAAGATATCCAAACAGGAGAATTATTTCTATCAAAAGGATCAATGATAATTTATAAAGGAGATCAAATCATTGAAGATTTTGAGGATATTTTGTTTAAGGAAGCTAAAAATTTTAATATTAAGTTATCCTCAATTTATTCTGGAATTTCTATTTCTGGACCAGATTTAGGCTCTGATTCAGTGAAACTAATTAAAAATAAAAAAATTGCGATTCTTTCTGGTGATGATAATCAAAANTCAGTTTCGTCTTTAAATTACGGATCCATTTGGCACTTTTTTGAACAAGAATTAAGATATCCATTAACACATATAAATATTAAAGATTTTAAAAGAGTTTCATTAGATGAATTTGATGTNTTAATAATACCTGATGGATATTATGGCTCAATCGGGAATNAAAGTAATTTAATTAAAATCAAAAGTTGGATTAATAAAGGAGGTAATATTATTGCTTTTGAAAATGCAATTAAAATTTTCTCTGATAAAGAAGGATTTTCTGTGAAATCTAAAAAAGAAAAAGAATCTAAAAAAGAAAAAGTTAATTTTGAGGATGTTTNTAGAAATAATATTCAAAATTACCTCGCGGGAGCAATTTTCAAAGTAAAAATAGACGAAACTCATCCATTAGCTTTTGGCTATGATAAAGAATATTATTCCCTTAAAACATCAACTAGCACTTATGAATTATTAGATAACGGATATAATGTTGGAAAAATTGAAAATTTAAAAGATAATATAATAGGCTTTGTTGGAGACAAGATCAAAACTAAATTTAAAAATTCACTAATTTTTGGTCATGAAAAAATTGGTAGAGGAAATATAGTTTATCTTGTAGATAATGTAATGTTTAGAAGCTTCTGGGAAAACGGAAAAATGTTTTTAGTAAATTCTGTTTTTTATATTAATTAACTTCAGCATATAAGTCAAAGTCTGATGCTTCAGTAATTTTAGCATTTACATATTCACCTACTCTTATAAAGTTTGATTTAGCATTTATCAATACTTCATTGTCTACATCTGGAGAATCAAATTGTGTTCTTCCAACATAGTATTCTCCTCTTTTCCTGTCAATTAAAACCTTAAAAGTTTTTCCAATTTTGGCTTGATTTAATTGCCAAGATATTTGAGATTGTATCTCCATGATCTCATTTAATCTTTCATTTTTAGTTTTTTGCGGTATATTATCCTCCAAGTCATATGCTCCTGTATTTTCTTCGTGAGAATATGTAAAACATCCTAACCTATCAAATTTCATGTCCTTAACCCATTGTTTAAGAATTTCAAAATCTTCTTTTGTTTCACCTGGATAACCTACTATTAGCGTAGTCCTGATAGCAATTCCAGGGACAATTTTTCTGAAATCATGTAGAAGTTTATTTATTTTTTNCATCGAAGAACCTCGTTTCATTGATTTTAAAATTTTATCTGAGATATGTTGCAAAGGAATATCTATATAATTACAAATTTTAGGTTCTTTCTTTATGGTATCTAGAACATCTAACGGAAATCCATTAGGAAATGCATAATGTAATCGAATCCATTCGATTCCATTAACTTTTACCAACTCTTTCAGTAAATCAGAAAGAGCTCTCTTTTTGTATAAATCTAAGCCATAATATGTAGAATCTTGAGCAATTAAAATTAATTCTTTGATTCCCTTATTTGCCAAAAGAGTTGCTTCTTTAATTAAATCCTCTATCGACACACTTTTGTGTTTGCCTCGCATTAAAGGAATAGCACAGAAACTACAAGGTCTATCACATCCTTCGGAAATTTTCAAATATGCATAGTTTTTAGGGGTTGTTAAAAGGCGTTCCCCAATTAATTCATTTTTATAGTCTGCTCCCAAATGCTTGAGTAAAGAAGGCATTTCAGTTGTGCCAAAATATTCGTCTACATCAGGAATTTCTTTAATTAAATCAGGCTTATATCTTTCACTCAAGCAACCAGTGACAAAAACTTTATCAATTTCACCATTATTTTTTTTCTTTACATTTTCAAGAATTGTATCAATACTTTGCTGTTTGGCATTATCAATAAAACCACATGTATTAATAACAACAATATTACCGTCTTTTTCATGAACAACATTTTTATTATTTGATTTTAACTGCCCCATAAGCACCTCTGAGTCGTATACGTTTTTGCTACAACCTAAGGTTATTACATTAATCTTGTTTTTATCTGAATATTTTGTTCTCAAATCCTAATCAAAAAATGAATCAACAAACTCAAGTTTATTAAAGTCCTGTAAATCGTCCACACCCTCACCCACTCCAATATATTTTACCGGTATCTTGAACTCATCACTTATGCCAATTACAACACCACCTTTAGCGGTTCCGTCAAGCTTAGTTATTGCCAAAGAGGTAACTTCAGTTGCGTTGGTAAATTCTTTTGCCTGAATAAACGCATTCTGACCAGTAGACCCGTCAAGAACCAGCATAACATCATGAGGAGCATTATCTACTACCTTATCCATTACTCTTTTTATTTTGGAAAGTTCGTTCATTAAATTTACCTTATTATGTAATCTCCCAGCTGTATCAATTAAAACTACATCAGCATTATTTGATTTCGCATAACTTAGGGTGTCAAAAGCTACAGATGCTGGGTCACTACCCATTTGTTGCTTGATTATCGGAACATTGACCCTATTTGCCCATGTTTCTAATTGATCAATTGCAGCTGCTCTAAATGTATCTGCTGCTCCGATTACAACATTTAAACCACTACTTTTAAATCTTTTCGCTAATTTACCAATGGTTGTTGTCTTACCAACACCATTTACTCCAACTACCATAATTACATGAAGCTTTTCCTTAAATACTTTTTGATTAGTTTTTAACTCGTCCTCAGAGTGTATTAGTAATGAAGCTATTTCTGCCTTTAAAAGAATATTTAATTCAACTAAGTTTGAATATTTCTCCTCAGAAACTCTTTTTTCAATTTTTTCTATAATTTTTAAAGTTGTATTGACTCCAATATCACTAGAAATAAGTACTTCTTCTAAATTATCTAATACAGCAGCGTCTATCTTAGATTTTCCTACAACTAATTTATTAAGCTTAGAAAAGAATGACTGATTTGATTTTTTTAAACCCTTATTTAAGTTCTCTTTTTTTTGTTTTGAGAAAATAGATTTTAAAAAACCTTGGGTTTCAGGCTCTGGCTCTGGTTCTGGTTCTGGCTCTGTCTCTGGTTCTAGCTCTGGTTCTGGCTCTGGTTCTGTCTCTGGTTCTGGCTCTGACTCTGGTTCTGGTTCTGGTTCTGGTTCTGGTTCTGGCTCTAGTTCTGGCTCTGGCTCTGGTTCTGTCTCTGGTTCTAGCTCTGACTCTGGTTCTGGCTCTGGTTCTGGCTCTGGTTCTGGTTCTGGCTCTGACTCTGGTTCTGGTTCTGGTTCTGGTTCTGGCTCTGGTTCTGGCTCTGGCTCTGGTTCTGGTTCTGGTTCTGGCTCTGGTTCTGGCTCTGGTTCTGTCTCTGGTTCTTTTATTAATTCTTCTGTCTGATCTTCAACTTGCTCATCTTTATCCAGGTCTTTATCTTTCTTTTTTTTGAAAATAGAAAATAATTTTTTAAAGAAGCTCATATTATAAATTAATAAATTATACTATAAAGATATGATAATTCAATATTAATAGATAAAAAATAA
>NZUH01000023.1 GCA_002697255.1 Flavobacteriaceae bacterium | reverse complement strand
GTTAGGACTTCTTTGGCTCCTGTATTATCGGCAACTTTTAATCTTGATTCTTGTTGTAACATAATTATTTAGCTCTTTCAATTATTTCTACCAATCTCCAACATTTAGACCTACTAATTGGTCTTGTCTCCATTATTTTAACTCTATCGCCTATATTGCAATCATTTTTTTCATCATGAGCAACATATTTTTTAGTTTTTAAAACAAACTTTCCGTACATAGGATGCTTAACCTTTTTAACTTCGGCAACAATAATGGACTTTTGCATTTTGTTACTAGTTACAACTCCTACTCTTTCTTTTCTTAAATTTCTTTTTTCCATATTCATATAGAATAAATTATTGGTTATCTCTTTTGGTTAATTCTGTCATGATTCTTGCTATCGATTTTCTGATTGCTTTAATCTGAATTGGATTTTCCAAAGGAGATACAGCATGAGCCATTTTTAGCTCATTATACTTCTTTTTATTTTCGACAAGCTGTTCTTTCAGCTCATCATTTGATAATTTCATTACTTCCTGTTGCTTCATATTAATATATTATGCTTCGTAATCTCTTGCAATTATAAATTTTGTTTTTACAGGTAACTTTTGCGCAGCTAGTCTTAAAGCCTCTTTTGCAACGTCGATTGGAACTCCACCGACTTCAAACAAAATTCTTCCAGGCTTAACCACAGCAGCCCAATATTCAACAGCACCCTTACCTTTACCCATACGGACCTCAAGAGGCTTTTTTGTAATAGGCTTGTCCGGAAAAATCTTAATCCATAATTGTCCTTCTCTTTTCATATACCTTGTAGCAGCAATCCTTGCAGCTTCAATTTGTCTTGAGGTTAAAAAGTTAGAATCAAGAGACTTAATTCCAAACATTCCGTTTGAAAGTCTGTGACCTCTTCCAGAGTTACCTTTCATTCTGCCTTTTTGAACCTTACGATATTTAGTTTTTTTCGGTTGTAACATCCTTGATTAATTTCTTTTTCTTCTATTATTTTTTCCCTGTTTCTTTGAAAGACCAACAAGAGGATTTAAATCTCTTTTGCCGTATACTTCCCCCTTCATGATCCAAACTTTAACCCCAATTCTTCCGTAAGTAGTATGTGCTTCTACTAAAGCGTAATCAATATCAGCTCTAAAAGTAGAAAGAGGAATTCTTCCTTCTTTGTAATGTTCACTTCTAGCCATCTCCGCTCCGTTTAATCTACCACTAATCTGTATCTTAATACCTTCTGCATTCATTCTAATTGAAGCAGCAATTGCCATCTTAATAGCTCTCTTATAGGAAATTCTGTTTTCAATTTGTCTAGCTACACTTGAGGCAACCAAAAAAGCGTCTAATTCAGGCCTTTTAATTTCATATATATTTAACTGAATATCTTTTGAAGTAATCTTTTTTAACTCTTCTTTTAATTTATCGACCTCTTGACCACCCTTACCAATAATTATTCCAGGTCTAGCAGTTGTAATAGTAATAGTAACAATCTTAAGAGTTCTTTCAATAATGACCCTTGAGATACTAGCTTTAGCCAATCTCGCATGAACATATTTTCTAATTTTCTGATCTTCGGCTATCTTATCACCATAATCATTACCACCATACCAGTTAGATTCCCAGCCTCTGATGATTCCAATTCTATTTCCTATCGGATTTGTTTTTTGTCCCATTTAATTAATTACTTTGAGTATTATCTTTAGAGTTTAATACGATTGTTACATGATTAGATCTTTTTCTAATTCTATGAGCTCTTCCTTGAGGAGCAGGTCTAATTCTTTTAAGCATAGAAGCACTATCAACCTTTATTTCATGAATAAATAAATTTGCATCTTCAACATTTGAATCTTTATTTTTAGCTTGCCAGTTTGAAATAGCCGACATTAATAATTTTTCTAATTTTTTAGAAGCCTCTTTTTGACTAAACCTTAAAATATCTAACGCTTGGTCAGCATTTTTACCTCTAACCAAATCAGCGACAATTCTCATTTTTCTTGGAGAAGTTGGGCAATTATTTAGTTTAGCAACAGCTAAATTCTTGTTCATATCTTTAGTTTTTTCCGCCATTTTATTTTTTTCCCTTATTTTTTGCTCCGGCGTGACCTCTAAAAGATCTAGTCGGAGAAAATTCACCTAGTTTATGTCCTACCATATTCTCAGTTATATAAACAGGAATAAATTGCCTTCCGTTGTGTACAGCAATTGTTTGACCAACGAAGTCAGGCGTTATCATACTTGCTCTTGACCAAGTCTTAATAACGGTTTTTTTATTATCCTGTATGTTTTTTTCAACTTTTCTGTTCAGTTTAAAATGAACATAAGGTCCTTTTTTTAACGATCTAGACATAATTATTTTTTTCTTCTTTCAATAATAAACTTATTACTCTCTTTTGTTTTAGATCTAGTTCTAAATCCTTTTGCAGGAATTCCATTTCTAGATCTTGGATGGCCACCCGAAGCTCTACCTTCACCACCACCCATTGGATGGTCTACAGGGTTCATTGCTACTGGTCTTGTTCTTGGTCTTCTTCCCTGCCATCTACTTCTTCCTGCTTTACCTGAAACAGTCAATTGATGATCAGAATTTGAAACAACTCCAATTGTAGCAAAGCATTTACTTAATACCAACCTTGTTTCACCTGACGGCATTTTGAGTGTAGCGAACTTACCTTCTCTAGCCATTAACTGAGCGTAAGATCCTGCACTTCTAGCAAGAGTTGCTCCATTACCTGGTCTCATTTCAATGCATGAAATAACTGTACCTAACGGGATAGCACTTAAAGGCATTGAGTTTCCTAAATTTGGGGAAACTGATTGTCCAGAAATAACTTTATCACCAACTTTTAAATCTTTCTGTGCGATAATATATCTTTTTTCGTTATCAGAATAAGTTACTAAAGCAATAAAAGCAGATCTATTAGGATCATATTCAATAGATGATATTTCACCCATCACATCAAATTTATCTCTTTTAAAGTCAATAACCCTGTATCTTCTTTTGTGACCACCACCTTTATATCTCATGGTCATTCTACCTTGATTATTTCTTCCCCCGCTTTTTTTGAGAGGTTTAAGAAGTGATTTTTCAGGTTTAGAAGTAGTGATTTCAGAATATTCATTTACTATTCTAAATCTTTGTCCTGGCGTTACTGGTTTTAATTTTCTTAGTGACATTATCTTTTTTTTCTAAGCGTTAGCATATAAATCGATTGACTCTCCATCAGCTAATTGAACGATTGCTTTTTTAATGGCATTTGTTTTACCATATTGAATTCCTGCTTTGGTATATCTAATACTTCTATCAGCACGAACATTAATTGTTCTAACTTTTTCAACTTTCACACCATATGCAGATTCAACTGCTTTTTTTATTTCAACTTTATTAGCTGACTTTTGAACGTGAAAAGTATAACAATTATTTAGCTCACTATCGTTAGTAGCTTTTTCCGTAATAATTGGTTTAATCAAAAGACTCATAATTATTTACTTAAATTTTCGTTTATACTATTTAATGAGCTCTCAGACATAACTAATTGCTTTGCATTTAATATTTTGTAAGTACTTATTTCAGAACTGCTTACAACATCTGATCCCTTAAAATTTCGCGATGACAAATATACATTATTATTTTTTCCAAAAACCAGTAATGATTTTTTGTCTTCTATCTTTAATGCTTTAAGTACATCTAAGAATTTCTTTGTCTTAGGAGTTTTAAAATCAAAGTCTTCAACAATAGTTATTGCCTTATCCTTAGCCTTTAGCGTAAGTGCTGATTTTCTAGCAAGTTTTTTAAGCTTCTTATTTAATTTCATTTCATAATCTCTAGGTCTTGGACCAAAAATTCTTCCACCGCCTCTAAAAACTCCAGATTTAATACTACCAGCACGAGCTGTTCCGGTACCTTTTTGTTTTTTGATTTTTCTTGTACTCCCTACAATATCAGCTCTTTCTTTAGCTTTATGGGTTCCTTGACGCTGATTAGCTAAATATTGTTTTACATCTAGGTAAAGAGCGTGTTCATTTGGCTCTATAGCATAAATGTCTTTTGGAAGAGAAACTTCTCTACCTGTAGACTTTCCTTTTGAATCTAATATCGATACTTTCATTATTTCTGAATTATTACATAAGAGTTATTATGGCCAGGAACACATCCTTTAACTAATAAAATATTTTTATCAGTCATGACTTTTAAAACTCTTAAATTCAACACTTTAACATTTTCACCACCCATTCTTCCTGCCATTTTCATTCCTTTAAAAACTCTTGCAGGATATGAAGCTGCCCCAATCGAACCAGGTGCTCTTAATCTGTTATGCTGACCATGAGTAGCTTGTCCCACTCCAGCAAATCCATGACGTTTCACAACACCTTGAAAACCTTTTCCTTTTGAAATACCAGAAACATCAACAAATTCACCTTCTTCAAAATGATCTACACTAACTGTGTCTCCCAATTTCAGATCCTGATCAAAACCTTGAAACTCTACAACCTTAGTTTTTACTGCAGTACCTGCTTTTTTCGCATGACCTTTAGCAGCCTTGGTTGTGCTTTTCTCTGTCTTGTCATCGAAACCTAGTTGAATAGAGCTATATCCATCAACTTCGTCAGTTCTGACTTGGGTAACTACACAAGGACCAGCCTGAATGACAGTACATGGAATATTCTTTCCACTTTCGTCGAAAATACTGGTCATTCCTATTTTTTTTCCTATTAACCCAGACATATTATTATTTTTTCATTTATTATTTAAAAAATTAGGGTCAAAATAATTTAACCCTAAATTATTTTTCTCCATTTTTCCTTCGCGAAACGCTCCGGACATGTTATTCCAGAAAAACTCTGGCTAGTACAAATACTTATACCTTTATCTCAACTTCAACACCACTCGGCAATTCTAACTTCATTAACGCATCAATTGTTTTAGAAGAGGTACTATATATATCTAGTAATCTCTTGTAAGAACTTAATTGAAACTGCTCTCTTGCTTTTTTATTCACATGAGGCGATCTTAAAACAGTAAATAGTTTCTTGTGAGTTGGTAAAGGAATAGGTCCTGTAACAACCGCGCCAGTACTCTTAACGGTTTTAACAATCTTCTCAGCAGAATTATCTACTAAGCTATGATCATAAGATTTTAATTTTATTCTAATTTTTTGACTCATTTTTTAATTTTATTAAGAATCAGTAGATCCATTAGCTTTTTTGATTACTTGTTCAGAGATATTCGATGGTGTAGCTGCATAATGAGAAAATTCCATCGTAGAAGTAGCTCTACCAGATGATAATGTTCTCAAAGATGTAACATACCCAAACATTTCTGAAAGAGGCACATCAGCTTTAACAACTTTAGATCCAGCACGATCGCCCATATCATTAACCTGACCTCTTCTTCTATTTAAATCACCAACAATATCACCCATATTTTCTTCGGGTGTTAAAACTTCTAATTTCATTATTGGCTCCATAATGACAAAACGTGCAAGTTTTGCTGCATTCTTAAAGCCAATTTTTGCTGCAAGCTCAAATGACAACTGATCAGAATCAACATCATGATAAGATCCATCATTAAGTGTGACCTTAAGTGAATCAACTTCGTATCCAGCTAACGGTCCATTTTGCATTGCCATCTTAAATCCTTTTTCAACAGAAGGAATAAATTCTTTAGGAACATTACCACCTTTGATGTTAGAAATAAATTCTAAACCTTGTTTTCCTTCTTCAGCAGGTTCTACGCTAAATACGATATCAGCAAACTTACCTCTACCACCAGATTGCTTTTTGTAAACTTCTCTGTGATCGGCTTTTAAAGTTATTGCTTCTTTATATTCAACCATTGGTTCACCTTCATTAACCTCAACCTTAAATTCACGCTTTAATCTGTCAACAATAATGTCTAAGTGAAGTTCACCCATCCCAGAAATAATAGTCTGGCCAGAAGCTTCATCTGTCCTCACTGTAAATGTTGGATCCTCTTCTGAAAGTTTTGCTAAAGCCATTCCTAGCTTATCAACATCAGCTTTAGTTTTAGCCTCAACAGCAATACCAATTACAGGATCAGGAAAATCCATACTTTCTAAAACAATAGGAGCTTTTTCAGCTGTTAAACTATCTCCCGTTTTAATATCTTTAAAACCAACTGCAGCACCAATGTCTCCAGCCTCAATTACATCGATAGCATTTTGCTTATTCGAATGCATCTGATAAATTCTTGAAATTCTTTCTTTCTTTCCAGACCTATTGTTTAACACATAGGATCCAGCGGGAAGCTTTCCGGAGTAAACTCTAAAGAAAGCTAATCTACCAACAAAAGGGTCAGTAGCAATTTTAAATGCAAGAGCAGCAAAAGGCTCATCTACTGATGGCTTTCTAGAAATTTCCTCATCATTATCAGGATTTGTTCCTACAATTGCTTCCTTATCAATAGGAGATGGTAAATATCTACAAACGGCATCAAGAAGAAATTGAACACCTTTGTTTTTAAATGCAGAACCGCATATCATTGGAATAATTGCCATATCCATTACAGCAGCACGTAATGCATTGTGAATTTCGTCTTCAGTAATGGATTCTTCATCTTCCATATACTTTTCTAAGAGGTTATCATCATAAGAAGCCACTTCTTCAATCAATAAACCTCTATATTTCTTTGCTTCTTCCTTTAAGTGATCAGGAATATCGATTATATCAAAAGTTGATCCCATCGAATCTTCATGCCAAACAATAGCTCTATTTTTAATTAGATCAACTACCCCTTTAAAATCAGCTTCTTCACCAATTGGCAATACAATCTGAACAGCATTTGAACCCAACATTTCTTTTACCTGCTTACATACCATTTGAAAGTTAGAACCCTGTCTATCCATTTTATTAACAAATCCAATTCTTGGGACTTTATAATTGTCTGCAAGTCTCCAGTTTGTTTCAGACTGTGGTTCAACTCCATCAACAGCACTAAATAAAAATACAAGTCCGTCAAGGACTCTCAAAGATCTATTTACTTCAACCGTAAAATCAACGTGGCCTGGAGTATCAATTATATTAAAATGATAACCTTTAGAGTCTGCAGTTTTCTTACCATTATCCGTTGGGAAATCCCATGTACAAGTTGTAGCAGCAGATGTAATAGTTATACCTCTTTCTTGTTCCTGCTCCATCCAATCCATAGTCGCTGCACCATCATGAACTTCACCTATCTTATGAGATACTCCAGTATAATAAAGTATTCTTTCAGTTGTAGTGGTTTTTCCTGCATCAATGTGAGCAGCAATGCCAATATTTCTTGTGTATTTTAAATCTCTTGCCATTATATTTTAAAATCTAAAATGTGAAAATGCTTTGTTAGCTTCTGCCATTTTGTGAGTATCAACTTTCTTTTTAACAGCAGCTCCTTCTTCTTTGGCGGCAGCTAAGGATTCAGCTGCAAGTTTTTGTGCCATTGATTTTTCATTTCTCTTTCTTGAGAAGTTGATAAGCCATTTCATGGCAATTGAAATCTTTCTATCAGATCTAATGGGACTTGGTATTTGAAATGTTGCACCCCCCACTCTTCTACTTCTAACCTCAACATGTGGCATTACATTTGATAATCCATCTTTCCATACTTCTAATGCAGATTTTTCATCGTCAGATTTTTTAGAATCAATGATATCTATAGCATCATAAAAAACTTTAAAGGCAACAGACTTTTTACCGCTTAACATCATCATATTTACAAATCTTGTTACAAGTTTGTCGTTGAATCTTGGATCTGGAAGTAATGGACGTTTTTTTGCCTGCTTTTTTCTCATATTATTCTAATCTAATTTTTTCTATTTCTTAGGCCTTTTTGCCCCGTATTTGGATCTTCTTTGGGTTCTACCTTCAACACCAGCAGTATCAAGGGCCCCTCTAATTATGTGATATCTCACACCAGGCAAGTCTTTTACTCTACCGCCTCTTACTAATACAATTGAGTGTTCTTGTAAATTGTGTCCTTCTCCAGGAATATAAGCATTAACTTCATTTCCGTTTGTTAACCTGACCCTAGCTACTTTTCTCATAGCTGAATTTGGCTTCTTTGGAGTTGTTGTATAAACACGCGTGCAAACACCTCTCCTTTGAGGACAAGAACTAAGTGCAGCAGACTTACTTTTCTTGGTAATTCTAGCTCTTCCTTTTCTTACTAATTGCGATATAGTTGGCATACTGTAAAATAAATATTTGTTTCACCTCTCATTTTAAGAGGCGCGCAAAGTTAAAAATTTAAATTAATTATTCAAATGTTAGTTATTAAATTTTCATACTTTTTCAAAAAAAATAGTTTAAACACATTAAAATCAATTATTTATCGTTCATTTCATTGAGTAGTTTTTTTATTTTTTATGAGAATAGTTATCACTTTTATTGCTGTAATATTTTTTTACACGCAAAATGTAAAATCACAGGATTATTCACTTGAATATTATAATCAAGATGATTATGGTAAGTTTTTACATTACAAAAGCTATAAAAATTTGATCATATCTATAAATGATAGTTTGAATGATTTAATCCAAACGGGTTTTATTGACGCAAAGGTGAAGAGTTTTATTAAAACTGATTCATTTGAATACAAGATTAAATTGTCAAAAGGCCCAAGATTGAAAAATATCAAAATTTCAAATATTGACTCGTTGGATAATAATCTGATTAATATTTATAAAAAACATAGTGAAAATAATATAATTAGTTTTAAAACACTTACCGATTTCTTAGATTCATCAATTGAGTACCTGTCTAAATCCGGGTATCCTTTTGCAAAATTGAAACTTGAGAATATTTCAAAAATGGATTCGATTTCGGTAAAATCAAGATTATCGGTTAATTTAGGTACAAAAAGAAGGATTGATAAAATTACGATAAAAGGATATGAAAATTTTCCAGAAAAATTTATAAAAAATCTTTTGGGAATTAAACAAAATTCCACTCTTAATATTAATGAAATATCAGATAAAATAAGTCTAATTAATGAAACAAATTTTGCAAGAAGCACAAAGGATCCGGAAATTTTATTTACAAAAGATTCCACGGAATTATTTCTATATATTAAAAAAGTTAAGAAAAATACATTTGATGGATTTTTAGGATTTAATAATGATAATTTAAATAAAAAACTAAAAATACAAGGTTATGCAAAAATAAATTTAAACAATACGTTTAATAAGGGAGAAAATATAAATTTTGACTTTTTAGCTGAGGATAATCAAGATAGATTTTTAAATTCTAAACTGAGAATACCTTATGTATTAAATACACCATTGAGTTTAGATACCGGCATTAAATTAACTAAAAAAGATTCAACTTTTAATAACCAATTATTTTTTTTTAATCTTGCTGTTTCATTTAAAAACTTAACAGCTGGGATAGGTGTCGAAAACCATAATTCGGTTAGCAATAATACATCTGAATATATCAAAGATTTTAAAAGCGAAATATTTAATGTATTTATAAATTATAAATTATCAAATCTAAACAGTTTGTTTAATAAAAATAAGCTGAGTTTTTTAATAAATTACGGTTATGGAAAGAAATCACAGTTAGATTTCAAAACTAATATTAATAAATTAAAAATTGAAATAATAAAAAACACCAAAATTTCAAAAAAATTAAATGTTTATAATAGATTACTAAACGAAAGAATCGAATCTGAAAATATTGTAACTAATGAATTATTAAGATTTGGTGGAAATGAATCAATAAGAGGCTTTGATCAAAACAGTGTCTTTGCTAATAGCTATATTTTAATGAACAATAACTTAAATTTTTTAATTAATGACACAATATATATATATACGCTTTTTGATTTAGCAAATTACAATAATAAAATTTTACAAATTAGCGAATATATATATGCTGGAGGATTTGGATTTTCAACAATTACCAAAAATGGTGTTATTTCTGTAAATTATGCCAAAGGGGATAAATTGGGAAGGAGCTTTAACCTAAAAAATGCGAAATTGAGTGTTAATTTTATCACGTATTTCTGATTAGTAACAGGTAAAATCATAAAAAAAACTTAAATTTTTACAATTAAATGTTGTTTTATTAACATTATTTTATGATTTTTGTTTTTGGACTAATTCAAATATAATTAAAATGAAAACAAAGTTTAGTGGAATTTTAACGCTAATTTTAGCGTTTGTTGTGCAGATCACATTTGCACAAGACAAAGCAGTTTCAGGTACAGTTTCTGACGATACTGGAATGCCTGTAGCTGGAGTAAATATTGTTGTGCAAGGCACATCTTCTGGAACTCAGTCTGATTTTGATGGTAATTTTAGCATCATGGTAGATGAGGGAGCAGTATTGACATTTAGTTATGTTGGATACACAGCTGTTTCAAGAACAGTTGGATCCTCCGACACAATTAATGTTACACTTAGTGAAGACGTTGCACAATTAGAAGCAGTAGTTGTAACTGCACAGGGTATCACAAGAGAAAGAAAAGCTCTTGGTTATGCTGTGAGTGAAGTTGCTGGTGAAGAAATGGAACAAAGAACTGAAGGTGATGTAGCTAGAGTATTATCTGGTAAAGCATCAGGTGTAAATATTACTAGTCAATCTGGTACTTCAGGATCTGCAACTAATGTTGTTATTAGAGGTTATACTTCTATTAACGGTAATAACCAAGCACTTTTTGTTGTAGATGGTGTTCCTTACAGTACAGAAACAAATGCACAAGGTGGTTTCCTTGGCGGAAACTTAGGATCAAGTAGATTTTTAGATCTTGACCCTAATAACATCGAAAGTGTTAACGTACTTAAAGGATTAGCAGCAGCAACATTATATGGAACTGCTGGTAAAAATGGTGTAATTGTAATTACTACAAAATCAGGTTCTCTTCAAGCAAAAGGACCAAAGAAAACAGAAATTACAGTTAATCAATCATATTTTGTAAATGAAATGGCTTCTATGCCAGATTATCAAAACACATATGGTGGTGGATTTGACCAATCATTTGGATGGTTCTTCAGTAACTGGGGACCTGCATTCGCTGCTGATGGTGTAGATGGTTATTTAAATGACCCTGCTGGAATTATTCAGCCTGACGGAACTGTTGAACACCCTTATGGATCTTCAGCTTTCCTAAATGCATTTTTAGGTGGAAACAACGTATTAAATCAACAGTATACTGGTGAAAGATACGACTGGAAACCTTACAAGAGTGTTGAGAACTTCTTTAGATCTGGTAGTGTTTCTAATACATCAATAAATATTAGAGGTGCTTCTGAAGATGGTAAAATTGCTTATAATGTTAATTATGGTAATTTAGATGAAGAAGGTTTTACACCTGGAAATGGATTAAAAAGAAATAATTTATCAGTTGGTGGTAGAGCGCAACTTTCAAACAAGTTTACTGTTCAAGGTTCAATGAACTACAGTAATACTTCATTTGTGTCTCCTCCTGTTGCAGCATCTAGAGGTAATGGTACTTTAGGATGGTCAACTTTTGGTAATGTATTCTTTACACCAAGAAATGTTGACTTAATGGGATTACCATATACAATTCCAGAAAACGGTGGTAGTATATACTATAGAAATGGTAACGATATTATCAATCCAAACTGGTCTGTTGCTAACGCACAAGGTGGTCAAACTGTTAACAGAATAAATTCTACAACTAGTTTAACTTATGAATTTAACGATAACTTATCTTTAACTTACCGTTATGGATTAGACTGGTATAATGAAAGAAANAAAGATTACTCAAACAGAAACGGTGTTAATTTTAATGACGCAATTTTTGGTTACTTACGTACATGGGATAACAATGTAGCTATACATAATCACTATGTAAGTTTAAATGGTAGTTATGATTTAAGTGATGATATTGGTTTAACATTTAATGTTGGAGCAACATCAAATAGAAGAACATATGATCGTGAAGGTACTTCAAGTACTGGACAGATTGTATATGGTGTAATACAACACTTCAATTACGAGAATCAAACACCACTTTCGTATCATGGAGCTCAAAATACATTAGGTGTATTTGGTAGTGCTGACATTGATTATAAAGATTATTTATTCTTACAAGTTCAGGCTAGAAACGATTGGGTTTCTAACCTGCCAAGTGAAAATAATAGTATGTTTTACCCAAGTGCAAGTGTATCGTTCTTACCTACATCAATGGATGAAGACTTAAAATCTGATAATTTATCATATTTAAAAGTTAGAGCTGGGTACGGAACTTCAGCTGGATTCCCTAGTGGATATCCTACTGTTAACACTGTAGGTCAAAGTACTAATGTAAACGGTGGTCTTAATGGTGGTATTATTACTAACTCTGTTAGCAACTTCCAAGCTAACCCAGATTTAAAACCTGAGTTATTAGGTGAATTAGAATTTGGTGTTGACGCTAGAGTATGGCAAAACAGAATTGGAATTAATGCTTCCTACTTTGAAAGAACAAGTAAGGATTTAATCGTATTTAAGCCTCTACCTACTTCATCTGGTTATACTTCTACCCAAGATAATATTGGTAAGATTGAAGGTAACGGAATTGAGTTGGATATTGACTTAGAAATGTTTGAAATACTTCCTGTAAATATTGATGGTCTTAGCTGGAATGCTAGAGTAAACTTTACTAAAAGTGAAGCTACTGTAACAGAACAAGCAGATGATCAAATCGTATATGGAGGGTCTACAGCTACATGGCTAGGAGGTAATGCTGCAATTGAAGGTGAGCCTCTTGGTGTGATTGTAGGTACAAGAATTGAAAGAGATGACAACGGTAACTATGTGGTAAATGCTTCAGGTAATTACGGAATAGAAGATGTTATGGCAATTGATGCAAATGGTAATGAAGTTCCTCTAGGAACAGAAGGATCAAGAACTATAACTCCTATTATTGGTAATCCTGAACCTGATTATGTAATGAACTTTATTAACACATTAAAGTATAAAAACTTTACATTAGGATGGCAATTGAGCCATACTGCTGGTGGTGATATTGTTGCTAAAACAGTTGCTACATTACTTGGTCGTGGTGGTATCGTAGAAGACAGAAAGAATACATTTATTCTTCCTGGTGTTAAAAACGATGGTACTCCTAACAACTTACAGATAAATAACTCTACTTATTACTTTAGTAATGTATTGTTTGGTCCACTTGAATTATCAGTTTATGATGGTTCAGTTGTTAGATTACAAGAATTATCTTTATCATATTCTTTCCCACAAAAGTTTTTAGATAAGACTCCTTTCGGTGCATTATCTTTAACTGCAACAGGATTCAACTTATGGTATGATGCCTATAATGTTCCTGATGCAACTAACTTTGATCCTAATGTTGCTGGTACCGGTGTTGGTAACGCAAGAGGATGGGATTTCCTTAATGGACCTAGTTCAAAAAGGTATGGTATTAGTATTAAAGCATCATTTTAATAACGTTTAAATCAATTAATTATGAAAAGAATTTTTAAATATTTAATGATGACAGTCATTGCGTCAGCAACGATGTTCTACTCATGTGAAACAACAGAGCTAGAAGATCTTGTAGATCCAAATGCATTGTCTCCAGATCTTGCAGATGCAGATCTTTTATTAAACTCTATCCAAGTTAATTATCTTGGTGCTATGCAGGATATGCAATATAATGGTGCCGCATTAGGTAGAATTAGCTATATGGGTGGTAGAGATTATTATAATAACTTCGGTAGTGGTACGGTAAGTGGTGCATGGGGTAATTTATACTCTGGTATGCTTCCAGACATTGAAGCTATCGAAAACCAAAATGGTGAGGAAAATTTATTAGCCTTTCATTTAGGTATTTCTAAAGCTATGGCAGCACATGTAATGATGGGCTTAGTTGACTCAGTAGGAGATATTCCATGGAGTGAAGCTAATAACCCGGCTGAATATCCATCTCCATCTGTTGATGATGATGCTGATGTTTATGCAGCTGCACTTGCTATGCTAGACGAAGCAGAATCATATTTGAATGCTGCTGGTGGTGGTGATGACTTGTTCTACGGTGGAGATGTTTCTAACTGGATGAAGTTAGTAAACACACTAAGAATGCGTGCCATGCTAACAACCGGTGATTATGCTGGAGCATTAGCTATGACAGGAGTTATTGATACACCTGATGCTGATATGCAATTTAGCTATGGAACTCAAGAGCTTCAGCCAGACACTCGTCACCCTTGGTATCAATCAGATTATACAACTTCTGGTGCTAACATTTACCAATCATCTTGGTTAATGGACTTAATGGATGGTGACTTTGACGAATGGCAAACTGTTCCTCTAGCTTATCCAGGTTTAGGAAACGAAGAAGATGGAAATGCGCAGAGACTAGTTACAACTGACGATCCAAGAAGAAGATATTACTTCTACAGACAGCAGTGGATAACTCCTGGTCAATCTGGTATGCTATATGCATTTGATGCAGGACCATATAATTGGCCACTAAGTTGGGGTAATAATTTTGAATCAACAGCTAATGGTGAAACATTACAATGTTCATTACAATCACAACCTTTTCACTTAGAATTTACCCCAGATGGTAATCAGGGTGATTTAGTTGGAAGATGGTGTACTAATTTCCTAGGATACTGGGGTAGACATCATGGTAATGATGAAGGAACTCCTCCTGACAACTTTACAAGAACAGCAGTTGGAGTATACCCTGCAGGTGGAAGTTTTGATAACCAACCTGACATCCCGAACTATGATAACTACGGTTCTTTAGGTGGAACTAATGAAGGTATCAAAGGAGCAGTATGGCAAGGAAACGGTGGAGGTGGATCTGGAATATGGCCAATCTACTTATCTTCCTATGTACATTTTATGAAAGCTGAAGCTGCAATGTGGCTTGGTGATACAGGAACTGCTAGAGCGATGATGGAAATTGGAATGCAACATTCATTCAATAAAGTTTTATCCATGTCTTCTGTAGATGCTGATGCTGATTCAAATTATTTTGCTACAGCAACTGATGTTAGTGATTTTATCGCAATGAAACTAGCAGAGTTTGATGCTGCAGCAAATGCAGATACAAGCTTAGATGCTTTAGGATGGCCTAACAATAAAAATCAACTTGATATCCTAGGTGAGCAATATTTTGTTGCCATGTTCGGTGGAGCAAATGATGCATGGAACTTCGTTAGAAGAACTGGACATCCAAGAACACTTGCAAGAGGTTTAATGGACAATGCAGAGTCAGGATTATTTCCTAGAACTGGAACTTATCCATCAAGTGAAATAAGTGCTAACCCAAATATCTTACAAAGACAAGATAATAATACTCAAGTCTTCTGGGATAACGGAGTAGTAAATCCTGCTAACTAATAAAAATAGAAACTATGAAAAATATATTTAAATTATTATTTGCTTCTCTATTTATAGTTAACTTCTCATGTCACGATAGTGAAAACGTTATTGACGGAGTATTAGACTATGAAACGGGAGCAATTCTTAGAACAATTTCTGTTGATAATGCAGTTTTGAACTCTAGTGA
>NZUH01000022.1 GCA_002697255.1 Flavobacteriaceae bacterium | reverse complement strand
TGCTGATAAAGAATAAAGCATAAGAACCAACAAAAGCAAATAGTACAGCTGGGATTCCAAATTTAATTAGGACCTCTTTATTAAATTGTTTTCCGATAATTGAAAGCTTAAAAATATTGTTGCAAAAGTGAACTATTCCAGTGAGTGAGATGGCAATTTCAGCTGGAAAAAAAATAAGCATAACAGGAGTTAGTATGGTGCCTAAACCAAAGCCAGAAAAAAAAGTTAGCAGTGCAGCAAGAAAAGCAACTATTGCAATAATTAAAATTTCCATTTTTAATTTTAAATTCTTTTATAATATAATATTCATTTATATTTAATTAAAATTATTTTGAAATGAAAATCAAACTATCACTATTATTTTTTTTAGGAACCTTACTTTCCATAGTTGCTCAAAATGAAGATGTATATGAAAATTGGTCTAGTATTGAAGTTGATTATGGATTAACAAAAAATATAGATATCTATGGCGGTGGACAATTAAGAATTAAGTCTGTTGGTGATTCGTACAATAAATCCTTTTATGAATTTGGTGCAAAAATTAAAATTAATGACCATCTGAGCTCTGGATTTGGATTTAGAGGAATAGACGAATTGGATGATGTTGGAAATATACAGGGCCATGAAAAATTTAATAGATATCATGCTTTTTTAACAGGCGCATACGAATATAAAAAATTTGATTTTCGATTGAGACTTCAATTTCAAAGAAAGAATGAGATTGGAATTTCTGATTCTGTAAACAATGATTTTTTTAGAACGAGATTTGAGGTAAGATACGATATTAAAGACTGGAAAGCTGATCCTAGAATCGGTATTGAGTTCTTTACAAAAGATGATTTAAATTTTGATGAGAACTATAAAAAATATAGATTTTCATTTGGCACAAAACTCAACTTAAAGGGTCCAAATTCTTTAACAATAAAATATATACTTCAAGAAGAAGTCAGAGTTGATTCACCGGTTTCTCATCATATATTAAGATTAAACTATAATTACTCGATTAAAGGCAAATAATTATTTGACTATAACTTAACATTGAGTTAACATTGGAGCCGAATTGTATTTTAATATTTGTAATAAATAAAATTTAACCATGAAACAAAAAACACTTATCCTATTATTTAGTTTTTTTGGGTTTTTTACATTCGCTCAAAATTCCGAAAGTGAACCTAAAGGAGAGCCTCATTTCAAAGTATTTTGGAATTACAATTATGATTTTTCTGATGATGTTACCCAAACTAGTGCCTTTGAACTAAAACGAGTATATCTAGGATATAAATACAAATTCAATGACAATATTTCTGCAAAAATTACTTATGATGTAGGCAAAAATGATTCAGGTAGCAATTATACTGCCTTTGTCAAAATTGCTCAGCTTGATTACAAGCTAAGTTCAAAAGTAAAACTTAGCATGGGTATGATTGGCGGAAAGCAATTTAACGATCAGGAAAAAGTTTGGGGATACCGATATATCTATAAAACTTTACAAGATGAAAATAAATTTGGGTCTAGTGCAGATCTTGGAGTTAATGCAGAAATAAAATTAAGTGAAAAGTTGACTACTAATATTTTTGCTTTAAATGGTGAAGGATATAAAAACCCACAAGATGCTGATGGTAACCAAAGGATTGGATTCAATCTTATCTATGACGTTTCTGATAAATTAAAAATGAAATTTTACTATGATACTCAAGCTTCAGAATCATCAGAATCCTTAAACAATATCGGATTATTTGCTGGCTATAAATCAGGAGATTATAGTATCGGAGCAGAATACAATAAAATGGAGAACGGAACTACATATAAAACTCCAATTGATAATCACAATCTAGATGGAATTTCAATTTATAATAGATATTCTATAAATGATAAATATGAGATTTTTGCAAGATTTGATCAGATTAGTTCTAATACTTTAGATGGTGCTACAAACTCTTGGAACTATGATGATGATGGCTCACTAATAATTATTGGAACTCAATACAAAGCCAATGATGGGGTGAAGTTTTCTTTAAATGCAAGAAGCTTTACTTATGAAAACTTAGACACTAATTTGTTTGAGGTCTTCTTTAATGTTGAATTTAAATTATAAAAAATTAATTAATGGAAAATATATATTTATTAATGTTGGTTGCCTTAGTTGCTCTTGCAGTAGCTGATTTGGTTGTTGGGGTAAGTAATGATGCTGTAAACTTTTTAAATTCAGCACTTGGTTCAAAAGTTCTTTCATTTAGGACCATTATGATTGTTGCGAGTATTGGAATATTCATTGGATGTGTTTTTTCAAGTGGAATGATGGAGGTTGCAAGAAAGGGTATTTTTAACCCTGGTGAATTCCACTTCAATGAAATTATGATCATCTTCATGGCAGTAATGATTACCGATATATTATTACTTGATTTTTTCAATACAATTGGAATGCCTACTTCTACAACCGTATCAATTGTATTTGAACTTTTAGGTGCATCAGTTGCAATGGCATTAATAAAAATCGGAATGGATAATGGATCATTTGGGGATGTTGTTAATTATATTAACACTTCAAAAGCAACACAAATTATTGGAGGAATTCTCTTATCTGTATTCGTTGCATTTTCCATTGGAGCAATAGTCCAGTGGATTTCTAGACTTTTATTATCCTACAATTTTGACTCCAAACCCAGTTGGGTTGGTGCCGTATTTGGGGGTGTTGCTCTTACTGCACTAACATACTTCATTTTAATGAAGGGTATTAAAGGAACATCTTATGCAAAGGAGAGCTTTGATTTAATCGGAGGAGTTACAATTAAAGATTTCTTGGAAAACAATGTTTTTCAAATTGTAATGTATACCTCGGCATTCATGTCTTTACTTTCTTATGCCTTTATTCAGTTTTTTAAATTTAATATTTATAAAATAATTATTGGAGTGGGTACATTTGGTCTAGCTCTAGCATTTGCTGGAAATGACCTTGTTAACTTTATTGGTGTGCCAATAGCAGCATGGCAATCGTATGAGGCATGGATTGCATCTGGTTTAGCAGCTAACGATTTTAATATGAGTGTTTTAGCATCTAAAGTTCCAACGCCAAATTTCCTATTGGTATGTGCAGGAGTGATAATGGTACTAACATTATGGTTCTCTAAAAAAGCNAAGAGAGTAGTTAAAACTGAATTAGATTTATCTGATCAAGGAAGTANTGATGAAAGATTTAATCCTAATTTTTTATCAAGAGGTTTAGTTAGAATTGCTTCTAATTCTTCTAACTTATTTTCAAGAATAATGCCTGATTCAGTGAATAATATGATTGAAGAGCGTTTTAGATTACCTGAAACATTTACTAAACAAATAGCTAAAGAAGANAGACCCAANTTTGATGTTGTTAGAGCNTCNGTAAANNTGATGGTTGCAGGAATATTAATATCAATTGCTACATCATANAAACTTCCACTTTCAACAACTTATGTAACATTTATGGTTGCTATGGGAACCTCTCTTGCAGACAGAGCATGGGGTAGTGATAGTGCTGTGTATAGAGTTGCAGGAGTGCTTAATGTAATTGCTGGGTGGTTTGGAACTGCACTGATTGCATTTACAGCAGCTGGAACTATTGCATACCTTATTAATATTAGTGAATTAATGATTGCTGTATTAATTTTCTTTGCGATCTTATTACTTGTTAGAAATTACATTAAAGGTAAAAAAGTAACAACTAATGGTGTTATCGAAGAAGGTTTAGTTGAGGCTGAAAGTAGTTCACTTCAAGGAGTAATACACGAAAGTGCTAAGAATATTTCTAAAGTCCTTAGCAGGTCTAGTAAGATTTACAATAATGTAATAAAAGGACTTTCTATGCATGATTTATCTGAATTAAGTAAGAATAAAAAACAAATATCTAAACTATCAGATGAAGTTGAGCGCTTAAAAGACAAATTATTTTATTTTATTAAAAATCTAGACGAGTCTAGTCTGGGAGCAAGTAATTTTTATATTAATTTACTGGGTTATTTGCAAGANATAACTCAATCTATTGAGTATGTTTCCAAAATTAGTCATAAGCATATTAACAACAATCATAGTAAATTGACCCTTAATCAAATTAGAGACTTATTAGCAATTCAAGAGGTTATGTCTAGACTGTTTGAAACTATTTCAACCACNTTCAAACAAAAATCATTTGAGGAAATTAAAGCTGTTCTAAAAGATAAAAATAAAACAATTGGTCTTTTAGAAGACAAAATTGAAAGTCAGATAGCTAGAACCAGAACATCTGAAGAAAAAAGTCCTAAAAATGCAGCGCTATACTTTAGTATTCTTCAAGAGTCTAAGGATTTAATGAAAGAAGTGATGAGCCTTATTGAGGAATATTACCTGTCATATGACAAGTCTGTNAAACCNGCNAAACCAAAGGATGAATAATTAATATAGTNTTAAAAATAAAAAAGCCTCGAATTAAATTTCGAGGCTTTTTTATTTGAATAAGTTTTATTAACTATCCTTCACAACTTTCGCAATCTTTCTTTTGCTTAAACTTNTGAGCTGCATTCATACTNTGTTGATAGTANAAAGATTTAAGCCCNAGCTTCCATGCTGTAACNTGAATNTTATTAATNTCNTTNGTNGANGTGTCNGGNTGNATNATAATATTNAGNGATTGNCCTTGATCNATATGATTTTGTCTGTTNGCNGCNTGNTANATNATTGNTAATTGATCNATTTCAGAATATGTTTTAAAAACNTCTTTTTCATTTTCNGANANGAANTCNANATCNTGAACCGANCCATCTCTATCACGTATTTGTCTCCATACTTCGGGNGTGTCCATTCCTTTATCTTCTAAAAGTTTAATTAAAAAAGGATTTTTAATTGTTGTTTTNATTTTTGCAATATCCTTTACATAAATATTAGACCAGACAGGCTCTATTCCCTGTGANACTTGTCCTAAAATAAATGCAGAAGANGTNGTTGGAGCTACNGCNTTTANNGTNGTATTTCTTCTTCCNTAACCTTTCAGTAATTCTGGTTCTCCNAACTTTTCNGCNAAATCTTTAGAAGCTTTGTTTGAGTGCTCTTTAATATTTTTGAAAACTTCACTGTTTAGGTCATATGCNCTTTGACTATCAAAAGGCAACATTTTAGATTGAAGTAAAGAATGCCAGCCTAATACTCCCATTCCTAGAGCTCTATTTTCTTTTGANAAATTATATGCTCTTTCCATAAACANAAAAGTTTGNTGGTCATCTCTATCTTCAGAGTTTTTATAAGTCTCTAACTTTTCAAGGAATTCTGTGATTACAGCATCTAAAAAATAAATCATAGTTTCTACAGCATCAGTATCTTTCCATTTATCATAATGTAAGACATTAATACTTGATAAAACACAAACAAAAGACCAGTCATGATTTGAGGGCAACATTATTTCAGTACATAAATTACTTGCATAAATTGGTAGATTTTTGTCCTTATAAACATCAGGCGCACCGTTATTTGCATTGTCTGTGAAGAAAATATACGGATATCCCATTTCACCGCGGCTTTGCAAAACTTTAGCCCAAACCGTTCTCTTTTCATTGTCACCGTCAATCATATCTTGCATCCATTTGTTGGTTACAGTAACTCCATGAGTTAACTCCTGTATCGGATTCCCCTCCGTACCAATTTCTAGGAATTCCATAATATCTGGGTGATCAATAGGTAAATAAGGGGAAAAACGACCTCTTCGAACCGAACCCTGACTAACAACATCGACCATAGATTCAAAGAGTCTCATAATATGAACTGCTCCCGATGCTTCTCCGTTGTTTTTTATTGCTGCTCCACGATGTCTGATTTTTCCGAAGTATCCAGAGGTTCCTCCACCTAGTTTAGACATCATTCCAACTTCAGACTGGGAATATAAGATGTTTCCAATATCATCGTCTACGTGAGAGCCAAAACAGCTAATTGGTAAACCACGTTCTTTTCCAAAATTTGACCAAACTGGAGAAGCTAGTGAATAATAGCCCTCTGACATGTAATGGTAAAATTTTTCGGCAAACCCTGGCATTTCTAGAAGATGTTCTGCTCTTTCTGCAATATCAGCTATACGATCTTCTGCACTTATGCTTTCTCCTAAGTATCCGGCAGCAAGAAATTTTCTACTATTTTCATTTAGCCATTCAAATGATTTTTCAGAATCCTGATTAAACTTCTTCATTGATTTTTTCCTTACTTGAATTAAATTTTCGTGTGTATTTTTATTTTGTTTTTTGGATATTAGTTTTTTCTGCATATTCTAAAATAAATCATCACTGGTTATACTTTGGCTTCTTTTACTATAGTTAATCGAACGTTTCACAAAAAAGTCTCCATGCTTTGTCCCAATAATCTCATCATCAAACCACTCAGTTTCTAAAACTAGATTTTGATCAATATCAAATATTTTTTCAATACCAATGCTTTCCAAGGAATTATTAAATCTATTTTTTAAAAATTCATTCACTACTGCTTTGGGTAAAAAGTCTAGCTCTCCATTTTCAAAAATCCAATCAACAACTTCTTTTTCTGCTTCAAAAGCTTGCTTACACATTTCCTGTATACTTTTATGATACTCATCGGTAAACCATGCAGGATTTTCTTCTTTTAGAATTTTTATCAAGTCAATACCAAAATCTCCATGAATTTGCTCCTCCTTAGAGGTTGCCTCTACAACATTTGAAATACCTTTCAACATATTTTTATGCTTGTTGAAAGCCATAATAATTAAGAATTGTGAGAAAAGGGAAACATGTTCAATAAATAACGAAAAAAGAAGAATGGACTCAGCATATTCTCTATCGTCATCACTTCTGGAATTTTTAAGTGCTGTTTCTAAATAACGAACTCTCTTCATTATAGCAGGTTTCTTCTTTAACTCTTTGAACTCTGAATTAAGTCCTAATATTTCAAGAAGATGAGAATATGCGTCTGCGTGGCGAACTTCACTTTCTGCAAATGTTGATCCAACCGAGCCGATTTCTGGCTTTGGAATTCTGTGATATAGATCTCCCCAAAAAGACTTAACAGCAACCTCGATTTGAGAAATTGCTAACATTGTATTTTTGATAGCACTTCTTTCAGTACTTGACAAACGTGATTTAAAATCTTGAATATCACTTGTAAAATTAAATTCTGAGTGAATCCAATATGAATGTCTTATCGCTGGAACATATTCATAGAGATGAGGATATTCATATGGCTTGAGGTTGATTCGCTTCTCAAAAATATCTGACTGTCTTCTTTCGGTTCTTTTATTTCTATATAGAATATATGCTTTTGCTGCTTCTTTAAATTTGCTTTGCATCAGTTCAGTCTCAACAATATCTTGAACCTCCTCGATGGTCGGGATATACTCTACATCATTCTCTTTTCTACCCAGTAATGTTTTGTAAACCGAAAGTGCAACGTCCTGTGCATTTTGTTCTGTACCATTACCAACAGCATCCATAGCTTTTTGAATAGCTCCACTAATCTTGTCCAAATGAAATGGTTTTGTGCTGTAATCTCTCTTAATTATTTGTTCTATCTCCATCTTTTTTATAGTGAATAGTAAAAATTTAAATTTAACGCAAATGTAAAGTTCATATTTATTTCATCATCTTTTGCAGCCGTAGCCATATAAGTTTTTAACAACTTTTTAACATAAATTTTTCTCAAAAAAAGCAATAACAAAAATAGAATTATTAAGCCAAAAAATTAAAACATTGGTAATCGAAAATTCAGTGACCAAAATAAAATCAAAGGGTCTTAACTAATTGATTTTCTTTTGGTTGGCCTATAAAAAACAATCTTTTGAAAGGATTGTGTTTAGATCTTAATTAAAAAAAATTAAGATTTTATTAGGCCTGAATGTATCTACAAAAAATTGATTATTTTTTTTACTAAAAAATTTTTTTAATTAAAACACTTAAAAAAAACTTGGTGATTTTAAGGTTTATAATTATTGACATTTAATTAAATTTTTAAAAAAATTATTTATAGATTCGAACTAACAAATATTGTAAATAGTTCTCGTATTTAAAAGTCTATTTTATTAACAAAGTGGGTAAGTTTTTAACAAAAATGTTCATCTAAAAATTAAAAAAATATGAAAATTCTAATTTATTTTATATCCGTGATTGCTCTGTCAATTATTGTCTTTAATTTAACAGAAATCAATTTTAAAGATTTTTTATCTAATGATAATTTAAATTCTGGTGTAATGATTTTAGCTGGATTTAGCTGTCTAATAATAATGAGAATTATGCTGCTAAACGAAAAGATCAAAAAAATTAAAAAAAAATAATTTTTGTTTTATATTTCAATTTGACAAACCTCAACCCCTGCTTTTTCAAGAAAATCAAGCCCTGAAGTGTCTTTATATTGCTCTGAGTAAACTACCCTTTTGATTTTTGACTGATGAATTAGCTTACTACAATCTCTACAAGGGGAAAGTGTGACATATAGTGTAGCGCCCTCGCTAGACTGAGTAGAAGCAGAAACTTTTGTGATTGCATTTGCTTCAGCATGCAAGATATGCCATTTTGTATACCCTTCTTCGTCTTCGCATATATTTTCAAAGCCTGTTGGAGCTCCATTGTAACCGTCGGAGATAATCATCTTGTTTTTTACAATTATTGCTCCAACCTGACGTCTCTTACAATAAGATAGCTTTCCCCATTCTCTGGCCATCTTCAAATAAGCAATATCGTACTTAGTTTGTTTCTCTTTAGTCATCTAAATTAAAAATAGAAATTTCTTTTTTAAATTCACCTAAACCACAATTTAAAAACGAAATATAATCATTTTTATCAGGAGTATAGCCAACAGGTGCATTTAAAATTTTATAATTATTTGGGTCCATCAAAAGGTAGTATGGTTGAGAATTTACTTTGAAATACTGAGCCTGAAAATATGCCCACTTGTGACCTATATTTTCTAATTTTCTAACCCCAACTCCGGAGGTTCTGTTAACTAATAATTGTTCTTCTTCTCTAAGCTGTTTTTTATCATCAACATATAAAGAGATCAAGACAAAATTATCTCTTAGAATTTTATCAACTTGAGGCAATGGCCATACATGCTCTTCCATTTTTCGACAATTAACACATGCATAACCCGTAAAGTCTAGTAACACTGGTTTGTTTACTTTTCTTGCATAGTTCATGCCGGTTTTTAAATCTTTAAAACACTCTAAATTATTAGGACAATCTTTTGGTGAAAAATAACTGTAACCTAGTGGTGGCGCTAACCCACTTAATAAAGGAAGTGCATTATAAGACTCTCTTTTTTTATCATAAATTAATCCTGAAGCTAAGTAAATAGAAAATCCGAAAACTACAATAGCAGAAAATAATCTAAAGGAAGATATTTTTTTAGTGGTTTGTTCGTTTGGAAATTTAATTTTACCTAAAAGATATATACCCAGTAGCAAGAAAATGATAATCCAAAGGCCCAAGAAAAGTTCTATTTTTAAGATCCCCCAGTGAGCAACTAGATCCGCATTTGATAAAAATTTGAGAGCCAATGCAAGCTCAATAAATCCTAATGTAACCTTTATTGTATTCAACCACCCACCAGACTTTGGGAGCTTTTCTAATATGTTTGGGAACATAGCAAATAACGAAAATGGCAAGCCAAGAGCTAAGCCAAATCCACCCATTCCAGCTGTTAATTCCCAAGCACCAGAATCCCCAGTGAATGACCCTGCTAGTAGAGAACCTAAAATTGGCCCTGTACACGAAAAAGATACAATGGCTAAAGTAAGTGCCATAAAAAATATCCCTATAATTCCAGCTGCAGATTCATTATTTGACGACTTATTAACCCAAGATGAAGGCAGGGTTAATTCGTAAAAACCAAAGAAGGAAAATGCAAAAACTAAAAAGATCAAAAAGAAAAATATATTCAATGAAACATTAGTTGAAATATCATTTAAAATATCAGGATTAACACTGTCCAATAAATGAAAAGGAATACTTAGGGCTAAGTAAACAAGAAATATGAATAACCCATATAATACAGCATTATAAATCCCATTTTCATTTTCATTTTTTTTGGTGAAAAAACTAACAGTCAAAGGAATCATTGGAAAAACACAAGGAGTTAATAGGGCAAGAAACCCTCCTATTAAACCCAAAAGAAAAATGTTAAAAAGTGACCTGTCTTTATCTTTAACTACAGTACTTTTAATACTATTACAGTTTGCTTCTTGGTCGACAATATCCTCTGGCAAAAACCCATAAAGAAGCATGTTATTTTTAGAAATGTCTTCTTTACTTTGGGATGTTGTTACGTTGTCTTCTTTTGGCTCTCCAAAATTAAAACTAAATTCAACATCTGTGGGAGGAAGACATTTTGTATCATCACAGGTCATAAAAGTTAAATACCCTGTAAGCTTAAAATCTTTAGAAATAATTTCTATCGTTTGCCTAAAGACTGCCTGCTTTTCAAACTTTGTAACTTCCATTAAGAAAATAGGGTCCTGAGATACTTTCTTGTTTATATCTTCTTCAATAACCTCCCCCATGAAATTAAATAATCCTTTTGATTCATTGAACTCAAAGGACACAGGAATTGGGCATATTTCAACATCACAATCTACCCCATTGTTATAAATATCATTAGAATAAATTGCCCAACCCTCCTCAATATCAGCTGTAAATGACAACTCAAATTTGTTTTCTGAAATCTGTTTTTTTGAAAAAGTCCATTTAACAGGTTCATATATTTGAGAATTAGCCTGTAAAGGAGATAATAAAAAACCGAAAATAAGTATGTATAAAAACCTCATTTGGTAATTGAAATTAGGGATAGCTAATATAGTAAATGTTTTTTCTCTTTACTCGACCACCCAGCCTGTGATTTATAATCCACAAAAAAGACTTTAAGATCGGCTTGACTTTTATAATCCACAAAGAATACTTTAAAATCGGCTTGACTTTTATAATCCACAAAAAACCATAATCCTTCGTTTCCTTTTGCTTGACTTTTGTAATCAACTTTGTATATCAACAGATCTGCTTGACTTTTATAGTCCACAACAAAAACATTAACATCAGATTGACTTTTGTAGTCAACAGAATAAATGAGTTGAGCTTGAGTAGTGACAACAGATAAAAAAAATATAAAAACAAATTGTTTCATATTATAAATTTAACAATAGTTATGCCATGAATAGGTGTAATATTAAATGTTTAATTGTTATAAAAATGATTAGCTTTAGTAAATATAATTATGAATAGTAAACAACACTGGGAAAATATTTACAACACCAAAAAAATTGATGGTGTTAGCTGGTTTCAAGAGGTTCCCACGGATTCTTTAAAATTAATACTAAAAGTATCTAAAAATAATCATGATAAAATAATCGATATAGGTTGTGGGAAGGGGTTTCTTGTAGACAATCTTGTACAATTAGGCTATAGCAATATATCTCTTCTAGATATCTCAAAAAATGCTTTGGATGAAGTAAAAGCTAGATTAGGAATTAATAACATAAACTATATTGATTCTAGTGTGTTAGACTTTAAAAGCAATGAAAAATTTAATATATGGCATGATAGGGCAGTTTTTCATTTCCTAATCGATCATCATGACAAGAAATTATATAAAAAAATTGTTTGTGATTCAATTACAAATAATGGATATTTAATTATTGCCACTTTTTCAGAAGACGGACCTTTAAAATGTAGCGGACTTGAAATAACAAGATATTCCCTTGATGAATTAAAAGAATTTTATAAGGACGATTTTGAATTTATAGAGGGATATAAAACAATACACAAAACACCCTTTGATACAGATCAAAGCTTTAATTTCAGTGTGTTTAAAAAGATTACTGGTTAGAAGCACAGCAATTTTCATCCTCACATTTACAATATTTTAAGTTATAAATATGCAGCGCAGAGAGGGAAAAAGCAGATAAAAAAGTAAAAAGTTCTGGAATACGAAAAATACCAAGTGGTTCATTTAAAACTAATGCAAAAAGAAAACCCCAAAAAATAAAGAAGAGGACCTTGACAATACCATTTGATGTATTTTGAGAAGATCTATAGACAGCTAGAAATGAAATAGCTAAAAATATATAGCCAATAAGCTGTAAAATAAATACAGTTTTTTGAGTTACCAGTTTAGCATTAATCAAAAAAAGTAAAGGAGTAACGATGCAATGAATGATGCACAAAATACCAGCGGTTGCCCCAATGTAGTCTGAATTATTTAGTGTTATTCTCATAATTTAATTGGCGAAATTAAAAATTTTATATTAATAAATAAAAAATTATTCTTTTTTATTCTTTAATTAATATTTTTTTAAGTTCATTAATTTGAATTTGTTGTTCTTTGATTGCATTAATTAAAACTGGGATCAATCCTTGATAGTTAACCGAAAGAATACCTTTTTCTCCTTCAGACTGCTTCACCAAATCAGGGAATAATTTTTGAATATCCTGTGCTAGTAAACCTATTTTTTCGATATACTCATCTGATTTCAATGTGTATTTTTTACCATCTAATTGTAATATTTTTGATAATGTGCTGCCTAAAGATATAATGTTTGACTTAAGTCTTGCATCTGATTCTACGGTAAGCTCTCCTGCAAGAGTTGCACTACCATCATAATTAACAATAAACGCGTTTGATGGATTATTACCTGGGCCTCCAGTACTAGAGTCTATATCTCCGTTTCCAACAACAAAAGCTACCCCTGGATTGGAGCCCGTATACTGCCCAT
>NZUH01000021.1 GCA_002697255.1 Flavobacteriaceae bacterium | reverse complement strand
TGATATCTACATGTGAAGAATTTAAGTTAAATGTTACAACATTAGCGCTTAATGGAGGGGAAGATTATGAGCTTTTAATGACTATTTCTCAGAAGGATTATGACAAGATAAAAGGCGACCCAAATTTTACAGTTATTGGATACATCAAGGAAGAAAATGCAGGAGCAAACCTAGTATTGAGAAATGATTCAATTGTTGAATTAAAATCTAGAGGCTGGGGCTCAAAAGAAGATTAATTATTCATTAAACCTTCAATTTCTTCAATTTCTATCGGGATATCTTTCATAAGATTAATCGGTTCACCGCTATTTTGAACAACCACATCATCTTCTAATCTTACTCCGAATCCTTCCTTGGGCAAATAGATGCCAGGCTCAACCGTGAAAACCATATTTTCAACCATGGGATCGTTCAATAATCCATAATCGTGCGTGTCAAGCCCCATATGATGTGAGGTTCCATGCATAAAGTACTTTTTATATGCTGGTTTTTCTTTTGACTCATTTTGAATATCAGCTTTTTCTAATAATCCAAGCCCAATTAATTCTGAGGTCATTAACTTTCCAACCTCAATATGATATTCTTTCCAATCNGCNCCCGGAATNAGCATTTTTGTAGCATCATTTTTAACCCTGAGAACGGCATTGTATATATCCTTTTGTCTTTTTGTATAACGACCCGAAACGGGAATTGTTCTAGTCATATCACTAGAATAATTTGCGTATTCTGCACCTACATCCATTAGAATTAACTCACCATTTTTACATTGCTTATTATTTTCTATATAGTGAAGAATATTAGCATTATTTCCAGATGCAATAATGGGGGTATATGCAAATTTCTTTGATCTATTTTTTAAGAATTCATGTATAAACTCAGCTTCAATTTCATATTCCCAAACACCATCCTTTACGAAACTTAATACTCTACGAAATCCTTTATTTGTTATATCACAAGCTCTCTTAATAAGTTCTAATTCTATAGGGTCTTTTATGGATCTAAAATGTTGAAGTATAGGATTGCTCCTTTTTTTAGATTTGTCAGGAAATTTATTTTCAATCCACTTATTAAATCTTTCCTCTCTGGTTTCTGTTTCGATTTTAGCTCGGTAGTGTTCATTGTGGTTGTAGTAGATCGTTTCACATCNATTTACAGCCTTCTCAATAANTTTTTCCATTTCACTTAACCAGTAGACAGTTTTAATCCCNCTAGTTTCAAAAGCCTGCTGTTTATTTAGCTTAGGCCCTTCCCAGACTGCAATATGCTCATCAGTTTCTTTTAAAAAAAGCACCTCTCTATGATTTAAGTCAGGTGCATTAGGGCATAACATTAATACACTTTCCTCTTGATCAACTCCAGACAAATAAAAAATATCTCTATGTTGTTCAAAGGGCAGTGTGGAGTCAGCACTAACAGGATAAATATCATTAGAGTTGAAAAACGCAACAGATTTTTTATCCATTTTACTAATGAAGTTTTTTCTGTTTTTACTAAATAATTCAGAAGGTATTTTGTGATACTTCATTTAATTTAATTTTGTTCACTTNTCACAAAGATAATATTAACACATTTAAAGTATTAATTTTTTGTCTAATAATCTAATCGTTCTTATTTTTGTGTTACAAATTTTATTAATGAAGAGATTTTTATTTACATCAATCGGTAAAAAAATTGCAATGGCAATCTCTGCAATTTTTTTAATGATCTTTCTTCTTCAACATTTTTTGATTAATATAACATCTGTTTTTAGCGAAGAAATATTCAATATATTATCTCATTTTATGGGTACTAATCCATTAGTACAATTTATTTTACAACCTGTTTTAATNGCCGGAGTTATTTTTCATTTTGTTATGGGTTTTTATTTAGAATTTCAAAATAGAAAAGCTACTAAGTATGAGTATTNTAAAGAAAAANGNGGGGCTAATTCTACTTGGATGAGTCGAAATATGATATGGAGTGGCTTGGTTATTCTTTCCTTCTTAATATTACATTTTATTGATTTCTGGATCCCTGAAATGGATTATAAATATGTTCAGTTTTTACCGGATGACCCAAATAGATATTATGAGGAATTAGTTCATAAATTTGAAATGTCGTGGCGAGTTATTTTTTATTGTTTTTCATTTGTATTGCTTTCTTTACACTTATTACATGGCTTCTCATCTTCCTTAAAATCTATGGGTACTAACAAATCATATACAAGTGTCATTAAAAATTTAAGTATTGCATACAGTATAGGGGTTCCTTTGGGTTTTTGTTTTATTGCAATCTTTCATCATTTNTCACATTAATACAGCTATTAAGTGTTACAATTGTGTTACATTTTCTTGATAATATATATTTAATATATTGATTCTCATTGTGTTACAATACGTGTTACAAATTATCTTATTTTTTTTACATTAAAATTTAAATTATTAGTATTTTTGTGTAAAATTTAGAAATGTCAAAGAAGAAGTTAACTTATTCTTTAAACTATCGACGACCAAAGTCTGAGTATAAAGATTCTGATGAATTGATGATATGCATNAGGTATTACCATAAATGCAACAAAACATCCAAGACTAAAATTATAAAAAAAAGTACTGGGGTTAAGTGTAAGCTGCAAGACTGGAACACAGACTGGCACAAATCTTCTGACCGTAGCCCTGTAAAAAATACAGATCCTAATTTTAAAAAGAAGAATAAAATTTTAAAAGANANAGTCAAAAATTTTGATATAGAAGATTTTTTTAAAACTGTTAAAAACGATTCGTCCTCTCTTTATTTGAATTCTAATCTTCCAAAAGGTTCTATCGATAAAATGTGGACTAATCATAAAAACAATATTGATCTTGTTAGCCCAGCCAACAAAAGAAATATTGATGTTATCGTTGTCGGTACAGGTTTGGCTGGTGGTTCCGCATGTGCGACTTTAGCTGAGCTCGGTTATAATGTTAAAGCTTTTTGTTTCCAAGATTCACCGAGAAGAGCGCATTCAATTGCTGCTCAGGGGGGTATTAATGCAGCAAAAAATTATCAAGGTGACGGAGATTCTGTTTACAGATTATTTTATGATACTGTTAAAGGTGGAGATTATCGATCAAGAGAAGAAAATGTTTATAGATTAGCTGAAGTATCTGCTAATATTATTGACCAATGCGTTGCTCAAGGTGTTCCTTTTGCCAGAGATTATGGAGGCCTATTGGATAACAGATCTTTTGGNGGAGTATTGGTTTCAAGAACTTTTTATGCGAAAGGACAAACAGGTCAACAACTATTACTGGGAGCATACTCCGCGATGAACAGACAGATTGCTCGTGGTAAAATCAAGATGTACAATAGACACGAAATGCTAGATGTTGTTCTAGTCGACGGAAAAGCGAGAGGAATCATAACAAGAAATTTAGTGAATGGTGAAATTGAAAGACATTCAGCTCATGCTGTAGTTCTTGCTAGTGGAGGGTATGGAAATGTATTTTATTTATCTACCAATGCTATGGGTAGTAATGTTACCGCTGCTTGGAAAGCACACAAAAGGGGTGCTTATTTTGCTAACCCCTGTTTTACTCAGATTCATCCTACATGTATTCCAGTTTCTGGTGATCACCAATCCAAGCTTACCCTAATGTCCGAATCTTTAAGAAACGACGGGAGAATATGGGTTCCNAAANATATTGAAGATGTAGAGTCNATCAGAAAAGGTGAGTTAAGTCCTACTGAAATTAACGAAGAAAATCGAGACTATTTTTTAGAAAGAAGATATCCAGCTTTTGGAAATTTAGTTCCAAGAGATGTAGCCTCTCGGGCTGCCAAAGAGAGATGTGATTCAGGATTCGGAGTCAATAAAACTGGAGAAGCAGTATACTTAGATTTTGCTTCAGCAATTATTAGATATGGTAAAGAACAAGCTTTAGTTGACGGAAAAGANGAAAAAAANGAGGAGATTGTTCAGAACCTCGGAAAAGAAATTATCAAGAAAAAATATGGTAATTTATTTCAGATGTATGAGAAAATTGTTGATCAAAACCCTTATGAAACTCCGATGATGATATATCCTGCAGTTCATTATACTATGGGTGGGCTTTGGGTAGATTATAATTTGATGACTACAATCCCTGGATTGTATGCAATTGGCGAAGCTAATTTCTCCGACCACGGAGCTAATCGACTTGGCGCNTCTGCATTAATGCAAGGACTTGCAGACGGTTATTTTGTTCTTCCCTATACAATTGGAGATTATTTGTCAGATGATATTTCAACTGGTTCTATTCCAAATGATTCTCAGGAATTTATTAATGCGGAAAAAGAAGCCAAAGAAAAAATAGATTTTTTTGTAAATAATAAGGGATCAAAATCTGTTGACTATTTTCATAAAAAATTAGGAAAAATTATGTGGAATAAATGCGGGATGGCTAGAAATAAAAAAGATTTAGAATCTGCGATTCAAGAAATATCTGAATTGAGAAAATTTTTTTTTAAAGAAGTTAAAGTACCTGGAGATCAAAATGAGTTTAACGAGGAATTAGCGAAAGCGGGAAGAGTAGCAGATTTTCTTGAACTTGGCGAGCTTTTTGCAAAGGATGCTTTGGAAAGAGAGGAATCGTGTGGAGGACACTTTAGGGAGGAACATCAAACCAAAGAAGGAGAAGCAACAAGGAAAAAAGAATTCCAGTTTGTTTCTGCTTGGGAATATATGGGTGAGCCTAAAAATGCAATCTTACACAAGGAAAATCTAGAATATAAAAATATTGAAGTTAAAGAAAGAAGTTATAAATAATCTATAATGAAACTGAAACTAAAAATTTGGAGACAGAAAAATGCAGATACTAAAGGTGGTATTGTGGATTATGATATTGACAATATTTCACCTGATATGTCATTTCTTGAAATGCTTGACGTATTAAATGCTAATTTAATCACTAATGATGAAGAACCTGTATCTTTTGATCATGATTGTAGGGAAGGTATATGTGGTTCATGTTCTTTATTTATTAACGGTCAAGCTCACGGCCCGGATAGAAGAATAACTACCTGTCAGCTTCACATGAGAAAATTTAAAGACGGCGATACTATATATATTGAACCGTTTAGAGCAAAAGCTTTTCCTGTAATCAAGGATTTAGTTGTAGACAGAAGTGCTTTTGACAGAATTCAACAGTCAGGTGGATATATTTCAGTGAATACCTCTGGAAATACCCAAGATGCAAATTCTATTCCTATCAATAAGGATGATGCAGATACAGCATTTGATGCGGCAACATGTATTGGCTGTGGAGCATGTGTTGCAACTTGTAAAAATTCTTCGGCAATGTTGTTTGTAGGAGCGAAAGTGTCTCAGTATTCTTTGCTTCCTCAAGGACAAACGGAAGCTTCTAGACGTGTAATGAATATGGTGAACCAAATGGATTTTGAAGGTTTTGGAAATTGCTCAAATACAGGTGCTTGTGAAGTTGAATGTCCAAAAGGAATTTCACTTGACAATATCGCAAGAATGAATAGAGAGCTTATAAAAGCCACGGTTAAAAAATAATTATTTTAATATAAATTCTTGTATTAAATCCCACCCAGCTCTTACATCAATTTCATCAGGAAAATATATCACTTTTTCTGGTTTAATTTTTCTCAAATAATTTCCAGAGTCAAATATGTCATTTTCATTCTTATCAAATATAATGCGAATAAAATATTTCCCAGGATCAATATTATTAAAATCTATATTACTATTTTTTTTACTAACCATTTCATATTTCACTTCACCATTTTTATTAACTAAGTGAACTATAATAGGATATTTTACATTTATTAAGTTTAATTTAAGATTACCAAAATCATTGAAGGTTTTTGTTTTAATTTTATATAAAAGCGTATCGTTGGTATTATCAAAAAAATCAGTTAATGCACCAGGTAAAAATTCAACAGAATACTCTTCATCTTCAACTTTATTAAAGGAAAATTCACATTTGTTATAAAGACTATCAAGCTTGTATTCAAAAGCTACAGAAACAGAATCTTTATCAATTATCGAAATTTTATTTTTTTCAATTTTTTCAAACGGTGTATTTGCTTGTATTGTAAATTCTTCATTAAATTTTAGTATTTTATTTTGAACAGGTTTTATTATTAACGAATCATAACCTTTATCTCTAATCTTTAATTTAAAACTGTTTAATAATTTTTTATTTGAAATCTCAAAAATTATAGAATCCGTTTTCATGTCATTTTTTTTCCAATAAACTAAACTATCTGATTCTGAATCTTTTATTACTCTTCCTTTATATTTGATTAATTCATTATTTAAAACTTTAATATTGAGATGTTCGTAGTTGCCTTCAAACCCAAAAATAAATGAGTTATTACTTTTTTGTTTCGGTTTACTAACTTTGAAAGGAAGACTCTCCTTGAAAACAATCAAATTCGCAATACTATCATTTGGTATTTCAAGAAAGTTTTCTGTAAACCCAATTTTATCAACCTTGTTTTGATATATGTAATCTTTGTTTTCTTCTTCCAATGCAATAATTTGATATTTACCTTCTTTAATATTTTGAAGTTTAAAAAGCCCTGTAGAATCAACAACTTTTGCAACATATTTAGGTTTACTTTTGTAAATAATTGAATCTGTAAATAACGAGTCAATTTCATATAATAATACACTTATATTTTCGGTTATTTGCCTGTTAAATCCATCTTTAACAGATCCTTTAATTTTCAAAGAATCAATATAATTACCTGTGGAAAAAACATATCTATAGTTTTTGATTGGATTTCTCTCGTTATTATCTTCAATACTTTCTCCGAAATGAAAACTATAGGTGGTGTTAGCCTTTAATGAATCTAATTTAGAAATTGTTAGTAATTTACTGGCAGAGGAGATAGGTGATATTATTGGTAACGGATCAATAGGGGGAGAAATTATTAATTCATTCTGAATTCCGTTCAATTTTATATATTCATCGAAAAGAATTTCAATTTTATTATTATTAAAATTAGTTGAAAAGTTTTTAGGTTGAGCTTTGATAACAACAGGAGGTTGCTTATCAATTTCTCCTCCAGACGGGGTTCCTCTGTTAGCACATCCATAAATGAGCAATAAGATGAATATTTGAAATTTTATTTTTACCATCATATTTAATTCGATACAAAGTAACGTATAATTTTAAAAAAAGCATTCCTTTGTTAAATGCGTTTTATATTTTTGCAGAATGAGTGCTAATCAAGATACATTTAAAAAAATTATTTCTCACTCCAAAGAGTATGGTTTCATTTTTCAAAGTAGTGAAATTTATGACGGCCTAAGCGCTGTTTATGATTATGCACAAAATGGAGTGGAATTGAAAAATAATATCAAAAAATATTGGTGGGCATCAATGGTTCAAATGAATGATAATATTGTTGGGTTAGACTCTTCGATTCTAATGCATCCTAAAACTTGGAAAGCTTCAGGTCATGTAGATGCATTTAACGACCCCTTAATCGACAATAAGGATTCTAAACTTAGATATAGGGCAGACGTTTTGATTGAAGATCAGATAACTAAGATCGAATCTAAAATTCAAAAGGAAATCAATAAAGCAAAAAAACGATTTGGAGATTCTTTTGACGAACAACAATTTATAAAAACAAACCATAGAGTTTTAGATAATAAGAAAAAGATTGATGACATCACAAAAGCAATGAAAAAATGTTTTGATGATGATGATTTAGTAGAATTAAAAAAACTGATTGATAATTTAGGAATTTCTGACCCGGTCTCAGGATCCAAAAATTGGACTGAAATTAAGCAGTTTAATTTAATGTTTTCAACAAAAATTGGTGCTAGCTCTGATTCCGCATCTGAAATTTATTTGCGTCCAGAAACTGCTCAAGGGATTTTTGTTAATTTTTTAAATGTTCAGAAAAGTTCTAGAAAAAAAATTCCTTTTGGAATTGCGCAAATTGGAAAAGCATTTAGAAATGAAATAATTGCTAGACAATTTATATTTAGAATGAGAGAGTTCGAGCAGATGGAAATGCAATTTTTTGTTAAACCCGGGACTCAATCAGAATGGTACAAGAAGTGGAAGGAGTCAAGAATGAATTGGCATAAATCTTTAGGAATTTCTGAGGATAATTATAGATTTCATGATCATGACAAATTAGCGCATTACGCTGACGCAGCTTGTGATATAGAGTTTAAGTTCCCTTTTGGATTCAAAGAACTAGAAGGAATTCATTCAAGAACAAACTTTGATTTGACTCAGCATGAGTCACATTCTGGCAGAAAGCTTAAATATTTTGACCCTGAAATAAGCGAAAGCTATGTGCCATATGTAGTTGAAACATCAATTGGATTAGACAGAATGTTTTTAGCAATATTATCTTCTTCATATGTTGAGGAGGAGCTTGAAAATGATTCTATTAGAACAGTTCTGAAAATTCCACCTTTTTTGGCTCCTCAAAAAGCCGCTATCTTACCTTTGGTTAAAAAAGATGGCCTGTCTGAATATGCAAGAAAAATCTTTGATAATCTAAAAATATATTTCAATGTAACATTTGATGAAAAGGATGCTATAGGTAGAAGATACAGAAGACAAGATGCAATTGGAACTCCTATTTGTATTACTATTGATCATGATTCAATTAAAGATGACTCTGTTACGCTAAGGTTTAGAGATTCAATGGAGCAAATCAGAATTAGCGTTTCAAAACTTAGATCTGAAATAGATAAGTGTACCAGCTTGTCTAACTGGTTGAATTAAACCTTTAGATATTTTATATATTAGTATAAAAGCATTAAATTGCTCATTCTTTATACCAAATCAAAAATAACAATGAAAAATTTAAATTACTTATCCATTATATTTTTTTTATTAGTGTTTAATTATTCTAATATAAATTCACAAACTAAGTTTATTCCAAGCTTGAATAAGCCTGATAATTTTAAAGTAACTGAAGTTATTAATCTTGATTATAAATACGTTCCTAGTATACGTGAGTTAATTGATAATGGTACTTTCATTGCAGCCGATCCTGAAGAATATAAAAAGGATGGCCCCCCAAAAAGATTAATGGCAAATAAAGTTGTGCCTGGGAAGGGCTTTCCAAAAGGAAATGATCCGCTTGCTAATTTTGATCAAAACCAAAATAAAAAAAATAATAAAGATCCTCTTTTAACTTTTCAAACCACTACCAGCACAGCTACTCCTGGAGATCCTACAGGTGAAATAGGAAGGGATTATTATTTTGCTTCCTGGAATTCATCTTTCAGATTTTTTAATCTTGATGGTTCACCAGCAACTCCAGCTACAAGTTTGTCTAATTTATTTGGGCCAAATGAATCTGGAGATCCTATTGTTTTATATGATAGTGAAGCTGATAGATACGTGATTTCATCCATGGGTAGTAGTGCGTTAAATTTTGCAGTTTCTGTATCAAATGACCCAGTTAATGATGGCTGGCATGTTTATAACGCTGCAAGTAATCAATTCCCTACAAGTAATCAATTCCCTGATTACCCTAAATACTCTATATGGTCTGACGGTTATTACTGTACTACCAATACCGGTGGAGATAATTTATTTGTTCTTGAAAGGGATAAGATTTTAAACGGTGATTCAACTGCTTCTTTACAAGCATTTGACACACCTTCCATGACAACAAGTGGATTTGCATCTGCTCAAATTTTTGATATTGTTGATGATAATCACCCTTCTGACGGAAATGCAACTCTTGTTTATCTTCAGGATGATTCATGGGGTGGTGTTTCTTATGATCATTTAAAAATTTGGACTGTTAATGTAGATTGGAATAACCCTTCTAATTCATCGATTTCAAATCCATCAGAGATTGCAACTACTGCTTTTAATAGTGTTTTTGACGGTGGAAGCTTTAGTAATCTACCTCAGCCATCTGGCCCGGACATTGACGCTATGCAAGCTACCGTGATGAATCAGGCACAATTTAGAAAATTTGCAACTCACAATTCTGCTATTTTAAATTTTGTAGTTAATACTATATCAACAGGTGAATTAGCTGGTGTAAGATGGTTTGAATTAAGACAAAATGGAGATGGTCAGCCATGGACAATATATCAGGAGGGGACATACACTGCTCCTGACGGTAGACATGCATTTGGAGCAAGTATGTCTATCGATTTACAAGGGAATATTGGTATGGGATATTCATCTCTCAGTAGTTCTGAATCAATTTCTTTAAGGTATACAGGTAGATATGCTGCAGATGCCCTGGGGGAAATGACCTTAGAAGAAGGTTTAATAGCTCAAAGTACAGGAAATAGTACAAATTTAAGATATGCAGATTATGCTCACATGAGTGTAGAACCAACTAATGATAAACAATTTTGGTTCGTTAGCGAGTATTTTTCACCAGGAAGAAGTCATATGGTTGGAGTATTCCAGATTGCAGCGGATGCAGCATATGATGCTGGTGTTGTTAGTATAGACTCTCCAGTAACCGGTACACTCACTGACAGTGAAACTGTTACAGTTACAATTTTTAATTACGGAGAAAATGATATTTCTAACTTTGACGTATCTTTTCAGCTTAATAGTGGTTCGGTAGTAACGGAAACTTACACCGGTACAGTTGGTACTGGAGAATCGGTTCAACACACATTTTCAACTACTGTTGATATGTCAACTGTTGGTACAACTTATGTAGTAAATGCTTACACATCTTTAACTGATGATGAAAACGATGCAAATGACGGAGTAACAGAGGATATTATTCATTTGAATCCTAACGATATTGGTGTTTCTGCAATTTCATCACCGTCGTCTGGGGAATTATTATCAAATGCAGAAGCAGTAACTGTTACGATAACAAATTATGGTGGTGCTACGCAATATGATTTTGATGTCACATATGAATTAAATGGTGAAACCGTGACTGAAACTGTATCAGGGCCACTTGAAGGTAACAGTTCAATTGAATATACATTTGAGCAGACAGTTGATGTTTCAGAATTTGGGACATACACTATTACAGTTTCCACATCACTAGATACTGATTCAGATGAAACTAATGATATGTCTACAACCGATATAACAAATATAAATTGTGCTCCATCAATGGATTGTAGTTTTGGAGATGGTTTACAGTTATTCCAATTGGGAGATATAAATAATCCATCAGGTTGCGAAGGTTATGGTGACTTTACAGATCAATCTGCTGACGTAGAACTAGGAGAAACATATGATGTTACCATGACTACTGGTTACGGAGATCAGAATGTTAGAATTTGGATTGATTATAACGATGATTTTAATTTTACATTAGACGAATTAATTTTAGATAATTATGAAATTGCTGACGGTTCAGCTGCAGGATCATTTACCGAAACTGTAGCGGTTACAATACCAACTAATGCAACTTTAGGCCAACATTTAATGAGGGTTAAAACAAGTTGGGCTACTGTCTTAGTTCCTGATGATGCATGTGAAGTCACTCCGTATGGCGAAACTGAGGACTATATGATTAATATTCTCCCTGCTGCTGCATATGATATAGGAGTTACAAATATTTCAAACCCTGTAACAGGAAGTTTATCTGCTACTGAAACGATCACTGTAGAGATTTTTAATTTTGGAGAAAATGAAGTATCAAACTTTGAAGTATCATACTCGATAAATGGTGCTACTGCTGTAGTTGAAACTTTCACTGAAACTTTAGCTTCAGGCACATCATCTGAATATAGTTTTGAAGCTACAGCTGATATGTCACAAATCGAAGCATACTATACAATAGTTGCATCAGTAAATTTAGACGGAGATGAAGATTCCGAGAATGATTCCTTTGAAGTTGAAATCCAATATTTGATAGATTATGATTTGGGAGTTTCAGGAATTGCTTCTCCAGCATCAGGAATTTTATTATCCAACTCAGAACAAGTAATCATTGCTATAACAAATTATGGTGGACTTACGCAATCTGATTTTGATGTTACTTTTGAAATCATTTTCCCTGATGGTTCTAGTCAAACCATAACTGAGTCTGTTTCAGGCCCACTTCCAGGCAATAGTTCAATGAGTTATACATTTGATCAGACTATTGATTTATCAATTCCGGGAAGTTACGATATAGCTGTTTATACTTCATTGCCAGGAGATGATGATCCCTCAAATGATGGATCAAGTGTAGAAATTGTCAATTCTAATTGTGCTCCCTCTATGAATTGCGCTGTTGGTGATGGTTTAACCCTATTCCAATTATTAGATATTGATAACACATCAGGCTGTGAAGGCTATGGTGATTTTACAAATCAAATAACAAATATTGAACAAGGAGGAACTCACGATGTAACATTTACAACTGGCTATGGTAATCAATTTGTAAGAGTTTGGATAGATTTTAACGATGATTATTCTTACACATTAGACGAATTGATTTTAGATAATTATGAAATTGCAGATGGATCTGCAGCAGGTACATACACCGAGACAACACAGGTAATAATTCCTGCTGATGCCCCGTTAGGTCAACATTCAATGAGGGTTAAAACTAATTGGAATGCTGAAGTGCCAGATGATGCATGCGCACTTACTACATATGGTGAAACCGAAGATTACATGGTAAACGTTGTAACTTCTTTAGGCTTAATAGGTCAAGAATTATTAGATTCTCAATTTAAAATTTACTCATCAAACAACGAGAATTTTGTTGTAAAATTAATTACTGATTATAACGACTTAATCACTTTTAGTGTTTATGATGTAAATGGTAAAATAGTTGTATTTAATAATATCGAAAAACATAATTCGTCAGCCTATGTTTATGACTTAGATATGTCATATGCTGTAGCTGGTGTATATTTAATAAAAATAGGTAATTCAGCAATTGGTTATAAAACAGGAAGAATTATTGTAAAATAAAATTATGAAATTAAAATTTAGTCTTATTACGTTTTTATTTATAGCCTTATCTTCATTGGCTCAAGTTACAAACCAAGGAAATCCTGTCAGTTGGGATCTTAATTTAAGTTCTGATGGTGTAGCTGTCAAAAACCTACCGGAATTTGACATGGATCAAGTTAAAGCTGAAGATGAAATTAACGACGGAAAACCAGAATCTCCGTGGAGATTTGGATATACCCATAGTGTTGATTTTGGAATTGATGATGGTACATGGACTGAATTGGAAAATGGTGATAGAATATGGAGGTTACTGGTTGAGTCACCAGGTGCACTATCATTAAATTTCATATTTGATGATTTTTATATCCCACAGGGAGGAAAGCTATATTTATACAGCGATGACAAAAAAGATTTGTTAGGAGCGTATACATCTACTCAAAATCAAGAGTCAGCTATACTAGGCACTTGGCTGGTTTCTGGTGATAAAGTATGGTTAGAGTATTATGAGCCAATAGGTGTTTTAAATCAAGGTAGACTACATATCGCTAAAGCTACCCATGGATATAGAAATGCTTCAGATAGAAATTCTAAAGGTTTGAACGACTCCGGTGACTGTAACCTTGATGTAAATTGTTCTATTGGTGATGACTGGGAAGATTTAAAAAATCATAATAAAAAATCTGTCGCACTTATTATTATGGGTGGAAGTGTATGTACTGGAGCTTTAATTAATAATACCGAAAATGATGGAACCCCATACTTTTTGACAGCTAACCATTGTTACGGAGGTGATGAGGCAACTTGGGCATTTAGATTTGGTTGGATAAGCCCAACTAATGTATGTGCAACAAATGCTAATAGTCAGAATGGACCAACCAATATGACAATAAGCGGTTCGACATTGAAATCTAGAAGTTCAAGCTCAGACTTTGCTTTGGTTCAAATAAATGGTTCTATCCCATCTTCATGGGATAGAGTTTATGCAGGTTGGGATAGAACTGATAACACACCGGAATTTCAGGTTGGAATTCATCATCCAAGTGGTGATGTAATGAAGGTGTGTAGGGATGATAATCCGGCATTAAGTACTTTTTATAATGGAGCTTCAGTCTGGGAAATAAATGATGCAACAGGAGGATGGGAAATAGGAGTCACTGAAGGTGGTTCATCAGGTTCTCCTTTATTTAATCAAGACGGTAAAATAATTGGACAATTATACGCGGGGACAGCCGCTTGTTCAGGAACAGTTGATAATAATGGATGGGATGTTTATGGAAGATTAGGAATTTCATGGGGCGGTAATGGTTCTTCTACAACCCGATTAAGTGACTGGTTAGACCCTAGTGGTAATAACCCTACTTATATTGAATCATATCCTGCTTTTGAAACCTTTACTATTGATGGAGGAATTACTTCTATAGACTCTCCTGAGACAGGTAATTTAACTGAAAATGAAAATATTACAATCACATTAAGAAACTTCGGTGAAAATGATATCTCAAATTTTGATATTTCTTTTCAAATTAACGGAGGTAATACTGTAAATGAAAATTTTTCTGGCACCATTTCATCAACACAGAGTGTTCAATATACTTCCTATACAAGTTTTGACTTTGGTCAAGAAGGAGATTTTGAAATTACTGCTTCAATATCTATTGCTAATGATGAAAATTCTGACAATGACTCTGCTAGCTTAACAGTAACAAATATTGGTGGTGGTGATTGTCCTGATCAATATTCTTTACCTGTAGTTTGGAGAGATAATTTTGAATGCTATGATCCTTTTGCAATTGATAATATAGGAGCATGGGTTAGCTATGATTTAGATGGAGGTACAACTTGGGGAGCTAATGATCTCGATTTTGCAAATGAAAGCTATATTGGTTCAGGAATAGTATTTAATTATCCTCTAGCAGTTAGTACGGGTGGAGATATTTCTGTATGGAATTCATACGAGGGTAATCAAGGATTATATTTCTTTGCCTCAGGGGCCAACAGCACAACTTTTCCAAATAATGATTGGATGATTAGTCCAGAATTTACACTAGATGGTATAACATCTCCTCAATTAACATTTTGGGCTAAATCTGTAACTGATCAATACGGTCTTGAAAGATTTAAAATAGCTGTTGGAAATTCAACAAATTATAATGATTTTAATATTATTTCGACAGGAAATTATATAGAAGCACCTACCGAATGGACTCAATACCAATTCGATTTAAGTGCCTATGAAGGACAGTCCATTAGAATTGCTATAAATTATGTAGGGAATGACTCATTTGTTCTTCAAATGGATTCATTTTTAGTGGAAGGAACCCTAGGAATTAATGATACTGAATTAATAAATATTAGTTATTTCTACAATATAGCTTTAAAACAATTAGAACTAAGCTCAATTGAATTAATTAAAAATGTTAAGGTTTATAATTTACTAGGTCAAAACATATTAACCAGAGATATTGATGAAACATCATATATTTTAGATTTATCTAACTTAGAGACATCAATTTATATTGTTAAAATTAACGGGATTTCTGGTCAGAAAAGTTTTAAATTAAGAGTTAATTAGCTTATTTAAAAGATAGCTTTAAACTGAATCGATCCGTTATGTATGGTTTCACTATTTTGACTTTTTCGACCAAAGTATAGAAAATTTATATCTATTAGTTTTGATAATTTTTGTTGAAATTTAAACGACCAGGTATAATTTTCTCCGTTTTGCAATCCATTCATCATTACATAACTGATAATTGAATTTGAATTTCCGTTAAATTTATTTCTGTAGTAATTAAATTCTGAAATAAATCCTCTTTTTTCTTTTTGATTTAAAAATAAAGATAAACCAAATTGTTGTTGATCCAGAAATTCTTGATTACCTAAGCTATTATTTATTTTTAATTTTTTGTAAGTAAAATTTATCCTATTAAACTCTCCTGCTAAATACGTGAATTTGGGACTTATCTTTTCCGTATTTAGAATGTAGTTTTTTTCGTTATAATTTTCACTCCAGCTAGATTTAGTTTCTCTATCTCCTATTAATTCAAAAAGGTATATATTGTCTATCTTATGAATTATTTTAATTCTTTTAAAATCAAGTGAGCTTTTCGTTGATCCAAAAGAAAAATTATTTTTTGCCTCACTTTTTGAATACGTCAATATTAATGAGTGTCTTTGTTTCGCCTTATTTATGTAAAACACATTTTTTATATTATAATTATATGCTAATAAATTTTCTTCATCAATTTTAAACGGATTAATTTCTGTTTTTGGATTAATTTCTAAATTAGATTTTTTATCTATTGAATATTGAAATTGATTAGAAATATTAGATAATGCTTTTTTTATTATATTTTCAGAATTCTTTAATCTAGAAAAGTTTATTCTTAAAGAATAATTAAATTTATTTTGATAAGTTTTTACAAATATTTGATTAGGCAATAGCACTCTAATATATCTTCCTTCATCTTGAAAAGCAGCTATTTCAAACTCTTCTAATTCTTGAATATTATTTGCATTCAGGTCAATCCATTTATAGCTCCCTAAACCTTGCTCAACCTCAACGAATGTATACTCTTGTTGCGGCATATTTCCATGATTACTCTCAAAATATAAATCTGAATTAATCATATTTTTTAAAATTTTTTGACTTTGAATAAGTTTTGTATTCAGGTATTTTTCAATATTATTATTTTGTCTAGAAAAAAAATTATTTTGATTTATATATATATTTATTTTCGATTTACCATTATTAATAATCTGAGTATCAATAAAATATATATTTGAATAATTTACTTTCTCTAGATTATTTCCGATCAAGCTATCATTTATTTTTTTTCTGTATCCGAATTCAATAAATGATCTTTTGATTTCTCCAAAGCCTTTTTTTATTTCAAAGTTTTCATATCCAAAGTCTGAATTTAAAGTATTATTAAGGTTGTTATTTCCAGTTTTCTTTTCATAATTATAACTTATATTTGACCAACCAGTGCCATAATTATAATTTATCACATTTTTACTTCTTTTAAATTCACTTAATCCATAAATATTTTCTGACTTCATTATGCTAGAATTTGATAATATCTCAATATTATCAAATTCATTAAGTTTTATATTAAGAGAATTCCTGTTTCCTTCGTAATTATTTTCGAATTCCAGTTTTTCTACTTGATAACTTAAACTCCCCAGATTTTTCTTTCGTAATTCTAGTTCTAGATTAATTAAGAATTGGTTTTCATTTGAGATTAAAACTTCATTTAAATCCCAGTCACGTTTAAACTCAGGATTGTAAATCCTTTCAATAGTTTTAAATTTTTTATTTATATAATTGGCGTTAATTTTAGATTGTATATAAATATTATCTCTAAAATTATTTTCTGAAAAATAACTCAGTTTTGAGGCATATCCATTATTATCTTCGTCATCTATATTGGAAAACAAATTTTTGTCTTTAAAACTAGAAGCAAACTCTAAACTAAATTGTGTATTTTTTTCAGACTCAAAATTTAAATTGTAAACTATAAGTTGTAATTTTTCTGGAGATACAAGTTTAAATTGCGGATCATAATCTCCTTGTTTTTCTCCATTTTCAGGACTTACATACTCATAAATATTTTCAATGGCATTGTTAGCTATTAATATATAATCTCCTTGATTTTCCCCGACATTACTAAATTTAACTGAATATAATTCATCAGTTTCATTATTTGAATAAACATATATCTCTACGCCATTTATTAATTCTTTTTTATATAGAATTCTATTCTCATTATACTGGGAAATACTTCCAGATGATGCATTCATAAGTTGATCATTATCTCCAGCATTTGCTAATATTTCCTTCTGATCATCAGAAAGATTTTGCTGTAAAGATTGATTCTTTAGGTCAGATTCGTTATAGAAAGATAAGTTTTGAGTGAATCTTTGATTACTAATTTTAATATTTGAATAACTGATGAAGCTATTAAAGTTTTTTTCACTCAATTGGTATTCAACCTCAATTCTCATATCAGCCATAATTTGAAATTTTGAATTAAAAATAATTTCACCAGCATTATAATTTATCGTATAATCTTTATCAATTCCCCTTTCTAGTTTTATACCATTTACATAAACCGATTCACTCCCTGTAACTATAAGAACATATAATTCACCATTCTGACCAATTAGTTTATATGGTCCTTGATTTCCATTTTGGGAGTTTATCTGACTTCTTTTATATTTTCCTTTTACCATTGCACCTGAAGTTTCTATTTCTATTGATTTATTAATATTAGTGTTAAATGATAGACCTTGAATTCTTTTATTAAAATTTCCAAAAAAAGAATTATTTTTTTTCAAATCTATATCTCCCCCCCTAATTTTCCATTTATCAGATTTAAGTTCTATAAATATTTGATCGAATTCGTCAAGTTGTTGTGAATAACCATTATCCTGAAGAGGTAAGTTAGAATCTTGTATTGATGCTTTTATCGAAACCTTCTCACTTAGATTTCCAGAAATTTGAAGATCTAATTCACTATCAAGAACGGAATTTTGATTATTTCCGATTGTGACGCCCCTTGAAATACTCCCGTATGTATTTAGATTATTAAATTGGTTGTTTGTGGTTGTGTTTATTTGTGATAATCTATAAAGTTTATTGATATTATCTTTATTTTTAATAATTATTTTTTTATTTAATTTAAAATGATCTTTTTGGAATATATTTGGATATATTTCATTTGATATAGAATCATTAAATTTTTTTAATTCTTGATTAAAATTAATCACTGAGTCTTTATTCACAGAGATAATATTATTCTTTGAATAAGTATTTATATTGAAAAGGAGGATAAATAAAATCAATAATAGTTTCATACAATAGAATAAACTAAAAATAAGCCAAAATATTTTGTAATATTTAGAACATTAATAATTATTAGTATATGAAAATAATTTCATACAATGTAAATGGAATTCGGGCAGCGATAAAAAAAGGACTTATAGAATGGCTTGACAATGAAAAGCCTGATATTGTTTGTTTTCAAGAAATCAAAGCGTTAAAGGAGCAAATTGACATAAAAGCTTTTGAAAATATAGGTTATAAATTTAACTATTGGTTTAGTGCTAATAAAAAGGGATATAGTGGAGTAGGAATAATTTCAAAATATAAGCCAATTAAAGTTAAATATGGGACAGATATTTCATACATGGATTTTGAAGGAAGAAATATAAGATTAGATTTTGAAAATTTTTCGGTTATGAGTCTTTATATTCCTTCTGGAACAAATTTTAAAAGATTAGAATTTAAATTAAAATATATGGATGACTTTTTGGATTACATAAGTCTACTATCTGATAATATTAATAATTTAATAATTGCTGGGGACTATAATATATGTCATAAACCGATAGATATTCATGATCCTGTGAGAAATAAAAATGTTTCTGGTTTTTTACCTATTGAAAGAGAATGGCTTCAAAAGTTTATTGATTTAGGTTTTATCGATTCTTTTAGGATATTTAATAAATCTGCTCATAATTACAGTTGGTGGACATATAGAGCTAACGCCAGGGTTAATAATAAAGGATGGAGAATTGACTATATAATGGCTTCCAAATATTTAAAAGAAAAAATAAAGTCAGCTAAAATTTTACAAAATATAATTCATAGTGATCATTGTCCTATTTCAATAGTAATTCAAGATTAAACATAAAAAAAACCCTATCTACTGATAGGGTTTTTTTTATATAGATTTACCATTTTCATCTAAAAAACGATATTCAAGATATTTATATGCGTCTCTTGGAATAATTTTAATCCATTTTTGATGTTTAAAATACCATCCCAATCTAATAGATGGATATCCTTTTTCTATATATGCAGCAATAAATGGGTGAATATTTAGATGAATATTACTTTTCCCCATATTTATTAGTCTGTTTATATCTTCGGATATTTTATTGATTAAAACTATCGGAGCTTCAACTTCATTTCCGTTATTATTACTAGGATTTTTCTCTCTAGTTTTTATATTCATTTCTGGTCTAACTCTTTGTCTTGTAATCTGAATTAGTCCAAATTTACTAGGAGGAAGTATCTTATGTTTAGCTCTATCTTCTTGCATTTCAGATTTTAGGTGATTAAACAATTTTTTTCTGTTTTCTGCCCTATTTTGGTCGATGAAATCTACTACAATTATACCTCCCATATCTCTTAATCTTAGTTGTCTTGCAATTTCAGAAGCTGCAATTAGATTAACTTCAAGAGCTGACTCTTCTTGATTTTTAGCAGAGGATTTTCTATTTCCGCTATTAACATCTATCACATGAAGAGCTTCTGTATGTTCAATTACTAAGTATGATCCTTTAGTCATTGAAACATTTTTCCCAAATGAAGTTTTAATTTGACGCTCTATTCCAAATTTTTCAAATATTGGAATTTTTGACTTATAAAGTTTAACTATTGACTCTTTTTTCGGGTCAATTTTTTGAATGTAATCTTTAATCTGGATGTGCAAAGCTTCGTCATCAACTAATATTGATGTAAAACTTTCGTCAAATAAGTCTCTAAGAATTTTTGATGAAATATTCATTTCATCCATAACTTTCCCAGGTATATTTACGTTTCTTATTTTCCTACACATTGCTATCCATCTAGCATAAAGATTTTGTAAATCTTTGTCAAGTTCAGCAACTTTTTTGCCTTTTGCAACGGTTCTAATAATTACACCAAATCCTTTTGGCGTAATACTTTTTACTAATCTCTTTAATCTGTCTTTTTCGTTAGAATCTTCAATTTTTTGAGAAATAGAAATTCTTGTCGAAAATGGGACAAGAACAAGAAATCTTCCAGCTATTGATAATTCTGAAGTTACTCTAGGCCCTTTTGTTGAAATAGGTTCTTTAACTATCTGTATAAGAACTGATTGATTTGGGCTTAAAACTTCACTTATAGCTCCATTTTTATCTATTTCATCTTCAAATTTATAATTGTTTAAAGAGAAATTTTTAATTTTCCCAGAACCTACTCCCTTTATAAAACTTTGAAAGGAAGAAACTTTTGGTCCTAAGTCGTGGTAATGTAGAAATGCATCTTTTTTATATCCAACATTCACAAATGCTGCATTTAATGCAGGCATTGTTTTTCTAATTTTTGCTAGATATATATCACCAACTAAAAATTTTGTATTATCATTATCTTTATGAAATTCAATAAGTTTACCGTCTTTTAGTAAGGCAAAATCAACATTGTTTGAACTTGAACGAATAAGCAATTCTTTATTCATTGTATCAATTTTTTGCATTATATGCTGATTATTATATAAACTACAACCATTCATCAATTGTAAAATTATTTATTACAACCTATTGATGAATTTATTTCAAAGAACTTAAGTTATATTATTAGCGATAATAAAGAAGAAATTAATATAATTAATCTTTCTTCTTGTGACGATTAGCTCTACGTCTCTTTTTTCTCTTATGAGTAGCTACTTTATGTCTTTTACGTTTTTTTCCGCTAGGCATAAGCTATTTTTTAGTTAATTTTTAATTTCGTTTTTACACCATCTACAAAAAATTTAGACGGTTTAAATGCTGGAATGTTATGAGCAGGTATTTTGATCGCTGTATTTTTTTTAATATTTCTTGCTGTTTTCTCAGCTCTTTTTTTTACTATAAAACTACCAAAACCTCTAAGGTATACGTTTTCTCCATTCTCTAACGAACAAATAATTTCTTTCATTAATGATTCCACAGTAAGTTGAACATCTACTTTTTCAATTCCAAGTTTATTAGAAATATTTGCTACAATTTCAGCCTTTGTCATAAATCAATTTATTTTTATTATCAATAATAATTAAACAACGCCTGCAAATATATGTATTTTTTGCTTCAATATTTAAACGAATATAATTTAATTTATTGACCGTATAGATTAACTTTATAAACTTATTTTACATCAATGAATTTTAGTGAGTTAATTTTAGATTGGTATGATAAAAATAAAAGAGTTTTACCCTGGAGATCATCAAAAAACCCTTACAAAATATGGGTTTCTGAAATTATTCTTCAGCAAACTAGAGTAGCTCAGGGAATATCTTATTATAACAGATTCATTAATTCTTTTCCAGACCTAAAATCATTAGCACAATCAAATGAAAAAGAAGTTTTATTAAAATGGCAGGGATTGGGGTATTATTCAAGAGCTAGAAATTTACTTCATAGTGCAAAGTATATTTATAAAAATTTGAATTTAAAGTTTCCTTGCTCTTACGATAAAATTATTAAACTTAAAGGAGTTGGAGATTACACAGCAAGTGCAATATCTTCTATCTGTTTTAATGAAAAAAAGGCGGTTTTAGACGGAAATGTATTTCGAATTTTATCTAGAATATTTGAAATTGATAGTCCTATAAACTTATCTAGTTCTAGAAAAATATTTAAGCAAAAAGCTGATTTTTTAATTGCAGAAAAAAGATATGGTGATTATAATCAAGCCATAATGGATTTTGGTTCATTAATTTGTAAACCAAAAAATCCATTATGTTCAGCTTGCGTTGTATCTAAACTATGTAAATCTTTCAAAAATGATACGGTTACAAAATTTCCGGTTAAGACCTCAAAAAATAGGATAAAAACAATTTACTATGAATACATAGTTTTTGAAAATAATAATAAAAAAATGATTGTTAAAATAAATCATGGAATTTGGAAAAATCTATTCCAATTTCCCAGTTATACTTCAGAAAAAAAACAGTCTAAAAATAAGATAATCCAGTTTTTTCTAAATAAATATAAATTAAGAGAATTAAATATTAGTTTGTATAACGATAAATTTATCGAGCATAAATTATCTCATTTGAAAATAAAATCAAGATTTTGGAAAGCTGAAGGAAATATTAATTTAGAAGGGCAAATATTCACAGATATTTTTAAAGATTATCCAATGTCTAAATTAATGCATAATTTTATAGAAAAATATATAAAAATACATTAAGTTTAGATTATTCTTTTTTAAATTATATTAAAATTATGTCAGGAACTTTAAATAAAGTAATGTTAATTGGTCATCTTGGAGATGATGTTAAAATTCATCGCTTTGAAGATGGAGGTTGTGTTGGGAGGTTTCCGCTAGCAACTAATGAGACTTATATGAATAAGCAAACAAATGAAAGGGTTTCTAATGTTGAGTGGCATAACATTGTTTTAAGAAATAAAGCAGCAGAGATTTGTGAAAAATATCTTTCTAAGGGTGATAAAGTGTATATTGAGGGAAGAATTAAGACCAGAAAATGGCAAGATGATAAGGGTAATGACAGGTATTCTACTGAGATAAATTGTACTGAATTTACTTTTTTATCTAATAAAAATGAGATTTCAGATCAGTCAAATAATGTTCCAAAAGAAAATGTAAATAACTCAAAAGAATCGAACGAATTGGCAAATGAATCTGACGATCTTCCTTTTTGATTTATTGATTAACAATCTATATAATTGATTTTCTTAAAAAATTTTATCGAATTTGAGTTTCTATTAAATTATATTTTTCTGGTATTATTACTGCTTTTTTCTGCTTTGATTTCAGGATCTGAAGTTGCTTTATTTTCACTTACAAAAAAACAGATTAACGAAAATTTAAAATTTTCTTCATTCAAAATTATAGACAGATTATTGTCAAAACCAAATAAGTTACTTGCAACTATATTGATTGTAAATAATCTTATAAATATTTCTATTGTAATACTTTTTAGTAATATTGGAAATGAGATTTTTGAAGAAATTTCTTCTCCAATTTTAAAATTTATATTTGAGATAATTGTTGCTACCTTTTTAATTCTTTTTTTTGGTGAAATTTTACCAAAGATTTATGCTTCTAGAAATAATATTCTATTTTCTAAAAGAATATCTAGACTATTGAATTTACTTGATTTTATTTTTTCACCACTAAGTTTTCCAATGCAGTGGTTTTCAAATTATATAAATAGTAGGATTAGATTAAGAAGCTCGGCAATAAATATTAACGAGATTTCATATGCCTTAGATCTCACAGAGTCACTTAGTTCCAATAAAGATGAAAAAAAGCTTCTTAAGGGCATTGTTTCTTTTAGCAATAATATCACCAAAAACATTATGCAGCCTCGTGTAGATGTTTTAGCATTAGAAAAACAAACTTTATTTAAGGATGTGTTATTAACAATTTCAAATAAAAATCATTCAAGAATTCCTGTATATGAAACTAATCTTGACAAAATAATTGGAGTTCTACATGTTAAGGATTTACTTCCATATTTAAATGAAAAAAATTATAACTGGAATACATTGTTAAGAAAACCCTTTTTTGTTCCAGAAAATAAAAAACTAGATGACTTAATTTTAGATTTTCAAGAGAAAAGAATTCATTTAGCTATTGTCGTTGACGAGTATGGTGGAACATCAGGAATTGTTTCTTTGGAAGATGTTATCGAAGAAATTGTTGGAGATATTTCTGATGAATTTGATGATGATCAGATTTCTTATTCTAAAATTGATAATCATAATTTTGTTTTTGACGGAAAGACAAGTATTTCAGACGTTAGTAGAATAATCGGAGTTGATCATAAAATTTTTGATTCCCATAGGGGTGATGCTGAGACAATTGCCGGATTAATTTTAGAAGTATCGTATAATTTCCCTAAAATTAATAACAGATTCAATTTTAAAAATTTAATATTTAAAATCGAATCTATCGATGATAAAAGATTAAAAAAAATAAAAATAACTTTAAATAAATGAATCAATTTAAAATAATTATTTTTTTAATCTTTTGCATAATTTGTTCTTGTAATGATAATCATATAATTCCTAAGCAAAATGCCTTTTTGAGAATTGAATTTAATGAACCTGAATATGAAAAATTTATTTTTGCTGATCAAAAAATGAGTTTTTACTATAACAAAGGCTCTTCAATTTCAATCCAGAATAAAATAGTTTCCATGCATTATAAAAAAATGAAAATTAGTCTAGATTTAAAGTTTAACAAATTAAATAATAAAAATGATATTATTAATAATATGTCAAACTTCAGATTATTATTAGACACTCACGTTAAAAGGTCAAATGGTGTCTTTGTCAAAGAATATGAAAATTCAAATAGTCTACTTTATGGAAATCTGTATGAACTAAGTGGGGATGTCGCTTCACCAATACACTTCTATATTACTGATAGTTTAAGTAATTTTATTCATGGATCACTTAATATCAAATCAGAATCAAAGTATGATTCAATTTATCCTTCTATTCAGTATATAAAAAATGATGTCTTAGTTTTTTTTGAATCGATTAATTTGAATTATAATAATGAAACTAAATAAGTGGTTTTATTTAATAATCCTTTCCATTATTTGGGGGAGTTCTTTTATTTTAATAAAGAAAGGTTTAATCGGTTTAGAGGCTTCTCAACTAGGTTCTTTAAGGATTATATTTTCTTCTTTAATTATTTTTCTTTTTGCTTGGAAAAAAATATTTGATATAAAAATATTCGAATGGAAATGGATAATTATTTCTGCTTTTTTAGGAAGTTTTTTTCCTGCTTTTCTTTTTGCTTTTGCTGAGACACAGATTGACAGTTCGGTGGCTTCAATATTAAATTCTATAGTTCCANTAAACACTCTAATACTTGGAATGATTATTTTTAAAATTAAATCTACTGTNAGGCAAGTTATAGGAGTACTTATCGGTTTTTTTGGAACTTATTTATTGATTTCATCAGGAGTAATTATTAATCCAAATCAAAACTATTATTACGCTGGATTAGTTATTTTATGTTCGTTCTTATATGCACTAAATGTAAACATTATAAAAAAATATTTACAACATTTGTCGGCAATAACAATTACNGTAGGTCACTTTAGTGTTATAATTATTCCAGCTTTAATAGTTTTTTTATTTTCTGATTTTCNATTTGAAAGTTTGAAAAATCCTGAAACTAAAATTTCTATAATTTATGTATTTATATTAGCCTTATTTGGTACTGCTNTAGCAAAAATATTTTTTAATAAGTTAATCAAAATTTCAAGCCCAGTATTTGCTTCATCAGTAACTTACTCGATGCTAGTTGTATCAATATTTTGGGGCATCATTGATGGTGAAAAATTCTCTATCGATCAATTAATTGCAACGTTGATTATCATATTAGGCGTTGTACTTACTAATAAACAAAGTAATTCTAGAAACTAGAATCTTTTAAATCTTCATTTACAATTATTTCCTCAATTAAGATTTTTTGTCCCTGTATTTCAAATTCGAATGGAAATGTAATTCCGTCAACTTCTCTAAAATCAGAATAATTGGATGTAGTTAAGTTATTGTTTTCATCTTGAGATTCAACAGAAAATAAATATCCTGATAAGACTCCGTAATATCTAAAAGAAATATCATCACCTTCAGTCACTTTTATTTTATATGCATCCGCACCGCCAATGTTACTGATATTTATAAGTTCTAGATTTTTATCTGAATAATATAATTCTTCAAATATTCCTTGAACTGCTTTCATTTTAGCCAATGTATCATCATCCATATCAACTCTGCCTTGAGGTCCTTGAACGTATCCAGATTCGCCATCAAAAGATTGCCCTCCTTCAAACATAACCTGTCCGTTCATAACTACTTTNTGTTTAAATGATTCTTTATTAGGCATCTTGTTTTTTACAGNGAGCAGTACTTGCTGTGGAGTACCAGCTGGTAATTCTAATTTACCATTTTGAATTAGTGTATTAACAGTCTCTAGTTTTTCTCTACCCCCAATTACACCAATATAATTATTTATTACGTCCATTGCGCTTAAGCCCTCAGGAATTTCTTTATTAAAAATAGGCTTTGCTATCGGATTAGCATATTGGTCATAATAATTAATCGGAAATCCAACTTCCTCAAGATTAGCGACAACATCACTTCCTTTACCTACAACAATAATTCTAGAGTTTGCTATTTTAAAATACTTGTTAGCAACTCTTTTTACATCAGCTTCTGAAACAGAGTTTATATTTTCTAAATAAGTTTCATAAAAATTATCTGGTAAATTATTTAATTTAATATTTAGAGCATATCCAGCAATAGTTTGTGGATTTTCAGCTTGCCTAATAAAACTACCAACATATTTTGCCTTAGCATTTTTTAGTAAATCAGAATCTACTTTCTCAAGTCTAATCCTTGAAATTTCTTTTATAATTTCAGAAACTGCACTGTCAGTGACCATATTTCTTACTTTTGCACCCGCTCTAAATTTAGATACCCCATACCTGTTTGAACCTAGACTAGAGTAGGCTCCATAAGTGTATCCTTTATCTTCCCTTAGGTTTTTAAATAAATACCCAGCACCGCCACCACCTAGAATATCATTTGCCATTAAAGCAGCAAAATAATCTTCATCAGTCATTTTTAAATCAACATTATTGGTAACCTGAATGGATGATTGAGTAGCTGTAGGTAAATCAACAAAATCAATTTCTGTTAAACTCACATTTTCGGTTAATATTGGTTCAGGGTCTTGAAGTGGCTTTCCTTTTTTCCAACCGCTGAATTTTTCAGAAATTAGAGATTTTACTTCNTTNTAATTAACATCNCCNATNGCAACTAAATAAACATTATTAGGAATGAAATACTTTTTCTGAAATTCCACNACATCATTAAAAGTTACATTATTGATTGTTTGTTCAGTTATAAATTCACCNTANGCATGATTTTTACCGTATGATAAAGCACCNGCNACTCTNCCTGAAATAGCATCAATATCCTTCTTTTGAGCTTTCAATCCTTCAAGTAATTTTTCTTTTTCTTTTTCAAATTCTTCTTCTAATAATAGAGGATTGATTATTGCATCTGAAAAAAGTTCAAGAACTCTTTCATTATTTTTTGTTAATGTAAACGCAAAACCTGACCCAAAGCTAACATTTACACTAGCTCCTAAAAAATCAACTTCTTCGTTAAAGTCATCTTTAGGAATACTTGTTGTTCCATTACCTAACATTGATCCCAGTAAGGATAATACCCCAGCTTTATCTCCTTCTACTATTGGATTTCTGTTAAATCTTAAGGAATAGTTTACTCTTGGAAGTTTATGGTTTTCCACTAC
>NZUH01000020.1 GCA_002697255.1 Flavobacteriaceae bacterium | reverse complement strand
TTTCCACACTAATTTGTTTTTAATAAGTTTACAAAGTTATCAAAAGAATAATTAATGAAGGCAACAGTTAAAGTTGAAAATCTAAAAATTTATGCATACCACGGTTGCATGGAAGAAGAAAAAATAATTGGGAGTGATTATGTTGTAAATGTATCTGCAGAGTGTTTGCTTGATAAGGAGGCTTTTGAAGACGACATATCGAAAACAGTTAACTATGTAGATCTTGCCAGGATAGTAACCAGAGAGATGGGGGTTCGTTCAAAAATGCTTGAGTCTGTGGTAAAAAGAATTTGTTCTTGCTCTTTAGCCGAGATTTCTTTATTAGATAAAATCACTGTCTGTGTTTCTAAAGTCTGCCCGCCGATAAATGCAGATGTAGAGAATGTTACGGTTTGTCTAACAGATGAGAGAAATAGGTAATAAGTTAAAAATTTATTATAAATTTGCCCACACTTATAATTTGGCGCCTTGGCCGAGCGGCTAGGCAGAGGTCTGCAAAACCTTGTACGGCGGTTCGAATCCGCCAGGCGCCTCAACAAAAANCCCCTGTTTTATAANACAGGGGNGTTTTTTAGTTTAAATATTCTTTTGGTCTTATTCANTCTCTGACAAAGCTAATTCTGCCATCATTTCTTGAGTGTCGTAAGTGTGATATTCTTCAATTATTTTTCCGTCATCACCCCATTTGAAGCCAATGTGTGCAGGCAAAACAATTGTTTTTCCTGTAACTTTTCCTGTGGCACGCCAATCAAACCATGACTGAGTTAAAGTTGCTGGAGGGTATTCTCCTACAGCNGGGTAATTAATCGTTTGNACCCATACGCCNANGTCTTCTCCTCCTTCTTCNCCAAAAGTCATAAGTATTGGTTCAAAGCCAGCNTGTTGTGCTTCAAGCATTGAAACCAGCTCNTCAAGNCCAATTGNTTCTTTTGAATTTAGATANACTTTTAAGTCTGGNGACCAAAGCTCNTTAAGACCNTCCATNTCGTTGTTTAAGTAGTTTTGGAAATGGCCNCTTATNGCNTTTGAATTGTCNTCANNAAACGTAACCTGAAGNCCTTGTGTACAGNCGCTAAATAAAAGCGCAGCAAATATTATTAAAATTANTTTTTTCATGTTTTAAGNTNTNTTAATNNNTCTTTTATTCTGCCATCATTNACTGNGCANNCTCTACTTCTTTAAGCATTGCNCTAGTGTCGTTTCTTAAGTANGATCTTTGAATTNTGTTGTCATCTCCCCACATATAAGAAATTTGTGTTGGAACTTCTACTGCAACNCCGCTAGCTTTTCCNACNCCTGTCCATAAAAACCANGCTCTGGTAATAGTCANNTCTTCTTCTTTGTATGTTGTTGTTTCAATCCAAGCTGACTTTCCTTCATCTCCAAAAACACACTTTATATTGTCAAACATTTCGTGATGAGATGCTACAAGTGCAAGATTTTCTCCGATTGGTATAGAGTCAGTGCTGTTAGAAAACACGTATGCGTCTTCTGCATAAACATCTGCAATTCCTTGCATATCATTTGCCATATAGGCGTCAAAGATTGTCTGAACTGCTTGTGATTTATCGTCATCAAATTCTACTGTTGGTCCTTGGTAACAAGAGAATATTAGAGAAAGTGTTATTATTGTAAAAAAAGAATTTTTCATTTTATTAAATTTAGTTAGTATGTGAATATATAAAATTTTTAAATTAAACCTGGGTGTTATGGGATTAAAATTCAAAACCTTTAATAATAAAAACCACCCCTGAGATAATTAATATTATAGAAATTAAAGTGTTTATAAAAACTATTGTTGTGTCTGTTAGAAGTCTTGAGAAGCGGTTAGCAACAATAATTTTAAAAAGATCAACAATAAAATATGTGAATAAAACTATTGAAAAGAACAAGACAAAGCCTGTTGAGTTCGCTTCTCCTGCTGGAGCAAAAGCTGAGGTGGCTGCTAACCAATATATTAAAACACCAACATTAATAATGTTAAGAGCAAATCCTTTTACCGCAAGTCCAAAATAGTTTTCTTTATTTATATTAAGTTCTGTGTTTCTGTTTCTTTTTTTGCTTCTATTTATAAGATAGATTATTCCGTAAACCAACAAAATAGTTCCCCCTAAAACATAAAGTCCTTCTTGGTTTTCTTTTGCACTTTTTAGTTGAGAACTTCCGAAAAAACAGATTATTAAAAAAACAACATCTGAAATAAGAACCCCTATGTCAAATGCTAATGCTGCTTTGAATCCTTTTGTGATACTGGTTTCTAAAAGAACCCAAAAAACAGGTCCCATAATAAATGCGGTAAAGAATCCAATAGTTATAGGTGTAAAAACATTTATATCCATTATTCGTATAAAAGATTTACTTTTCCTCCAAAGAGTGTTCTTTCTATTATTTTTGTTGTTTTGGTATATATATTTATAGTTCCCGCTGTAACAGAAAATGCATCTATCAAAGCAGATGCATTTATATTAATTATTCCTTTTGAAATTGATTTTGCCTCTGTTTGAATTGATAACAGTTCCTGAGCATTAACAACTCCTAAAAGTTTGCTTTTACTTTTATGGTATTTAGTGTTTCCAGAAAAAAATATCTTTCCACCGGTTAAAGCAAAGCTGTTTAAGAAGTTGTTATTAATTATATATTTTTGTTTAGACTTTGTTTTTGATATAATTGTTATCTCTTGTTGAGTAATAGTGTCTTTAGAAAAAATTTCTGAACCCCTGCTTGAAATAATAGAGCTAAGTTGTTTATATTTTAAAACCACTTTTATTTTGTCTTCTGAAAATTTTTTAAAAAATTTTGTTCTTATTTTAAGATTGCCATTTTTATTTTTTANTATAACCTTATTTGATTTTGGTCCATAAATGTCAACCATATTCATGTCTGATTTTACTATTTCTAACTCTATNCCATCATGAACTGAAAGTGAATTAAAATCTCCTATGCTCCTATTTATTTTTTCTTGTGAAAAAGAAAAAANAGGAAGCAATANCAATAAATAAAATATTTTTTTCATNTATTAAATTTATTAAATAATTATAAAATCTAAATGTTTTTTTATTAAATCTGCCTTCTTAACCTCTATTTTTAAGGAATCTCCTAATTGATATTTCTTCTTTGTTTTTTTNCCTATTAAAGANTGTTCTTCAACATTATAAAAATATTTATCATCTTTAATGTCTCTAATATATACCATCCCTTCACATTTATTTTCTTCTATTTCAACATAAATTCCCCAATCTGATACGCCTGATATAGTTCCTTTATATTCTTTGCCAATTTTATCTTGCATAAACTTTATTTGCATAAANTTTANAGACTCTCTCTCTGCTTTTACTGCTNTATTTTCTTGTTCTGAACAGTAANCTGATTTTTTCTGTAGGTTTTTATCATATCTNCCATATTNCTGATTTAAAAGGTCTTGTAAAAGCCGGTGAACAAGAACGTCTGGATATCTTCTTATNGGAGANGTAAAATGCGTATAATTTACAAAAGCAAGTCCATAATGACCTATGTTGTTTGTCGAATATTCAGCTTTACTCATGCTTCTCAANGTTAAAGATTCTATAAGGTTTTGTTCTTTTTTTCCTTTTNCCTCATTAAGAAGTTTATTTANAGACTTAGATATTCCNTTTGAACTTGAAATATCAAGATTATATCCAAATCCCTTGACAATATGTTTTAAATTTTTTAATTTTTCTATATCTGGAACATCATGAACCCTATAAATATATTTTTGTTTTTTTATTTCTTTAAAAAGCGCAGCTACTTTTTTATTTGCAATTAACATAAACTCTTCAATTAACTTATTTGCATCTTTACTTTCCTTAAAAATTATATCTGTTGGATTTTTTTCTTCATTTAGTTTAAAAGAAACTTCTTTTTTATTAAAGTTAATTGATCCTTTATTTTCTCTCTCTTTTCTTTTTTGTTTTGCTATTTTATCTAGTTTTAAAATTGCTTCAACAATAATTTTATCAACTTTATATTCTTTCTTTTGTAAAGAATTTTTTTTTGATATTTTATTTGATTTGGTTTCAATTATTTCCTGTGCTTCTTGNTATGAAAANCTATAATCACTTTCTATTATAGTCCTNCCAAACCAACTCTCAATAATATGNCCTTTATCGTTAAAAATAAAAACAGAAGAAAAAGTTAGCTTTTCCTCTTTAGGTCGTAAAGAACATATTTTATTTGATAGTTTTTCTGGCAACATAGGAATAACTCTATCAACCAAATAAATAGATGTNGCTCTATTATATGCCTCTTTGTCTAATATTGTTCCGGGCACTACATAATGTGAAACATCTGCTATATGTATTCCAACTTCAATATTATTATTTTCTAATTTTTTATATGATAATGCATCATCAAAATCTTTTGCGTCAGTTGGGTCTATTGTAAATGTTAAGGTCTTTCTAAAGTCTCTTCTTTTTTCAATGTCCTTTTTACTTATTTTATCAGAGATGTTTTTTGTAAATTCTTTTACTTCTTCAGAAAATTTTATTTCTATACTATTTTTAGATAAAATTGAATCTATTTCTGTAGTGTGTTCACCAGGTTTGCCAAGAATTTTTTCTACTCTACCTATTGGTGATAAATCCTGTTTTTTCCAGTCAAGTATTTTAATTAAGACCTTATCACCGTCTTGAGCTTTTCCAATATGGGTACTAGGTATAAAACAATCCGTGTATACATTTCTATCTTCAATAATTGTAAAGGCAAAGTTTTTATTTATTTGAATAATTCCAATATATTCTTTCTTTTTTCTCTCAATTAATTTCAATATTTTACCTAAATAATAACCTTTTCTTCTTCTACTAATAATTTCAAACTCGACAACATCTCCATGAAAATAATTTATGATAGAAGAACTTAATTTAACATGATGAGCAATTTTAACACAATTAATAAATGGATCTTTTCTGTTTGAAAAGTCAAGTATTCCTCTATAAGTTTTTTTATTATTTTTATTTCTCATCTAAGGCAAAAATATGACTAATAATAATATAGAATATTAAATGATTTTATACTTATAAACATTATATATTATATTATTTAAATTTTAAAAAATAAAAAGATATTATTATAGTTTGTTAATAGTTACTATAACTTTTAAAAATATAGTTGGTTTTAATAATATAAAGAAACTATTAAAATAAAATTAACATATTATATATATATAAATATATAATTATCAATGAGATATTATAGATATTAACAATTTTTAATTTTAAAAAAAATAATAAAAATATTAATAAATAAAAAAATAATAATTATTGAAAACTTCAAATTTATTATTAATAAATAGTAAATTAAATAAACAAAATAAATTAGGAATAAAGTTTAAAAATTTTATGAAAATTCTCTTAAAAAAAACATATAAGATAATATTAACAAATAACTAACAAGCAATGAGGATATCTATTGGAAATGATCACGCTGGTGTAGAACACAAAAAACAAATACAAAAATATTTATTTGATAAAAATATAGACGTTAATAATTATGGAACAGATTCTTTAGATAGTGTTGATTATCCAGATTTTGCACACCCAGTTTCTAAAGATATTAATAATCAATCATCTGATTTAGGAATTCTTATTTGTGGTAGTGGAAATGGTGTATGCATGACGGCGAATAAATATGAAAAAGTAAGAGCAGCTCTTTGTTGGAACAAAGAGTTAACAATACTTTCTAAGACGCATAATAATGCAAACATAGTTTGTATTCCAGCAAGATTTGTAGATAAAGAAGAGGCTATAGAAATTGTAAAATTATTCATTTCAGAAAAATTTGAAGGAGGAAGGCATGAAAAAAGGGTTAATAAAATTAGTAGATGAAAAGTCACATAAAAAAATTTGAAGAAATTACATCAGCAGAATTATATAATATATTAAAATTAAGATCTGCTGTTTTTGTTGTTGAACAAAACTGTGTTTATCAAGATTTAGACGGAAAAGATAAGGAAGCAATCCATATATTTACAGAAAGTAATAACGAGATTATATCTTATACAAGAATTTTTAAAAGAGGAAATTATTACAAAGACAACCCAAGTATAGGAAGAGTAGTGGTAAAAAAAAGTGAAAGAGGAAAAGACCTTGGAAAAAAAATAATGATTAAATCTATCAACTATATAAAAGAAAATTTAGAGAGTGAAAAAATAGAATTATCAGCTCAAAAATATTTAGATAAATTTTATAAAGAACTAGGTTTTTACACAGAAGGGGCAGAATATTTAGAAGACGGAATACCGCATCAAAGAATGTTTTTAGATTTAATCCGAAACGATTAAAATTTCTACTCTTCTATCCTTATCTTCACCTAAGCCTAAAGGAAATCTATGACCCAAACCTTCATAAGACATTCTTTCTTTTTTTATTCCTTTTTCTAAAAAAAAATCATATACAAATTTAGCTCTAGCAACAGAAAGGTTTCTTTTATTTGTTTTTTTATCAATAGCATCTCTTACTCCTTGAGTACAACACACGTGCCCCTGAATAATAAAAGAAAAATTAGATTTTTTAATTTTATCAGCGATGATATCAAGTTCTTTTTTTGAACTAAAGGTTAGATAACTATACCCTGTTATAAATAATACATTTTTTAAAACTAGCTTTTCTTTTTTAGGAGAAATTATTTGTTTTTTTTCAGGATACCCAATAACAATATCCACCCTTCTATTTAATGCTCTTATAATTTCAGGATCTTTTTCATCAATTATATTTAAAAGAAGTTCTCCTTTTCCGTCAACTGTAACTATTTTTTCTGAAAAAAAGGACTCAGAAAAAAAAATTTCTTTTATAGCATCAGCTCTATTTTGAGAAAGCGTAAGATTATAATTATTACCACCAATATCATCACAAAAACCATAAATTTCTATTTGCAACACATTTTTTTTAGGCAAAGTATTTATAAACTTTTGTAAACGGGTTTTTTCTGTTTTTGTCAAGCTGAAGATGTCCGTATCAAAATATACAGAATGTTCAATGTTAAATTGAGAAAACAATATGTTTGAAAAAAGAAAAAGAAAAAGTGTAAAATTTATTTTTAACACAGAACATTGTTTTTGAAAGACAAAAGTAATGAATTCATTGATTTATTAACCTCACTTAATTTAGGAACCTTGTCATCAATATAAATGAATGCAAAGTGATATGAAATGGAAGGAACTATGTAATCAAAAGCACCTAAACGAAAAGACTCTTTCATAAGTCTCTTTATTTTATTTCTATCTACAGCAAGCTTATGTTTTTTCTTTCCAACAGAAAAAACAATTTTTAAATTTTTATCATAAGATTGAACATAATAAAGAGAAATTAAGGGAGAAGTGAGTTTATCTCCATTTTTAAAAAGCATTTCCAAATCAGAGTGGTTTTTAAGACTATTATTTTTTGTTAGCGGAAAACTCATTTAAAAAATCACAATATTATTGGTTCTATTAACGTCAGCCATTTTACCTTCCGGATCAATTATAATTTTTGAGACATCACTTTTACTAACATCTATGTAAAAACCGTATTCAGGCTTAGCCCAACTCCAGGAATCTAAAAGGGTGAAATTTTTAACGGGTTTTGATCCTCTCATTTTTGTCAGGGGAATATTATACATTATTGATTTTCCAGATTTTAAGAATATTTTGATATCTATTGGCATACCCATTTGCCCGATTCTTCTTAAAAGAATTTTTGTTTTTTTACTGTCTTCTTCTACTGAACTTATAGCATAATCAATTGTCATCGTACTTTGTGTCCAGTCAAGCAGGTACCAGTCAAGCTCCAAACCAGAAATTTTTTCTGCACACCTAAGAAAGTCATTTGGCTTAGGGTGTTTGAAAGACCAATCCTTAAAATATTTTTTTAAAGTATTATCAAAATTTACCTTCCCTATTACATATTCTAGTTGAGATAAAAATATCGACCCCTTATCATAAGAACTCATTCCATAACCACTGTTATATTTGAATCGGTCTGCATGAGTTGTCATTGGTTCTTCAAGCCCTGAAGCCACCCATTTAAAGTAATCTTGGTAGGCATTTGCGTTTGGAAGAGCCTTTCCGTGATTTAATACGACATTTAAAGCAACGTCGTCAATATAACTTGTAAACCCCTCGTCCATCCAAGCATGTTTAGACTCATTAGTGGCCATTAAAAATTGAAACCAAGTATGAGCAATTTCGTGTGAAGTGACAGAGTACAAACTTTCTATTGTTGGATGTCCAACCCCGTCAATAAAAGTGCACATAGCATACTCCATTCCCCCATCACCAGCCATAATAATTGAATATTGATCATAAGGATATTTACCAATAGTTTTGCTAAAGAACCTTAAAAACTCAGCAGAGTTTTGTTGAAAATCTTTCCATAGTTCTACATAATCTGAATCACTTTTGTAGAAAAAATGCATTCTAGGGCCATTTTTTATATCAATAAAGTCATGAATAAAGTGAGGGTCAGCAGCCCAACTAAAATCATGAACATCATGAGCAAGAAAACGCCAAGAAATTTTGTCGCCCTGAATTAATCCTTTCTTTAAAGGAGCGTACCCATGACCAATTAATTCAGGGTTTTGCAAATACCCAGACCCTGCAACAGTGTAGTCTTTGTCTATATTAATAGTAACATCAAAATTACCCCAGACTCCATAAAACTCTCTTCCGATATAAGGGTTGGCGTGCCAGCCCTCATCATCATATTGACAAATTTTAGGATACCATTGGGACATTGAAAAAGCAACATTATCTTCACTTTCTTTTCCTGAACGCCTAATCATAGCCGGAGTCTGAATAAAAAACCCCATTTCTAAAACAGTTTTTTTGCCAGGCACAATAGGTTTAGCGAGATCAACAATTAAAATAGTTTCCTCAACTTTAAAGTTAACAGAAACACCGTCTTGTAATAATGATTTAATTTGAACGTCCCCCCAATCTTCTTCGGGAATTGTTAAAAGTTTTTCAGACATGCTTCTTGAATCATCAACAGAGTTTCTTGAGTTTTGTTCTAAGTCTGTTCCAGGCTTAAAAGCATTAAAGTACAGATGATAAAAAACTCTGGAAAGCTCATCAGGAGAGTTGTTTTTATAAACAAGCCTTTGTGTTCCTTCATAGGTGTGTTTTTCAACATCTACATCAACTACCATTTTATAATCAACTTGTTGTTGCCAGCGAACAGGCTTTTCTTGACAAAAAGTAGCTAAATAAAAAAAATAAACAATCAAACAAAAAATTTTTTTCATAGTTCAAAGAGACTTAGTTTATGATTAATTCGAATGCCGCGATCAGTTTTTTTAAGAGAGCCAAGCTCTGTAAAAGCATCATGCTCAAAGAATAAAAATACACCATTTTCGTGGCAAAATTCTAAGAACAGTTCTTTTTCTTTTAAAGAAACCAGCGGCCTAACATCATAGCCCGGAATATAAGGAAGAGGGAGGTGTCCGAGTGTTGGGACAAGATCTGCTGAAAAGGCAATTTTTTGGCCCTGATAATTAACGATGGGTATCATTTGCTTTTCTGTATGACCGTCAACAAATAAAACATCAAAACCCAACTCAGAGGAAGTCAAATAATTATTGCTGTCCTTTTTTAAAAAATTTAATTGACCCGACTCTAAAATTGGAAGAATGTTTTCTTTTAAAAAAGAAGCCCCCTCTCTTTTGTTAGGATTCAGCGCCCAGTTCCAATGGCTTTTATTGCTCCAGTATTTGGCGTTTTTAAAAGCTGTTTGATAACTGTTTTCACCCGTTCTAATCACAGCCCCTCCACAATGGTCAAAGTGCAAGTGAGTAAGAAAAACGTCGGTTATGTCATCCGCACAAAAGCCGTGTTTTTTTAAAGAAAATTCAAGCGAATCAACTCCCCAACGATAATAATAACTAAAAAACTTTTCACTTTGTTTATTGCCCATTCCTGTATCAATTAATATTAGTCGGTCGCCATTTTCAACAAGCAAGCATCGAGCAGCAATTTTTACCATATTGTTAATGTCTGCAGGATTACTTTTTTGCCAAATAGTTTTTGGGACAACCCCAAACATAGCCCCTCCGTCAAGCATAAAATTTCCAGCATTTATTGGGTACAGGTTCAATTGAAAAGATTATTTAGTATTTTTATAAATATAAAACAATATTTTGAAGAAGTTAGAGAGAAGTTTATCATTACCTGCGGTTATCGCTATTGGAATAGGAGGAATGCTCGGAACAGGAATTTTTGTTCTTCCTGGGCTTGCCGCAACTAAGATAGGAGCGTCTCTGTGGCTTGCTTATTTGATTGCTGCAATTTGTATTTTGCCCGCAGCATACTCTAAATCAGAATTAGCAACAGCAATGCCGAGCTCAGGAGGGACTTATGTTTTTATTGAAAGAGCTTTTGGCCCTTTGTTTGGGACTATTTCAGGGCTTGGCCTTTGGATTGCGCTAGTTTTAAAATGTGCATTTGCCTTAGTGGGAATAGGCGCCTATGTGCTTGTGGTTTTAGAAATGGACAGCGAAGGAATTACAAAATCAGTTGGACTAGGGTTTTTGTTTTTAGTGTTCCTGTTAAATGTTGTTGGCGCTAAAAAAGCCGGAAGCTTTCAGTCTTATGCTGTTCTTTTAGCATTAATTGTTTTAGCAGCTCTTTTCGTTTTAGGAATACAAACAATGGACCAAGCAACCCCATTCTTTGCAAAACTTAAAAATGAAACAGTAGAGCTCGCGGGATACAAAGACCTGATCTTTACAGTTGCTTTTGTTTACCTTTCTTATTCTGGCGTAACAAAGGTTGCGGCAATAGCAGAAGAAATTAAAAACCCAGATAAAAACTTACCTCAGGGAATGATTTTGTCCTTGATTATAATTACTATAATTTATGTTTTAATTTCTTTTGTGTTAACCTCGAACATTAGCCTTTCAGAACTTGCAGGAAACTACAGCCCGATACACACCCTAGCGATTGACCTTAACGTCTCTTCTTTTGAAATTAACGGTGTTCATGTTGTAGGGGCTTTTATAGCTTTTATAGCCGTACTTACACTTCTTTCTACAGTAAATGCAGGAGTACTAGCTTCTTCTAGGTTTCCTTTCGCAATGTCAAGAGATGGGCTTTTGCCAGAATTCTGGAGCAAGGTTCACAGGAGGTTTTTAACCCCAGTAAACACAATTGCGGCCACATGTGTTGCAATTGCTCTAGTGGTTTTATTTTTAGATGTTTTTGAAATAGCAAAGCTCGCAAGCGCCTTTAAAGTAATGATGTTTGTTTCCGTAAATCTTGCGGTAATTGTACTTCGTGAAACAGCAGCTCAATGGTATCAACCAAAATATAAATCCCCATTTTACCCTTGGGTACAAATATTTGGGATTGTTAGTGGAATATTTTTCCTGGTTTTTCTTGGAATGATTCCGCTTCTAGCAATTTTTGCAATATTTGTCCTTGGAGCAGGCATATATTTCGTTTATGGAAAAAGCGTAATGAGGTCTGGGGTTTTAAAAAATTATGCTCAAAGGCCCGCATCTTCCTTGTTTGTAAAAAAAGAGGAGTCAAAGAAACAAAAAGCCATCAATATAAAAAAGGCATCTTCAAAGCTTGATCCTAAAATTGCATCAAGCGCAGGCGCAATCGTACCGCTTTTAGGAAATGAGACTTCGCCAGAAATGCTCGTTGAAATGGCAGCGGCTATTCAGAGCAAAAAACAGATACAAGCCTTAAACATTACAGAGGTTCCCAGCCAAACGGACTTAGATGTTTTTTTAGAGGATTCTCCTACAGAGAACTCCTTAAAAAGAAGGCTTTCGCGAATTTCAAAATCTCAAAAAGTCTCGGTTGATTTTGAGGCCGTGGTAACTCATGAGCTTTCAGACACAATCAATCAGCTAAGCTCACAGAGCAGCTGTGATTGGCTAGTTATGGGGTGGGACGGAAGACCTACGACAGGCATATTTGTTACAAACCCTATAGGGTGGCTCTTGGCCAATATAAACTCAAATCTTGCTTTGTACAGAGATAACGGGGTTCGGTATGTTGGAAAAGTTCTTTTAGCCCTAAGGCCGGGAAGAAAAGATAAAAACTTTATTGGTATCGCAAAAAATGTATGTGACTACTTTAAAGCCTCCCTAACCCTCCTACACGTAATGCCTGAAAACAGCTCAACTACAGAAACAATAAAGCATAGATCAAGCGAAAAACTTAAACAATCAGAAGTTAAAGCTGAGGTTTTGGTTGTTAAAAGCCCAAACCCTGTTGAAACAATTTCTAAAATTTCTGCAGGCTATGATTTATTAATATTGGGAACGCCCGAAAAAGATAATTGGATCAAGGTTTTATTTGGAGGAGGAAAAGACAAGTTTACAGAAAGAGCAGCTTGCTCTGTTTTGCGAATTACTTTAAAAGACTAGTCACTAAGCTTTAAAACAGCCATAAAAGCTTCTTGAGGAATTTCAACACTACCCACTTGACGCATTCTTTTTTTCCCTTTTTTCTGCTTTTCTAAGAGTTTTCTTTTCCTGGTGATATCTCCTCCATAACACTTTGCAGTTACATCTTTTCTTAACGCCTTAATTGTTTCTCTTGAAATAATTTTTGCTCCTATTGCGGCCTGAATAGGCACATCAAATTGCTGTCTGGGAATTAATTCTTTTAGCTTTTCACAAATCTTTTTTCCTATTCTATATGCATTATCTGCATGTATCAAGGCAGAAAGAGCGTCAACAGCCTTAGAGTTTAATAAAATGTCCACCCTAACAAGCTTTGATTGTTGTAGCCCGATTGGAGAATAATCAAAAGAAGCATAACCTTTTGACACTGTCTTAAGCCTGTCATAAAAATCAAAAACAATTTCAGCCAAAGGCATATCAAAGACAAGCTCAACCCTAGTGGTGGTTAAATAAGTTTGGCTTTTTATAACCCCCCTTTTTTCTATACATAGAGACATTACATTGCCTATAAAATCAGACTTCGTAATTATTGAAGCTTTTATAAACGGCTCTTCAACTCTTTCAAGAAATGAAGGGTCAGGCAAATCAGACGGGTTGTTNACAAGGATNATNTCNTNNGGNNTTTTCTTNGAATANGCNTGATANGANACNTTAGGNACGGTNGTNATAACNGTCATTCCAAANTCTCTTTCNAGNCNTTCTTGAACAATTTCCATGTGNAGCATNCCNANNAAACCACAACGAAANCCAAANCCNANAGCAGCNGANCTTTCNGGCGTNAANACNAGAGANGCNTCGTTTANNTGTAGNTTTTCCATTGCNCCACGNAGCTCTTCNTAATCNTCTGTGTCAACAGGGTANATNCCAGCAAAAACCATTGGNTTTACATCCTCAAANCCNGAAACAGCNTCNNTTGTAGGGTTTTCAAANTCAGTAATNGTGTCNCCNACNTTTACNTCTTTNGCNTCTTTTATNCCGGTNATTAANTANCCAACATCTCCNGNNNAAATNTCNTNTTTNGGNNTTTGNTTTAAATTAAGCGTNCCAACNTCNTCNGCAAAATAAGATTTTCCTGTAGCNANAAATTTAATTTTTTGNCCCTTNTTNATNGAGCCNCTTAAGAATTCTAAAATANGTTTCNANNCCTCNAAAAGGNTTGTATACNGAATCAAAAATTAANGCNTGNANAGGCTTNGNNTNNTNTCCNNTTGGNGNAGGNANNNTNTNTATAATTGCANTTAAAATTTNNTCNATTCCCNGNCCTGTTTTNGCACTTGCAGGAATTACNTCNNCTGNNNNACANCCTAANANATCNACAATATCNTCNGTTACNTCNGCAGGNTTTGCACTNGGNAGATCNACNTTGTTTAGNACNGGAATAATNTCNANATCATTTTCTAANGCCAAATANANNTTNGATATNGTNTGNGCNTGNATGCTNTGNGCNGCATCAACAACTAACAAAGCNCCTTCACANGCNGCNATNGANCTNGAAACNTCATATGAAAAATCNACATGNCCAGGNGTNTCNATNAGNTTTAACACAAAATCTTCACCCNCANGNTTNAAATACATTTGAATTGCGTGNGACTTAATAGTNATNCCNCTNTCTCNTTCAAGATCCATATTNTCTAANAGCTGNTCTTGTTTNTCNCGNTCNGTGATNGCNCCAGTAAACTCNAGTANTCTGTCAGCAAGCGTNCTTTTNCCATGATCAATATGGGCAATTATNCAAAAATTTCNAATATTTTTCATCTGAACAAANTNAGNGTACAAAAATAAGTAAAAATTATTGTTATATGNCCTTANTAAAGACTTGGTTATCTTTNCCNAAANATTTNNANTTAAATGGNAAAGATTGNAGANATAGAGCTNGGNANNTTNCCTCTTNTTGTTGGCNCCNATGGAAGACGTNAGNGACCCTCCNTTTAGNGCNTTNTGNAAAGANAATGGNGCAGATGTTGTTTACACAGAGTTTATCTCATCTGAAGGGCTTATTAGAGATGCGGCAAAAAGNGTAATTAAGCTGGATATATATGAAAAAGAGAGGCCTGTTGGCATTCAAATATTTGGCGCTAAACTAGATTCTATGCTCAAAGCAGTTGACATCGTTGAAAGGTCTAATCCAGATATTATAGATATAAATTTTGGTTGCCCTGTAAAAAAAGTTGTTTCTAAAGGCGCAGGCGCAGGAATTCTAAAGGACATATGTTTAATGGAAAGCTTAACTAAAGCTATAGTTGAGAGGACTTCTCTTCCAGTTACTGTGAAAACAAGGCTTGGGTGGGACCATAATTCGATTAAAATTATTGAGGTTGCTGAGAGGCTACAAGATATTGGCTGTAAAGCAATAGCAATACACGGAAGAACAAGAGCTCAAATGTATAAAGGAGACGCAGACTGGAGCTATATAGAAAAGGTAAAAAATAATCCGAGAATGCATATTCCTGTTTTTGCAAACGGAGACATTAACACCCCTGAAAAAGCAATGTTTATTCGTGATAGCCTGGGTCTTGACGGNGCAATGATTGGCAGAGCTTCAATAGGAAATCCCTGGTTTTTTGATGAGATTAAGCACTACTTCAAAACAGGTGAACAGCGGCCTGAAGTTTCGATAAAACAGCGAGCGGCTGTTGCTAAAAGACATCTTGAGATGGCAGTTGCTTGGAAAGGAGAAAGGCTCGGCGTATATGAAACAAGAAGACACTATTCAAATTATTTCAAAGGAATTGAAAATTTTAAGCCTTATAGACAAAGTCTGGTTACAGCGGAAGAATCAAAAGAAGTTTTTAATATTTTAGACTCTATTGCTCAAAAGTTTTCATAACATGACGCTTGGCATAATAAGAGGNGGCAAATGATGCCATAGCCCCTAAGCTTAAAATTGTTCCAAACACTATAAAAAAGTTTATAACTTCATAAGAAACAGGATATGCTAAGCTTGNGGTTATCATTAATAAAGAAAACTTTTGTTGTAAAAAAAGCAGTATCACACCAATAAGCAGGCCAATTAAACAGCCTACAACTGAAATTAACAGCCCCTGATAAAGAAATATTCTGCTCATTTTTTTCTCAGTTAAACCCAATATTATTAGAGTTTTTAGATTGTTTTTCTTTTCAAGAATCATCATTATAAGAGCTCCAAACATATTAAATAAAGCAATTGTCACAATTAAGGCAAAAATTAAATAAATTACAGCCNGCTCCGTATTTAACATTTTATATAAAGACCGGTTTTGTTCTATCTTNTTTTCGAAAACAAAACCATCTCCAAATNCTTTTGACAAAAGCGCTAAAGTCTTTTTGGAAACAAACTGGTCATAGACGTCTAAAGAACCTACAACACCATCTTTTAGCCCAAAAAGCTCTTTGCCAAAATTAAAATCAGAAAAAATCAAAGAGTTATTCAGCTCAGAATTAATGCTAAAAATGCCAGAGGCGATTGTTTTTTTTGACTTTAAAATGTCTGATGCAGAAAAGACTTGTCCCTTGCCGGCTTTAGGAACATATAATGTTATCGGGTTAAGATTGTCATTTATAGCAACCCCAAGCCCATAGGCATTTTCCCAGCCAACAACAATTTCATCACCCTCTAACTCTGGCCATAGCCCTTCATACAATAAAGACTCGATTTTTTCTTTGGGAAAATTTTTATCTATTGATTTTAGTGAAACAATTTGATTGTTATTTCCTAAAGACATTAACACCTTATCTTCATATGATTTACTTACAAGAAGCCCGTTTTCTTGCAACACTCTTTTCATTTTATCATTATATACAAAACCCTTGCCCTCTTTAGAACTTATTTTCAGGTCCGGAGTGATGTTTGAAATGAACTCAAGACTATAGTCTTTTAACCCGCTAAATCCAGACAATACAACCAGCATAGCCGTTGAGCTCACAATTACACCAGTTAACGCAAGAATTGACATATAATTAATCGCTGAATTTTTATTTTTAGTAAAAAAGTAACGCAATGACATAAAAGAAGAAAAATTCAAATCATTGTTTTTTAAGAGGGTTATTAAGACCCTTTAAAGAATCTTCAATTTTTTCTATATAATCTAAAGAGTCGTCTAAAAAGAAAAAAAGTTCTGGCACTTTTCTAAGCTGTTTTTTTGTTTTTTGGGCAACTTCATGACGAATTCTTGGTGAAGCCTTAGAAACCTCATCAATAATTTGATTTGACTTTTCTGACGGAAAAACACTTAAAAAAACCTTTGCTACAGAAAAATCTACCGTAACGGAAACTTTTGTNACAGACAATAGCANTCCTAAATTCCCTTCATTTTTTATTCTTCTCTGCAAAATTTCCGCAATATCTTTTTGCAAAAGCTTTGAGACCTTTTTTTGACGAGTGGTTTCCATTAGAATAAAATTAGAATATTTATTTGGTTAAATTAAACAAAAATAAATTTAACCTAAATTTGTATCGTGATAAAAAAAATAGAACACTTAGGAATTGCAGTTTCGAACTTAAAAGATTCTGAGAAATTATTTGAAAAGCTCTTAGGAACTAAGCCCTATAAAACTGAAAACGTATTATCCGAGGGAGTTACAACCTCTTTTTTTAAAATAGCAAATCAAAAGATCGAACTACTTGCGTCGAACAAAAAAAACTCTTCAATTCAAAATTTTATCGAAAAAAGAAAGGAAGGNATACATCATTTAGCCCTGCACGTCGACAGCATTGAAANAGAAATAAAAAGGNTAGAGGCNTTAGGCTTTGAGTTNATTTCAAAAAAAGCTAAAAAAGGAGCAGACAATAAAAGAATTGTGTTTTTGCACCCCAAGTCCACAAATGGAGTTTTAGTAGAGCTGTGCGAAGACATAAAAGATGTTTTGTGATTACCAAAACATTCATTAATATTGCAACCTATTTGGTCCTATAGCTCAGTTGGTTAGAGTAGATGACTCATAATCATTTGGTCCCTGGTTCGAGCCCAGGTGGGACCACCAGAAATAAAACCCCACTCATTTGAGTGGGTTTTTATTTCTTATAGTTTATTTCTTCACTAATAATCCCATCATCGTCATAGAACCTCCAGACTCCTTCTTGAGCCCCATTTACAAAACTTCCTTCATTGGAAAGCTCACCATTTTCGCGATAGAACTTCCAAATACCATGTCTTTCCCCATTTTTGTAATTACCAACAGAGTGAAGTTCTCCGTTTTTATAATAAAACATTCCCTTTCCCACAATTACACCCTTTTCCATTGTTAATTTTATCATTAAGTTGCCATTTTCGTGATACCAACTCCACAAGCCATCTTCTTTTCCGCCCCTGTGATTGCCTTGATAGACTAATTGTCCGTTTTTGTTAAAATGCTTTGATTCACCGCTTAGCGTGTCTTCTTTGAAAAACTCTTCTCTTTCTAGCTGTCCATTCTCATAAAAATATCTCCATACTCCGTCTTTTTTTCCATTTTTGTATTTGTTAATATTAGAGAATTCATTAATGCATGAAGAAAGCAAAAACAATAAAGCTAATAATTTTTTCATTTCATATAAGATTTATATTTTGTTTAACTAATTTGTCAATAAGTTTAATTAGCATTTTGCTCTGAAGTAAAACTAACCATAACTCCTTTTTGGTACTTTTTGGTTTCTTTCAAGATTCCTTTTTCATTATATATTTTCCAAACACCTTCTTTAAGATCATTCTCAAAGCTACCATTTTCGTAAAGGGCGCCGTTTTCGTAGAATTTTTTAAATCTCCCGTTTCTTTTGCCATTAACCCAGACCGCATCTTGAGCTAAATTCCCATTTTCATAATAATACTTTCCTACGCCTTCACCAACTCCATTATTAAAAGTTGCCTCCTCTCTAATACTTCCGTTACTATAATAAAAGACCCACGCCCCATGTTGTTTGTCATCAATCCACAGCCCCTTTTGATAAAGTTTTCCATTTTCGAAATATTGCTCCATTTCTCCATTCCTTTTCCCCTCACTCCAATACCCAACTTCTTTAACGGCGCCCCCTTGATAATAAGTTGTCAAAAGACCTTCTTCTAAAGAGTTTTTATAATTTGCAGCCTGCTCAAGGGCGCCATCTTCATAAAAAAGCTTCCACAACCCCTTGTATTTGCCGTTTTTCCACATTCCTGTCTTTTTCAGCTGTCCATTTTCATAATATATTTTCATCAAACCATGATTATCACCCTTTTTCCACAAAGACAGTTCTTTTAATTTTCCGCTATTAAAGTAAATTTTCCATTCGCCATGTTGCTCTCCTCTTTTGTAATACCCAACAGACTGTAAAATACCATTTGGATAATAATTTTTAAACAAGCCAACTGCAAGGTTTTTTTTCCATCTCCCAAATTGTTGTATTTCCCCACCTTTATAGTAAAACACAGCCCATCCTTCTCTAGCCCCCCTTTTATAGTTTGCTTCGCTAAGAATCTCGCCGCTTTCGTAATACACCCTCCATCTGTCCGTTATTTGATTTTTTTTAATTGGCCCCTCAGCTTGAATTTCTCCACTTTCATAATATACTTTGTGCCATCTTTTTTCCGAGTTGTCAACGATAGTGTCAGGCAAGCCATAAGAAACCTTAAACAAACAAGAAAAAACAAAAAGTAGAATAAAGTTTTTCACGCATTTAAAGATACAAAAAGAAATAAATTATTTTCTGGGTATGATTAGCCGTAAAACATTTTATATTTTTGAAAAGACGCACCTTATAATAAATAATATTTTAACTAAAGATTGTGAAATTTTTAAATCAGTATTGGCTCTCGTTTTATAAAAAAAGCACAATAATTACAATGAGCATTCTTTATATTATTGTTGGAATAAAACACTTCATAAGCCCTCAATATTTTATTTCCATCACACCGCCTTTTATTCCCTATGCAGGGGAAGCTGTTTGTCTGACAGGAGTTATTGAAATTTTAGGAGGAATATTGATTTTGATGGAAGAAACAAGAACATATGGCGCTCGACTTTTAGTGTTTTTGTTGATCGTTGTTTTTCCGGCAAACATATATTTATATATTTCAGAAGACCCTAGGCATCTAATAGGGATTTCACAAAACCAAGCTCTATTAAGAATCCCGTTTCAGATTCCCCTAATAATGATTGCCATTTGGCATTCACAAAAAGCATCACATAAATATTTAGAAAAGGCCTGCGTAGTTCTTTTCCCTGTGACAATAATTTATTTCTTAAGCCTATAGTTTATTGACCTCTCCAAACATTATTTCTGCTGTTAGAATCAGGATATTTATAATCAGGGTCTATGCTCACCTTTTTTAGGGCTTCGTTAGTATCAACAATAAAAGACCACTCTATGTTTTTTTTCCAAATCTCAACGGGAAGGGTTTTTCTAATTGTCCCGCCAGATATCGTTGTGATTTCAATTGTAACAGGCATAGGTATTTTTTTCATATTTTTTATTGTAACTATAGACCCTTGTTTTGGGTCGTTATTCACATATGAAACCCCAGAAACAGCTTGGTCAAGTTTCCAGTTATTTAAAACCCAAGACCTCCAAAACCAACCTAAATCTTCTCCGGAAACATCTTCTATTGTCCTAAAAAAGTCATCGGGGCTAGGGTGTTTATAGGCCCATCTATGTATATATTCTTTAAATGCATCATCAAACCTTTTGACCCCCAAAACATTATTTCTGAGCAGCATTAAAAACATCCCTGTTTTATAGTATTGCAAACCCATATTTTCTTCTATTAGATTGTCGGGAGCTGTGATTATAGGCTCAAGCCCATCTCTGGTGAATATCTGTGCGGCAAAACGCATATTTGGCATCCTAGTGCGATATTCGCCATCATTAAAGTCTTTTGTGCTAAGATAATTTATAAAAGTATTGAACCCCTCATCCATCCATCCAGAAACTCTTTCATTAGATCCAACTATCATCGGGAACCAATTATGACCAAACTCATGGTCTGTTACACCCCAAAGTGATGCGCCAGAAGACTCATAGCTGCAAAACGAAACCCCAGGATATTCCATTCCCCTAACATTTCCAGCTACATTAATTGCCGTAGGGTATGGGTACTCAAACCATTTTTTTGAATAATGCTCAACAGATGCTTTAGTATATTCCGTTGATCTTTCCCATGAATTTCCACCGCTACTTTCAATTGGATACGCAGAGATTGCAATTGCTTTTTTGCCACTTGGCAAGTCAATTTTTGCAGCATCTATAATAAACGAAGAAGACGAGGCCCAAGCCACATCTCTTGAGTTTTCCATTTTAAATCGCCATGTAATTTCATTTTTGTCTTTTGGCCTAGTATTTGGCATGTTTACCTCATCAGCAGTCCTTATCATAATTGTTTTATTACTATTCTCTGCTTCTTCCCAGCGGCTCAATTGTTCTGAGGTATACACCTCTTCAGCATTTAAAAGCTCACCTGAACAAACAACAATATGGTCTGAAGGAGCAGTTATGTTAACTTTAAAATCCCCATAATCTAAATAAAATTCGCCTTGACCCAAATAAGGAAGGTTATTCCACCCATTCAAGTCATCATAAACACACATTCTGGGGTACCATTGAGCAATAGTGTATAACTTTCCGTTTTTTGTTTTTAGCACCCCCATTCTGTCTGATCCATATTGAGGTGATAAAAAGGAAAAGTCAATTTTCAAAGAAAGCTTTCCTCCGTTAGGCTTAAGGGGGCTGGAAAGTAAAATTTTCATTCTAGTGTCATATATTTCATATTCAGTATTTGTGTATGATTTTTTTCTTCCTTTTTCTGAAACAATTTGAACTGTTGAAATCTTAAACCCTCCGTCCAATATTTCACCTTTTGAACCATTTCTGCTTCCAATTATCGGGATAACAGCGTTTCCTCTAGAATCACTTTTAAATAAGTTTTGGTCTACGTGTAGCCACACAAAATTCAACTCATCCGGGCTATTATTGGTATATCTAATTATTTGGCTACCGGAAATATTATCATTGATTGTATCTAACCTAACGTCTATATCATAGTCTGCACTATTTTGCCAATAACCATGCCCAGGCTTTCCGCTTGCAGAGCGGGTTATTGTTCCGGGAGAGTTATAAAATTCAGTTTTAAACGCATCGATATAGCTATATGTTGACTCATTATTCTCTTGCGAAAAAGCAAAGGACATAAAGAGAAGCAATGTAATATTGAAAAGAAATATTTTTTTCATTTTTGTCAAATTTTTATCAAATATAAAAAATATTCATTCCCCAAGAAGCAGCGGCTCTCCAATTAATTAGTTATATTATAATTTAATCTTGCTGGAGCAGATAGATAGATTATTTAATTATTAGAAACAAAAACCCCCGCCTGATTAAAGCGAGGGTTTTCTATTAACTAAAACTTGATTTAGTCCAGCACAATTGGAGCACCGGCCTCCTCCAAGATTTTTCCTACTTGTAAAACTTTTTCAAAGTAGGCGTCCATTTCAGGTTTTATCCTGTTGAACATTTCTTTTGCAATTTCAAAACTTTGCATGTGAAGCTCTGTTGGGCCATAAGAATTTGGTGACCACCCGCCTCTTGCAGTTGAAAGCCTATTGCTAATGGTTAAAAAGTCTTTTTCCCCAATCTCAGCTTTTGCCTCACTACCACCAACTTTTTTCTCTAGCATGTTCATAGTTTCAGTCAGCTCATACAGAGACTTGCTTGCCTCTGGAATATTAGTTGTTATCTGCATCAGCATTCTTTGATATGTTGAAACTCTCGCATTTGCTTTTTCAAATTTGTGTTGATATTCTGAAACCTTTGATGAAAATTCAGCTAAATCGGCATAATATTGTTCATGCTTTTCCGCCATAGGATTTTCAAGTGTTCCAGGCCTTATTTTCTCAACATGTAACTCCACAGGCCCAGCAATTTCTGTCACTACACCGTTTACTCTTTTATTTAAAAACAAGGAATAAATACCAGGGTCTACTTGAGTTCTAATTCCGCCACCTGAGCCTCTCCATCCCCTTGAGCCTCTTGATGAAGACTTAACGGTAGTAGGAATTGAGCTTGTCAAATTCCAATTTACTCTTGACACGCCTTTTCTTAATGGTCCAGAAATTTTTGAAATAATTTCGCCTTCTTTGTTTTTAACAACAAGTATCACTTGGTTTTTTTGTTCAGACATTTCATTGTCAAGCGAATCCCAACCAGGAAAAGGAATGTCTCCATCTTTCTTTGCTTTTTCTGATTTTCTTCTTTTAGACTTCATCGACACAGGAGCGTCTTTTATGAAATAGGTTATGCTAGCGCCATACTGTGGGTTATTGGCATAATATGTTTGACCACCATCGCTACTAGTTCCACCATACACTTGGTTATACTGCAATGCTTTTCTAGGTTCAAAAATTACACCTTTTTTTGAAAGTATTTCTTCAGACATATTTCTCAATGGGCTGTAGTCATCAAGAACATAGAAGCTCCTTCCAAAAGTTGCTAGAACCAAATCGTTTTCTCTTTTCTGGATTGCCAAATCTCTAACAGGAATTGTTGGAAGTCCATTTGAAAACTTGTGCCAGTTTTCACCTTGATCCAAACTTATATACACCCCATATTCAGTACCTAGAAAAAGAAGGTTTGGGTTAACATGGTCTTGAACGATTCTCCAAAGTAATGTGCCGTCTGGGATCCCGTTTGTGATAGAGACCCATTTTTTTCCTCCGTTTGTGGTTTTAAACATATATGGCTTATAGTCTCCAAATTTGTGATTGTCTAATAAAACATAAGCGGTTTCAGTATCGTGAAGATCAGCTTTTATATCATTTACAAATGCACTAGATGGAGTGTCAGGAAGATTATCAGCTGTCATCTTTGTCCAGTTTTTTCCACCATCTTTGGTGAATTGAATTATTCCATCATCAGTTCCTGCATATAAAATATTTTCATCAATTGGGGATTCTGATAAAGACGTAACAGTATTATATGTTGACATTGCATAAACATCCCAGGCATTATCAAAGCTTTGAACTCTTCCCATGATCGGAAGTGAAAGCCGCTCTTCATCTTTGGTTAAATCTCCTGAAATTGCAGACCAACTATCACCTCTATTTTCAGACCTCCAAACTCTTTGGGTCCCAAAATATAATCTTTTAGGGTCATGAGAGCTTACAAGAATCGGAGAATCCCAATTAAATCTTTCATATGGCTCATCAATTCCTTCTTGAGGTCTAATGCTTACAGACTCTCCATTAGTCATGTCAATTCTATTAATATAACCCTGTTGTGACTGAGCATAAACAATATCTGGGTTTCCAGGTTCAGTTGCAGGCTGGTGACCATCACCACCCAACACAACAAACCAATGAGAATTAGAAATCCCGCTATATTCAAAAGTTCTTGAAGGACCACCTTGAGTATTGTTGTCTTGTGTCCCACCATAAATATTATAGAACGGCTCTGCATCATCAACGGCAAGCTTATAAAACTGTGTCAATGGAAGGTTTCCTACAAATTTCCAGCTTGCAGAATTATCAAAGGATTCATAAATTCCACCATCAGTACCTATTAGCATATAGTTTGGATCATTTTCCTTGAAAGTTAATGAATGGTTGTCAGAGTGTTTTTGTCTTTCTGTCATCGTGTAAAAAGTTTTTCCTCCATTTTCGGAAACTAAAACTCTAACATTCATTAAATATATTTTATCAAAAACATGAGGTGAAGCTACTAGCTCCTGATAATAGTGAGGCCCAGTACCGCCTGAAACTGTATCAGACATTTTTTTCCAACTACCCCCGCTATTGTCAGACCTATAAACCGCACCAGCTCTTTTGTCAAGCTCTACAGCAGCATAAAGTACATTTGGCTGCATAGGAGAAATTGCTAGACCAATTTTTCCCATATTTGATCTCGGGAGCCCTTTGTTTATTTTTAGCCAACTGTCTCCACCGTCAGTACTTTTGTACAAGGCCGTTCCTGGCCCTCCTCCGATTAAAGCAGCCACATTTCTGTGTCTTTGCCAACTCGCAGCATAAAGTATGTCAGGGTTAGTTGGATCAATAACAAGGTCGGTTACACCTGTCCATTCGTTAATTTCAAGTGTGTTTTTCCACGTTTTACCCCCATCCGTTGTTTTGTACAAACCTCTTTCTCCACCAGAGCTCCACAAGGGTCCTTGAGAAGCAACCCAAACGGTTTTTGGGTCATCGGGGTGAACTATTATTTTAGAAATGTGTTCAGACTTTTTTAGGCCCATGTCTTTCCACGATTTTCCGCCATCCTTACTATGGTAAATACCATGCCCAATTCCGACATGTCTTCCACCCACATTCTCACCTGTACCTAACCAGATAGAAGCATTGTTGTGAGGGTCAATTGTTATACATCCAGTTGAATAAAAAGGCATATTATCTGCTAAAGGTATCCAAGTAGTACCAGAATTCTCAGTTTTCCAAACACCACCAGAACCTACGGCGACATACCAAACATTTTCGTTAGTTGGGTCAATTGCAATGTCTGCAATTCTTCCTGACATAAACGCAGGTCCAATACTTCTAAACTTAAAAGCGTTTAGTGCAGATTTTACAGGGTTATTACTTTTTTTTGAGCCTTTAGAACCTTGCCCCANAGTNANATTATGAGAGACAAGTATTGCTAGAGAAACTAGCAGNAGCTTCAATGATTTCATATAATTTATTTTTTTGTTTTTAGTCCAATCGCCTGTATTTGAATACAATGCGGNCTACTAAAATACAAANTTTTTTGAAANATACTTTTCAGGTCTGTTTNGCAAGAAGAATTAAATGGCTTANAAAATTAAATAGGTTATTTAATTAAACAAGTCTTTTGGAATTGAAGGGAATAGTTTTAAAGCNTTTTCATAATAAATTTTCTTTAAAACCTCATCGGGTAAGTTTAGACCATACATTTTCCAAAAGGCATGTCTTTTTCTAAAGTAATCGAAGTATTCATCGTCNGANTCAAGNACTCTAAAATANGTGTAATACTCTTCTTTTTTATACAGNTCCTTNCCAAATAATATTCTGTCTTGATAGTCAATAAAAAATTGCCTAGCTGTTTTTGGTTGCCTGCCCAGCTCTGCAATAACCGCCCCAAACTCGGTCATAACATTTGGATGTTCCTCAAGATGNTTTCCTAGCTGCTTTAAGTCGTTACCCATCCACCCTAAATGAGCATTAATAAAAGTTGTATTTCTGTGNCTTTTAAAAATTGTGTGCTGCTCTTTAATAATCTNTTCAAAAGGGGGAATAAAGTCTGATTCACCATAATATCTGCCAGGCTTTTCTTTTAGTTCNAACCACCTTTCGTTTTGATTATCTTTGGGCAGCCAAAACTGGAAAGGATCAGCAGAGTGTATCAATACAGGTATGCCAAGTTCTCCACAAACCTCCCAAATTGGNCCCAGNCTTTTATCATCNACAGCTATTCGTTCCCCGCTAGAATCTTTATTTGTCAATCCAAGGGACTTATAGATCTTTAGTCCGATTGCCCCTTTTGCAACCGCNTCACGGATAATGGCAACTTGCGTTTCGGCATAATCATCGTCATCTATTGACTCAAAATCAACATTTAAAAANAGTCCAATCCTGTTAGTNTTGCTCTCTTTAATGTTTTCAAGAGACTTGTTNAAATACAAGTCTTTCGCCGCTTGAGGCCCAAAGCCTGACCCGCTTAAATTTATTAGAAAACCCATGTTAAGCTCATCCATTTCATCAACTAATTTGTTTAAGTCTTTTAANGGCATNTCCCATTGATGNCTGTGAACATCAACAAAGGGAAATTTGGCGCTCTTAACTTCTTTTCCTTCTACTTTTAGTGATGAGATTGGCTCGTATTCCTCAAAGCTCATNATATTATTTTTNTTTTGAATTGCATCAATAGCAAAATATACCGCAANAGACATNANAAGCAATATTAGAAGTGAGCGTAAAAGATTTTTAAANGTAAACATGTGATTTCTAATTATTTTAAGGGAATTGAAACCATCGTTTTATCCCACATAAGTTGAAGGTTTACAGCTGTTGAGTCTTTAACAAAATCAATTGTAAACTGTTCCATTTCTTTTGTTGAAACAAGACTAGACAGAGATGTTCTTAAAACATCTTTAGACGCATCAGGCTCCATTATAGCAAAATATTTATCNCCTTCAGAATTAAGAATAACTTCCCATTTATTTTCCCCAGGGACGGTGTAAAGTCTATATTTTCCAGCTTTTAACTTTTCTCCATTGAATACTATATCGGAGGATGTTTCAAAAGTAGTTGCTGAATTAGCTCCAGTTCTCCAGTATTTATCAAAAGGCACTAGCGCACCATCATTTTCGGATCCAAAAATAAGCCTGCCGTTTTTGTAGGGCCTACTATAGATTACCTCAAAAGTAGAGTTTTCACTTTCAAAACCTACAGTTGCTTTTGGGCTCACAGGGAAAGCCAAAGAGTATGCGATATAGCATATAAATAAAACTAAAAGAGCCCCTAATATTTTTAAGAATGTTTTCATTTTTAATATTTTAATTTAAATTATTTGTCAAGTTATTAAATCTAACTAGATATTTTCCTATCATATCGAATTCTATATTAACCAAGTCCCCGATTTTGAGCGTTTTAAAGTTGGTGTTGTCATAAGTATAAGGAATGATAGTTACCTTAAATGTATTGTTTTTAATTCCAAAAACAGTTAGACTAACTCCATTAATACAGATAGATCCTTTTTCAATTACTAATTGTTCATCTTGTTTATTAAACTCAAAATCAAAGACCCAGCTACCATTATTTGAAGAGCTTCCGATACATTTTGCAATTCCATCAACATGACCCTGAACCATATGTCCGTCTAAGCGCCCTCCCAGCTTCATTGCTCTCTCGAGATTCATAAAATCACCCTCACAAAAGTTTTTAAGAGAGGATTTATCAAGAGTTTCTTTAACGGCAGTAACAGTGTGCGTATGGTTTTTAGTTTCAATCACGGTAAGACAGACCCCGTTATGAGAAACGCTTTGATCAACTTTTAACTCATTACTAATATCGCTTTGAATCGTAAAACTCAGATTTTCTTTAAATCTGTCTATTTTTTTGATTTCCCCTAAACTTTCTACTATTCCCGTGAACATAATCTGCGTTTATTTGATAAATTTACAGAAATATTATTATACAATTACAATTACATTGAAAGATCAAAACACTAAAATAAAAATTGGATTTACAGTCGGCGATATGAATGGAGTTGGTCCTGAGATTCTTTTGACATCTTTGTCAGATCAAAGACTGTTAGATTTGCTTACCCCAGTTATTTATGGACCTGTTCAGAATCTTATTTTTGTTTCTAAAAAAATTGGATTAAACCTTTCTTTTAATAAGATAATAAATGCCAGTGAAGCCAAACCAAACCTCATTAATGTAATAGATAATTATACTGACCCCCCAAATATTACGTTTGGCAAGCTAGATAAGGATGTTGGGCTATTAGCCTTCAGGTCCATAGAAAAATCTGTTATTGATCTTAAAAAAAANCTCGTTGATGTGTTAGTAACAGCCCCAATAAACAAGGAAGCTATACACTCAAAAGAGTTTAGTTTTATGGGGCATACAGACTATATTGACAGCCAGGTTGATGGAGAAGCAATAATGATGATGGTTTCTGATGAGCTNAAGGTAGCCCTATTGACCGAACACATTCCTCTTTCAGAGGTTGCTAAACAAATTAGAGAAGACCTGGTGGTAAAAAAAATTAAAAAACTACATAAAACATTAATCAGAGACTTTGATATTGAAAAGCCCAAAATAGCTATTCTTTCAATAGACCCACATGCAGGGGATAATGGAGTGATTGGCAACAAAGATAAGGCTGTTTTAGCCCCCACGATAAAGGCCCTATATGATTCTGGGCTATCAGTGTTTGGTCCCTTTCCTTCAGACAGCTTTTTTGGCTCAGGTGAATATAAAAAATTTGACCTAATTGTTGCCTCTTACCATGATCAAGGGCTAATACCTTTTAAAACNCTTTCATTTGGAATGNGCGTCAACTATNCTTCNGGGCTTAGAGAAATTAGAACCTCGCCCGATCACGGGACCGCATATGGTATAGCAGGAAAGGGTATTGCCAGTAAAGACTCGTTTCTATCTTCAATCTATCTCGCAGTTGACATTTTTAAACGAAGAAAAGTTTACGATCAACTTTTACAAAACAAATTGGTTAAATAACCTCTGTTTAATTCTGCAATAAAATAATATACACTTAATAAGAAAATTTATATATTTGCTGACCTTAAATTAAGAGATGAAGTCTAAAAGCAAATATAAAATTGAATTTGCGGGTTTAAAAATTGGACCACATCAGTTTAATTTTAAGGTTGACAATAAGTTCTTTGATAGATTTAGTTTTTCTGATTTTAACGATGTTGAGGTTGAAATTGATATTGATTTTACAAAGAAAACTACACTTTTGGAGTTGTTTTTTAAAATTAAGGGAACAGTTAATGTCAATTGCGACTTAACTAATGAGCCTTTTGATTTAAAAATTAATAGCTCTAATAGTTTGGTTGTAAAGTTTGGACAAGAATTCAATGATGAAGATGATGAGATATTGGTTTTGCCACATGGGGAGCATAAGTTATATGTTGATCAATATATATTTGAGATGATTGTATTATCTTTGCCTTCTAAAAGAATTCATCCTGGCGTTGAAGACGGCAGCTTGAAATCAGAAATGTTAGATATATTAGAGAATCTAAAACCAAAATTGAGTAATAATTTAGCTGATCCTAGATGGGAAGAGTTAAAAAAGTTTAAAAAATAAAATAGTTTAAAATGGCACATCCAAAAAGAAAAATCTCAAAAACTAGAAGAGACAAAAGAAGAACTCACTATAAAGCTGAGATGCCTCAAATAGCAGTATGCTCAAAAACAGGTGAAAGCCATTTATATCACAGAGCTTACTGGCACGAAGGAAAACTTTACTATAAAGGAAAGGTTTTGCTTGACAGCGCACCTACAGAAGCTTAAAGCTCTCGCTTATATTCAGTCGATATTTTTTTATCGATCTCCACTTTTATCAAATTAAGTAGGCCTCTTTTTAATGAGTTAGTCTAAACGGAATAATTCCGGACATCTTATTTGCGTCCAGCCACTTATTGTCTTCAGGACTATAAAGCCTCCAAGTGATAGCCCCAGTATCAACATTTAATATGCGCAAACCATTATCAAAATCTAAAAGCTGATGTTTCCCAGAAGGCAAAGATAGTGGTGAAGAATACTCCTTATAAAAATATTTTTTTTCAAGATTGAAAAGCTTCACTTTTCCAGTTCTGTTGTTTAGTGCCGCCATGCTTCTATTGTTATCCGCCATTATAACTTGATATTTTCCAGATGATGATAGGTATTCCAGCTGATCATTCGTAGAGTTATTGGCAGAAATTAACAGTGATAAAGCGCCAACACAAGCTAAAGAGTAAAGCAAAAAATCTTTGAATTTAGTTTTCATAGTATAAATATTTGTTCAGCATCAATATACTGTATTTTTCCATAATTGCTGTTGTGGCTAGCGAAAAGCGCGCTTAAACGTGTTAAAATGTTAAAATTTTATGAATTTCGTAATTTTTATATAAAAATATATAAATATTTTTTGCTCATTTTTGAGCAGTTTATGCCTAATTTATATCATTTTTATATCAAAAAAGTGAATTTTAAGACAGTTTTATGGATTTTTGAATAAAATAATACTCTAATTTTTTTATTGCATTATTCTTAATTTTATTTATATATTATACGTTTTAAAAAGACTATATTTTGGGCTCAAAAAGCTCTTTTTTTATGATTTTTCTTCATTTTTTCTCATTTTATTAATATTTTGATCAATTAAGTTGTCAATTTACACCCATTGTTAATATCATAATTTATTTTAGATTTTATTATTTCTTTTTTTATCAATTTTTAGCTCTTTTATTCCTCTTTTTTATCAATTTTTAGTCTTTTTTATTGTTTTTTTTATAAAAAGTGCTCAATTTAGCTCAATAATTAACTGATTATGAAATTAAAAGAAATTCAAAACCTGATTAAATTTGTTGCAAAATCTGGTGCTAGCGAAGTTAAGCTTGAGATGGAAGATGTTAAAATCACTATTAAAACTAGTGATGGCAACCAGCAGGTGATTATGCATGAGCCCGTTGTTGTTCCTCAACAAGTACCCACGGCGCCTCCAATTGTGTCCGCTCAACCTGTTGTTTCACAAGAGGCTGAAGATGCTTCTGAAGATTCTAAATATATTACTGTTAACTCTCCAATCATTGGGACCTTTTACCGAAAACCATCTCCTGATAAGCCAGTCTTTGTTGAGGTTGGAGACTCTATTTCTGAGGGCTCTGTTCTTTGTGTTATTGAAGCCATGAAGCTTTTTAATGATATAGAATCCGAAGTCTCAGGTAAAATTGTTAAAATTTTAGTTGAAGATAGCAGCCCCGTTGAATTCGACCAGCCTTTATTTTTAGTTGACCCTTCTTAATTTAAATTTATTATGTTTAAAAAGATATTAATTGCCAATAGAGGTGAAATTGCTTTACGTGTTATTAGAACCTGTAAAGAGATGGGGATTCAAACCGTTGCGGTTTATTCTACAGCTGATGCTGAAAGCATACATGTTAAATTTGCTGATGAAGCAGTTTGTATTGGCCCTGCGCCAAGCTCTGACTCATATTTAAAAATTTCTAATATTATCGCTGCCGCTGAAATTACAAATGCTGACGGTATTCACCCTGGTTACGGATTCCTTTCAGAAAATGCTAAGTTTTCAAAAATTTGTCAAGAACACGGAATCAAGTTTATTGGCGCATCTGCCGAAATGATAAATAAAATGGGGGATAAGGCTACGGCCAAAGCAACTATGATTGAAGCAGGAGTCCCATGTGTTCCGGGAAGTGAAGGAATCATTGAATCATTCGATCACTGCAAAAAACTCGCTAAACAAGTTGGATATCCAGTGATGTTAAAAGCCAGCGCCGGTGGAGGCGGTAAAGGAATGAGAGCGGTTTGGGATGAATCCAAATTAGAGGATGCCTGGAATTCAGCTAGAGTTGAATCAAAAGCAGCATTTGCCAATGACGACATGTATATGGAAAAATTAATTGAGGAGCCTAGGCATATTGAAATTCAAATTGTTGGAGATTCAAAGGGAAGAGCGTGTCATCTTTCAGAAAGGGATTGTTCAATTCAAAGAAGACATCAAAAATTAACAGAGGAGGTTCCCTCACCATTTATGACAGATAAGCTTAGAGAGAAAATGGGTAAGGCAGCTGTTAAGGCAGCAGAATATATAAAATATGAAGGTGTTGGAACGGTGGAATTCTTGGTGGACAAGAACAGAAATTTTTATTTTATGGAAATGAACACTAGAATACAAGTGGAACACCCAATTACAGAACAGGTTATTGATTATGATTTGATCAGGGAACAAATTTTAGTTGCTTCAGGCGAAAAAATTTCAGGGAAGAATTATTTACCGCAACTACACTCGATTGAATGTAGAATTAATGCTGAGGACCCTTACAATAATTTTAGACCTTCACCTGGAAAAATTACAAATCTTCATTTACCAGGTGGCCACGGGATTAGAATTGACACACATGTTTATTCAGGGTATACAATTCCGCCTAACTATGATTCTATGATTGCCAAGTTAATAACAACGGCTCAAACTAGGGATGAGGCTATTAATAAAATGAAAAGAGCCTTGGATGAATTTGTTATTGATGGCATCAAAACAACAATTCCTTTTCATAGAAAATTAATGGATAGTGAGGCTTATTTAGAAGGAAACTATACCACTAAATTTATGGAAGATTTTTCAATGGATGACTAGTATGAAAAAAATTGTTGTTTTAGGTTGTGGTTTAGTTGGAAGAGTTATGGCTGAAGATCTTTCTAAAAGTCATAATGTAACCTCTGTAGATATTTCGAGCAAAAATTTAGACAAGCTTCAAGCTTCAAATATTACAAAAAAATCGTTAGATGTTTCAGATGTAAAAGTTTTACAGAATTTAATCAAGGACTTTGATTTAGTTGTTGGCGCACTTCCAGGTTTTATGGGGTTTGAGACAATGAAAAATGTCATAAAAGCAAAAAAAAACATTGTTGATATTTCTTTTTATCCTGAAGACCCTTTTAAATTAGATCAGTTAGCAAAAGAAAATAACGTAACAGCTGTCATGGACTGTGGAGTAGCACCAGGGATGGGAAATATTATTTTTGCCCATCATGATAATTTGATGAAAATTCATAATTACGAATGTTTAGTTGGGGGATTGCCCAAGAAAAGAGAATGGCCCTTTGAATATCAGGCTGTTTTTTCTCCTATTGATGTGATTGAAGAATACATACGCCCAGCTAGATATGTTCAAAATAAATCTTTGGTCATTAAGGAGGCTCTTTCAGATACCGAGCTAGTTGAATTTGATGAAATTGGAACTCTAGAAAGTTGGAACTCTGACGGGCTAAGAACTTTAATCGAAACAATGAATCATGTCCCTAATATGATTGAAAAGACGTTAAGGTATCCGGGCTGTGTAGAATATTTAAAAGTTTTGCGTGAATGTGGATATTTTTCCTACGATCCTATAACTATAAATGGAAATAAAGTAAGGCCAATCGATTTAACATCTAAGCTATTATTCCCAAAATGGGAAATGAAAGAAGGCGATGAAGATTTTACAATTATGAGAATTAAAATTTCAGGTTTAGAAAACGACAAAAAAAGATTATATAAGTATACGCTCTTAGATCGTTATCAAGAAAATACAATTTCTATGGCTAGAACAACAGGATTTACATGTACAGCAGTTGCAAATCTTGTTTTGCAAAATAAATTTTCTAAAAAAGGAATATCACCGCCCGAATTTTTAGGCAGCCATTTTAATGAAATTAACGAGTATTTAAGAGAAAGAAATGTCATTTATAAAGTAGACAAGTATTAATTATTCAGCAACTCTTTTATATCTTCTACAGCCTGCAATGCTTCTAGCTTCAAAGTTCCGTTATAAACACCTCGGATTCTTTTATTTCCGTCAACAAGGATAAAAAACTCTGTATGCAGAAAATCGGTGCTGTCCCTAGAAAAACCCAAGCTCTTCTCAGCAAAGTAAGATTCGCGCGCAAGTTTATAGATATCGTTTTTGCTACCGGTTAAAAAATGCCAATTTTCAGACGATATATTGTATTCTTTGGTATAACTTTTAAATCGATCTGGAGTATCAATCCAAGGAGTAACACTATAGGATAAAATTTTTACCCTTGAATTATTGTGAAAAGCACTATCAACTATTTTCATATTATTTGTCATACTAGGACAGATACTTGTACAAGAAGTAAAAATAAAATTAGCAATGTGAATTTTCTTCTCAATGTCATTCTGTGAGATTACTTTTTTGTTTTGATCTACAAATGAAAAGTCACCAATTTTATGAGTTATAATATTATCAACATCACTTTTATTTGAAACAAAAAGAGGGCTAAAATCAGCGTTGTTGTAATAGGGTATTTTATGCTCTTCGTAGCAAGCAAAAACAAACAATAAATTAGTTAATAATACTATCCGATACATTTATACAATTTTTAATTCCAAGTAGACCATACCTTCTACCATTTTTAATAATATAATTTGACTTTATTCTCCCATCGGGGTACCATATTTTTTGTTGGCCATGCTCATACCCGTTTTTATAATTAGAAACTCTTAATAGCATTTTATCAGCTCTCCAAACTTTATACTCCCCGTTATACTCCCCGTTTCTAAAATTATATTCAAATGATTTATTTCCATTTCTAAAAAACCCAATATATTTCCCCTCCTTTATACCTTTTTTATAATATCGAATTTCTTTTAATTTTCCTGAAGGGTAAAGCTTTCTCCAAACTCCATCTTTTTCCCCCGCATTGTAAAAATTTACAAACATGGTATCTTTGGATTCTGGATACATTTCATATAAATAGCCAGTGAAAACCTCTCCTTTATATTTAACTAGCTTGTTAAATGTATTAACCTCCTTTGAGCTTTTTAAAACATGGGGATATTGGACAAGATTATTGCAAGAAAACCCCAAGACTAAAGCAATGCAAGCCCTACTCAGTAACTGTACCTGGCGAACCATAATATCCACTTCCATTTATATAAGGGTCATCTGAGGTCACGTGATAGTGATAAATCCCTTCAGGGAAATCATCATTTGCGTGAAAATGACCATGAAACGCATCTAAATCTGAAGAATTAATTATTTGACTATTTTCTTCAGGTCCATAAACTGGAAATCCATCTAATAAAAATCCAATTAAAGCTTCTTTGCTTGCGTTAAGTGTAAGCCAAAATGGCTCCATATGATAATGATATTTACCGCTTGATCCATTTTCTTGGCCTGGCCCCATTGGCGCAGGATGTCCGTTAAATTGATCAAACGAATTTATTTCTTGTGTTAAAGCGGCTCCACCCCCAGCATATTGATTGTAGAAGGGGACACCATTCAGGGAAACTCCTATAGGCCCCATTGAGGTAGGATGATTATCTGTAGACTGTTCAGGATGTCTAGGAATTTTAAAAGACATATCTAGCTCAGAGATTCTATTTGGGTTCAAATGAAAGTTTGACACAAATGGATTAGACCCATCATAAGGCTGATATAAACTGTTCTCCCATTGTGTTCCTAGATAGTAGGGACTGACATGATCAGGCATTGCATTGGTATTTATATAAACCCAATTTTCATCAGATGTTATTTCTGATGTCACACCATATATTAGCTCATAAAATTCAAATGGGACTAGCGCAGACTCATCATTATTGTCTGAGTTGTCATTGTTATCAGTGTTATTAGACTCATTATTTGATTCAATATCATCATTATTGCATGAAAAAGTGAATACTAATAATGTCAAAACATAAAATAATGTAGTTCTCATAGTGTTTAATTTAAATAGTTATTAACCGCGTTTGATCTGTTTTGGGCATGATTATTAAGTATGGATACAGCAGCTTGAAAATCTCCAGGTGTTTCTAAAAAAGTATACCCTTCTAATTCATTTATAACTGAAGACTCTATAAGATTTGAATACTGTGAATAAACAGACTGTATGTGTGACGTTTCAAAAGCCCCCACAATTACACTTGACACATATTCATCATATACGCCGCGGTATACAGGGTCATTATATAAATACCTGATTAGAGGCCAATTATTCCCAACTCCGTTAAAATTTAAAGGCAGCGATCCACCCATTTTACCAAGCCGCAAGCTTTCGTTGTTGTCCCAAGGAATCCAAGTTAATTTATAATCATTATCCGGATTTCCATATAAATAATAATTATGAGTCATTCTTCCATAGGTATCCCAATTTTGTATTACCGTGTTTACTGCCAGATAATTTAAAAATCCTTCAACGTTAAAAACAGATTCTAGATTGTTCCTCCATTCTTCTGGGTTTGTATTTCTATTTTCGCTGTGTAGGATAGAGAAAATTGATTGGATGTCTGTCCAATCAGCCTCATTTTCATTTGTCTGTTTAATGAAATGATTTTGATTAAAGCTTCCATTGGAAAACGTAGCGCCATTCCCATCAGGCTTATACAAATTTCCATCATTATTGCTAAACTGAGATTTTATAAGAGAGTCATCTGGCTCTTCAACCATTGTATACAGGCCGAAGTATACAGGGCCAGACCCATGATCAACGAAAACTTCGTAGAATTGTGTTCTAGGTGAAGGAATTCCAGATTCTCTAAAAATATCTGATGCAACTTTTTCTCTTAGTTGAGACTCATCGTCAAAATTATTTTTTAAACTTAACTGTTTGAAACCATAAAATCTTTGATTCTCAATTTCAGGGAATTCGTCTTCAAATTCGTCAAAATCAAGTTTAAAGGACATTTTCCAAACTCCATTTCTCCAAGAAAAAGATAAGCTTGAATTGCCCTTAAATCTGGCGCCAACTTTATACCACTCAACACCATTGTAAAACACTTTAGCCGGTCTAAAAATTGGATTTTCATCTGCAAAACCTCCGCCACCTCCTCCGGGGCCACCACCACCTTGGCCAAAGGTTCCATATAATCCTGACATGTCTTCAAGCATAAGCTCCCAATCTTTAGGGTCAAACACAAGATCTATTCGTCTAACCAAATTGTTATCATCATATACTTCTGCATAGTTTGGGTCAACATCATTACTATGGGTTTCTATTGACCAGTCAGCAATGTCTAAACCACTATTGTCAGAATTGTTATCAGAATTATCATCATTATTTACTTCCACCAAATCATCATCTTTAGAACATGAAACGAGCACCAGTAATAGAATAAGTATAATTTTAAATATATTTTTGAAAAGTGTCATTTTTAAAATTTTTCGAATTTAATATTATTAAAAATCTTTACTTTCAACATGTGATTTCATGAAAGGTATAAAAAAGACCGTCGTTTGACGGTCTTTTTTTACCAGAAAGTATAAAAAATTTATTTTTTTATAAGTTTTTTAGAGGCCATCAACCCGTCAGCTGTTACAACCCTTATTATATACTCACCAATACTTAGACTGGAAACATCAACTTTATTTGAGTTAGCATTTTGCTTATAATTTAAAACTCTTCTTCCGTTAATATCAAATATGCTTATGATTGCCCCTTCTAAACTGTTTATTGTATCAATAGTGATAAAATCATCAGCGGGGTTTGGATAAATATTAATTTCACTTAGCTCCAATGAGCTTACTGAAAGTGTTTGACCTTCAATTACGGTTAACGTTGAATTAATATTTACATTATTTAAAACATCAATAGTACCGGATGGCCAGTAAATTGTTATTGTGTCGACCATTGTATCTTGTCCAAGCCCAAAATACGTATTAAGACTTCCCATATATCTAAAACCTGTACCGCTTCTAACATCTCTGATTTGAGTTCCAATCCCAGGGGATGAAATTTCGACTCGAGCCCCAATTCCATTAATGTTTGAGGTAGTACCTATGGTAATAACTTTTAGCCAATTATTTCCGTTAGGATTATTTTGATATAAATTACTCCCATTGAACACATCTAAAAATCCGTCATTATTTGCGTCTCCTATAGCTCCCGGGCCAGGCGTATTTTGGTTATAAATAGTAAAAGTAAAATCACCATTGTTTAACAGAATACTGCCGTTTGAAAGAATATCAACAAATCCATCATTATTAAAATCTCCAGAATCGTTTTCAATTCCATAGTTAGCTTCACTTAAGCCTGATCCATTTGTTCTATCACTAAATGTTCCGTCACCGTTATTCTGCATTAGTTTATGTCCACCGTCCCCGGTAGCGCTAGCACCTACATAAACATCCATATATCCGTCGTTATCAAAGTCTCCCCAAGCAGATGACCATGTTTGAACAGGATCTCCTAAATTGGAACTATTATCATGACCACCGTCAGGGTAATAAGAATTATACCATCCCGTAACATCTGCAATATTAGAAAAAGTTCCATCTCCGTTATTTCTCCAAAGCTCATTGTTTTTCCACTGAACATTTCCTCCTCTACACTTAGCAATGAACATGTCTATGTCTCTGTCATTATCAAAATCAATCCAGACTGACCCATAATTTCCTCCTTCTTGGGCACTTCCTATAGGAGCTAAACTTAATTCAACACCTCCTATACCAGAAGGAACACCGTCTTCATCAGGGCCTTGAAAAAACTGTAAATTTCCGTTTCCGTCGTTAATGTAATAAACTGTAGGCTGAACATCATGACAAACGAAAGCGTCTAGATGACCGTCATTATTAATATCTACAAAGTTTGATCTTTGTGAGAAAACATACTCGTTTCCAGAAATTTCTGTGTATCCGGTTCCGTTATCATTTGCTTTCATAAAAGTAACACCGCTTCCCCCACCATAAAGTAAATCATTATACCCATTTCTGTCGAAATCTCCAGCAGCCATACTCCATGAAGGCGTGTAGTTAGCCTGATCCGTTGATATATTTACTTCTTCAAATCCACCCTCCTCTGTTTGAATTAAAAGGTTAATATTGGTTGATTGAACTGAAACAAGATCGTCTAAACCATCTCCATTCATATCAACCATGCCTCTTTCAGAACCAATAGAGTTCACATTTACTTGAGTAAATTCAAAAGGCGGTGGTGGTGGTGGATCATTTTCTTCTACAGTAAACTCAAAATTTTCATCTCCCCACCTATCATCCCATGCAATATAGTATGTACTCCCAGCATCGGCATAAAAGGAACTATAGGAAAGATAACCATCTCCACTATCATCATCTCCGCCCGCACACGCTAAATTTTCACAATCTCCCTGATAAACATGAAATCTAGTATCAAGGTTGTCATTGATTGCATAATCAGTTGAAACAGTAATTAAGTAGTCTTGAGATGCCGTATAAGAATACCATAATAGGCTTCCATTTGCAGCATCATACTCAGTACAGTTTAGGTCAAATGACTCTCCGCTAATTCCGTCAACACTGTAAGTTCCCGCTGTTATTTGTGTTGCATTGTTACATGAATCTCCAGATTGAGAGTATGTATTTAGGGTTACAAGTAAGCCAATTATTAAAAGGAATAATATTTTTTTCATATTCTTATGTTTAGTTACAATTATTTTCTAAAGAGCTAATCCATTGTTCAATCATCTCTATTGCTTCTTCGTGTACTATGCTTCTGCCGATTAAAGGCATTCTATACTCTTCTTCATTGCTGTTCATTCTGAAATGAAGCACTGACCTATTAATATTTCCGGGATTGATTATCAAATCTGTTCCATTTCCAAGGTTTGTGTCAGGGGTTAAACAGACCCCCATATTTGCAAGGTCTTCAGTAGCCTCATAGCTTAATCTTATTGGTCGATATTCACAATGCGTATTGTCAGAGTGGCAATGAGCACAATTTATATCAATATATGATCTGACCCTTTTTTCAAGAGGCTCAGACAAGTCTTTCCAATTAGCAACAGCCTCAAGATTTTCAGGATATGAATTTAAATATCCCATTTCCATCCATTTATCAAGTTGGTTCATTGATGAGCTGTTGTAATCCAAAGTTTTATATATATTTCTTGGCTTTACCCCATTTGGAATTGCACCATCAGAAATTTTATGACAAGTTAAGCATTCACTAGCACTTGGGATTCTATAATTTATATTTCTTTCAGTTCCGTTTTGAAGCCAGTTAATATTTACGATATTTCCATCAAGGCTAAATAAGGCCTCTGTTTGATCTTCATTCCAGATGTAATCTGCAAAAATCCAACCAGACTCTTTCTTTATCATTAACCTTGTTTCAATGTTTTTTCTTTCAAGATCCGGTAAAACATTGTCGTAAGAGAAATTCTTTATTAAAATTGTGCCAACAGGAAAATCAAAAACTGAAGAGCTTGAAATGTAGTTAGCTGATGCCCCATCTGGCATCCAAAGGAATCTGTTTTTAATGGAATAATCTGTAAAAAGTGAACTTATCAATTCGTAAGGTATTACGCCATATACAGGGGTTAAATTTTTCAGTTCACCTTCAAAAAAATTGTATTCAGATAGGCTCACGTAAGGCATATCTTCTATATTATAATTTACAGGCGAAAACTCTAATATTTCGTAAGGCTCATCTGAACAACTGCCACCGAGTATAAATAATAATAATAATAAGCTTATTAACTTTTTCATTTATATATCAACATATATATTAAACAAGAAATATTCCTAAATGCTTTCAAATCTACAAAATTCAATTTAAAGCCTTAATTTCAATAATTAATCAATTATTTTTCTTGATATTCTTGGAGATAAATTTGTGAGAATTTCGTAAGAAATAGTTCCAACTTCTTTAGCAAAGTCTTCAGCGGTGTGGGTTTGATTAAAAATTATTACCTCATCTCCTTCCTTTGCTGGTATCCCATTTAAGTCTACCATAAAAACATCCATACATATATTCCCTATAATTTTTGCTTTGAAATTGTTAATTATTACAAATCCTCCCTTGGAAAAGGATCTGCTTATCCCATCTGCGTGACCCAAAGGAATAATTCCGACAACAGATGGCTTTATGCTTTTGAAGGAACGATTATACCCAATTGTTTCCCCTTTTTTAACTTTTATTATTTGAGAGATAACAGTTCTTAGTCTATGTACGGGCACTAAACTCTTATCTAAAAAATTTGAATACCCATAAAGCCCTATTCCACACCTAACCATGTCAAATTCACATTCAGGATAATTTAATATACCAGATGTATTAGACATATGAAGCATAGGTCTTGAAGAAACTTGAGAGCTAACTTTTGAGGCTAAATCTGTAAATGTTTTTATCTGTTTAACTGTAAATTTATTTTCTGAAATATCTTCACTGGCTGCTAGATGTGAATAGACACTTACAATATGGATGAGTTCACATTTTTTAACAAGATCAATAGCCTTTCCAATCTCCTCTTTTTTAAACCCAACCCTGTTAAGTCCTGAGTTAATTTTGAAGTGGCAAGGGTATTTTTTAATATTTTTCTCTTTTAGGAAAGAAATAAAATTATTTAAAAAGAAAAACGAGTATAAACTTGGTTCTAGATTATTATCAACGATTTGACTAAATGAATTTACTTGAGGGATCAAAACAAGTATAGGTGTTTTAATACCAGCTTCTCTCAACATAACCCCTTCAGGCGCATATGCAACAGCAAAATAATCTACATTTAAAGACTCGAGTTTTTTAGAAACCCTAATAATATCAGAACCATATGCATTAGCCTTTACAACAGCCATTAATTTTGTAGAAGGTCTTGTTTTAGAATTAATTTGATTAAAATTATATTCAAGAGCTTTGAGATTAATTTCTAGGACTGTTTTTCTTAACATAATTTTACATGTAATCTTTACCCTTATTTACCTTTCTTTTTATTATTTGTTTTTTTATAATATGCAGATCTGCTTAAGGGCATATATTCAGCTTCTTTCCCAAGAAGTATTAAGTCTTTGTTTTTTGTTTTTCTGTAACTGTACTGGGCTAAACCACCTGTTTTTGGGCAAATTGCATGTACCTTTGTCACATATTCCGCAGTTGCCATTAAATTTGCCATTGGGCCAAAAGGCTTGCCCTTATAATCCATATCTAAGCCCGCAACAATTACTCTAACTCCGTGATTTGCCAATTCATTACAAACTGCAGTAATTTCGTCGTCAAAAAATTGAGCCTCATCAATTCCAACCACCTTATATCCCTTTACATTCTTATATATTTCTTTGGAGTTTTTGACAGTCTTGCATTTGATTGATTTATTATCATGAGAGACAACATAATCTTTTTTGTCTCGAGTATCAATAAAAGGCTTAAAAATGACAACTTTAAGGTTTGCAAATTGAGCTCTTCTTATCCTACGAATTAACTCTTCGGTTTTTCCAGAAAACATGGATCCAGAAACTACTTCAATCCATCCAGTTTGTTTGCTAAAGTTTAAAGTATTTTCAAGAAACATTTCGTAAATTTAGAAAAGTTGATAGCTTATAAATTTAATAAAAAACAAGCTTATATTAACGCAACTTAAATTTAATTTAAAGATTTTTTTAATGAGCAAGCTATTTGTTGTCCCTACTCCAATAGGGAATCTGAAAGACTTTACTTACAGAGCAGTAGAAATTTTAAAATCAGTTGATTTAATTCTTGCAGAGGACACAAGGACTTCTTCTAAGTTATTAAATCATTACGGCATTGATGTTAAAACAGAATCATTCCATATGCATAACGAGCATAAGAAATTAGCTACAGTAATAAAAAAACTATTGAATGGACATGAAGTTGCAATTATTAGTGATGCAGGAACCCCTGGCATTTCAGATCCTGGATTCTTATTGGTGCGTGAATGTATCAAAAGTAGTATTGAGGTTGAATGCTTACCAGGCGCCACGGCTCTTATTCCGGCATTGGTGATTTCTGGCTTACCATGTGACAAGTTTTTATTTGAGGGTTTTTTGCCAGTGAAAAAAGGCAGAACAAAGAGATTAAAAGAATTAGCAAATGAAAAAAAGACAGTAATATTTTATGAGTCTCCTCACAGGATTTTAAAAACTTTGAAAGATTTTAACTCATATTTTAATCCTGAAAATCAAATTAGTATTTCGCGGGAACTAACAAAAATTTATGAGGACACCTTCCGTGGGACAATTAAAGAGTCAGTTGATTATTTTGAAAAACATAAACCTAAAGGAGAATTCGTAATTGTCCTTTCAACAAATTAAAAAGATGGATACAAACACAGTTATTACAAATTGGAAAAAAGGAACTACAGAATTTGAGTGTATTAACCCTAATGGCGTTTCAACCTTTCTTGGCACTACGGTTGAGGGTGAGAAAAAAATAGCTTCACCAAAAGCAATTATGCTTGGATCTCTTGCTGTATGTTCAGGATTAGATGTAGTTGCAATTCTCAAAAAAATGAGAGTTGAGTTAGAAGATTTTAAAATTAATACAACAGCATTTTTAACAGATGACCACCCACGATTTTATAATAAGGTGACGGTTGAATATCATTTTTTTGGACTTGAACTGGATAAAGAAAAGATTGAAAAAGCAGTCGACTTATCTGTGACAAGATACTGTGGTGTAATGGAGATGTTCAGAGGTTTTTCAAAAGTGAAAACAGAAATAAAATACAACTAGAATTGTTAGCTGAAATTAATAAACATACCAAAGACCATAGAATAAGTTTTGACGAAGCTGAGCATAGTTATTTTATTAATGGGAAAAAAATTAAATTCTCGGTAACACAAATTATTGATCATTTTTTCCCAAAATTTGATGCCAATTATTGGGCTGAACGAAAGGCAATTCAAAAATTAAATGAGGACCAAATTGAATTTGACTCAGAAATACTGCAAGAAACAATAAAAGAGATTTTAAGGGGCTGGGAAACAAAGAGAATTGATGCCGCCACAAAAGGAACAATATTACATGAAAAAATAGAAGATTTTTATAATTCTAAATTTCATAAGAATTACCCCCAGGAATTCGAATACTTTAAAAATTTTCATAATAAATACAAAAGATTAAAACCATATAGAACAGAATGGAGGATCTTTGACGAGAGTTTTTCCTTGGCAGGGACAGTTGATATGGTCTACGAAAAAGAGAATGGGGATCTTTTTATTTTTGATTGGAAAAGAACGTCAAAATTGGTTGATAAAAATAGCCAGGTTATATTAAAAGACTTTAATTATGGATTCGATAAATTATCACACATAGCAGATAACAGTTTTAACAGGTATGCTCTGCAGCAAAATGTGTATAAATTTATTCTTGAAAATTATTACGATAAAAATATAAGTTCAATGAATTTACTTGTGCTTCACCCAGATTACAAAAACTATGTGCACGTAAAATTACCTGAGATGAAAAAAGAGGCAGAATTTTTGATTAGTAAAGCAAAAGAATTAACTAAATAGTTTGAAAGAGAAATTAGATCCATATGCAGCGCTCCGATTTAAGGAATTTAATTTTTTTCTTGTCATAAGATTTATTCTTGTTTTTGGTTGGTCAATGCAGTTTATAATTATTGAGTGGGAGGTATACAGCCTAACCAAGGACCCCTTGTCACTGGGCTTAATTGGTCTAGTTGAGGTCATCCCCGCAATATCAACGGCGTTATTTGCAGGTCATATCGTAGATCAGCGCGAAAAGAAGATGCTTTTTGTCCGATGCATAATAGCTTTTTTGCTTGTCGCTATTGGTTATTATTTTATCACCAGCCCACACGTGTACGATAATTATGAGAACTCTCAAATTTTAACAGGAATATATATACTAGTTTTTCTTGGGGGTTTTATTAGGGCTTTTATTGGGCCTACAATCTTTTCGTTAGTTGCATTAATTGTTCCAAAAGGGGTTTATCCAAATGCAGCCACCTGGAGCAGTTCTACTTGGCAATTAGCTATTGTATTAGGCCCTGCTTTTGCAGGGTTTTCAATCGCATGGATTGGCGTACATAACTCTATGGGAATAGTGCTGGGAACAATAATCATTGGTCTTTTTTTAATAGGTTTTATTAAGAAAAAACCAATTCTTAATCCAAAAATTGGAGAGCCAATATTTCAAAGCTTGAAGGCGGGATTAAATTTTGTTTATAAAACAAAATCTATTTTAGTTGCCTTGACTCTTGATATGGTTGCAGTATTATTTGGGGGAGCTATCGCCCTACTTCCGATATACGCTCAAGATATATTAAATGTAGGCTCAGAAGGATTTGGAATTTTACGAGCTGCACCTGCCGTTGGATCTGTACTTATGATGATTGCATCTGCCCATATCCCACTTACAGTAAATGCAGGCAAGAAGTTGCTCTTTGCTATCTTCTGTTTTGGTATTTCAATAATTGTTTTTGGCGTCTCTGATATTTTCTGGCTTTCAGTGTTTGCCTTATTTATGTATGGACTAACAGACGGAGTTTCAATGATTATTCGTCAAACCATTTTACAATTAAAAACCCCTGATGAATTTAGAGGAAGAGTTGCTTCTGTGAATTCTATTTTTGTTGGTTCATCCAATGAGCTTGGAGCCTTTGAAAGTGGAGCAACAGCAAAATTAATGGGAACAGTTCCTGCGGTTATTTTTGGAGGAGTAATGACAATACTAACCGTTGGATTTACTGCAATTAAGTTCCCAAAATTTAGAAGTTTAGACTTAACCAAAGACATGAATGAAAACACATAAGTTAGTTGTTTTATTAGTCACTTTACTATTTTTTTTAAATGTATCTGCATTTAAATCAGACACCATAAGTCTTGATCAAATTCTTTTAAAGAGCCCACTAATTAATCAGAATAATCCAGCCCTAACAGTTTCAGAAATTTCATATGACGAATATGAAATTAAGGCTGTGAATTTTCAAGATGCGATTGATTTTTCAGCTGGATTATGGATTACAAATAATGAAAACCAAGCCCAGGATAATCGAATGGCAATTAGAGGTTTTGGCGCTCGATCTGCCTTTGGAATTAGAGGTATAAAAATTATTCTTGACGGGATACCGCTCACTACACCTGACGGTCAATCACAAGTTGATAATATCCCTTTTCAGCTGATTGATAATATTGAGATAATGAAAAGCTTATCATCAACCAGATACGGAAATGCATCTGGAGGAGTAGTAAGCATAAATACTTTTTCCAATCTTCCGGATAAGTTAATTACCGGAGTTGGATTTGGAAGTTATGGTTATAAAAATATTAATGGAACATATTCAACAAATAGTGAAAGATCATCAACTATTTTAAACATTTTTCAAACTGAAAGTGATGGTTATAGAGATCACAGTAGCCACTTGAATAAGTCGGTTTTTTTTAAGCACGTAAGGGCATTTCATAACATGGATTTGAAATTTAATTTGCTATATTTTGACAGCCCCTATGCTTTTGACCCAGGAGGATTAAACATTGAATCAGTCGAGGAAAGCAGATCTCAAGCTAGAGACAGAAATATTCTTTACAATTCACAAGAATCTGTCAAACAAATACAAACAGGAATGGTCTTAAGCGGGGATACAAAACTGGGTATAGTTAATTCAAACGTGTATTATAGCAATCGAGATTTTAATGGGCTGCTACCGTTTACAAATGGAGGTTATGTTGAATTAAACAGAGATTTTTCCGGCGCAGAAATAAGCATCAAGGATAAATCTAAAAATTTTGAATGGATGGTCGGTGCGTCAATTCAAAATCAAAAAGATGATAGAAAAAGATTTGAAAATAATGAGGGCCAAAAAGGAGTCAAAGTGATGGATCAAATAGAATCTTTCAAATCTTACGGAGCATTTGTTTTGGGCTCATTTAATAAACTAAAATATAGCATACAAGCTGGGCTTAGATATGATGTTCATGAAATTTCATTGGATGACAATATGGTGGATATTGGGATAGACCAACAATACATAGATTATTCAAAATCGCTGGGTGCTTTCTCACCCAATCTTGGATTTATATATAATTTAACCAAAAACGATGAACTTTATCTTAATTATGGCCATGCTTATGAAACACCTTCACTAAGTGAGCTATCAGCAAACCCAAATGGAACAGGTTTTAACGAAGAACTATCTCCAATGATTTCAAAAGGGGTAGATATAGGTTTTAGAAAATCTTTAGAAGATGCATCTTATAATGTAACAGCTTTTTATATCAATACTGAAGATGAAATTGTGAGTTATGAAATTTGGGGTATGAATTATTACAGAAACCTGGGAACTTCAAAAAGATATGGAATTGAACTAGAGGGATCTTATAGACTAAATAAGCTAAATACTTTTAATGCTTCTTATACTCAGGCAAATTATGAGTTCACAAATCAACTTATTAATGGACAGCTACCTGGTGTGCCAAAATCAAATTTTTCGATCGAATGGATTTTCAATAAAGACACCTTTTATGCAAAGCTTGACCTGAAGTATGCACATTCATTATTTGCAGATGACATGAATCAATTTAAAGTTCCGTCATTCTTTTTATCAAACCTTGCTTTTAAAAACACTTACAGAATAAAAGATTTAGATGTTACAGCAGGATTTCAAATACGAAATTTATTTGACGAAAAATATTATGACAATATTCGTCTGAATGCTTTTGGAAACAGGTTTTATGAGCCTGCAAGTTTGAGATCATATATATTTAGCGTATCAGCTAATTTTTAATCAAACTTTTTAAGGAATAAGTTTTCTCCGTCGAATTCAGCATAGGTAAAATTTGTAATCCAATCCCCAAGATTTATGTATTTCGACTCTGCTGATAATTCAACCTCAAGAGGGATATGTGAGTGACCAAAGATGAAATAATCATATTGACTTGTTTCAAGTTTTTTTCTACAGTACTGGGTTAGCCATTGATTTTCGACATCACCAATATCCTTTTTCGCCGACATTAACTTTTTTTCTTTTGAAAGAAACTGACCAAGTTTAATCCCGATGTCAGGATGAATTAATCTAAAACACCACATAAAAAATCTATTGCCTGTAACGAATTTTTTCATCAATTTATAAGACGTGTCCCCAGGCCCTAATCCGTCACCATGTCCTATGAAAAAATTCTTTTCGTTAATCTTAAATTGTTGTGGTTTACTAATCACCTTTACTCCAAGTTCTGACTGAAAGTAGTCCCTTACCCACATGTCATGATTACCAGTAAAGAAGTAAATTGGAATTCCAGAATCTGCTATTTCAGCAATTTTCCCCAAAACTCTAGTGAAGCCTTTAGGAACCACTGTTTTGTATTCGAACCAAAAATCGAATAAATCTCCAAGAAGATATATCGAGTGCGCATCAGCTTTTATTAAGTCTAGCCATTTAACAAATTTCTTCTCACGAATTAAGCTTGACTTAGTATCAGGAATACCTAAGTGGTTGTCAGATGCAAAATATATTTTTTTTCCTTCAGTTACTTTCATGACTTATAAGGTCAAAGATATGCAAAAGATTAATTGTCAGCAGAAAACCATTCAGAATATGAAGTTTCAGTTTCTTCTAGTTTCAGTGAGTGAAGTTTAATCTGAGAAGGTAGCTTGGAAGAAATTCTTTTTGCAAAATCAACAATCATCTCCTCAATTGTTGGTTGATAATCAGCTAAGATTACTTTATGACCATTTTTAATTAATTCATTGGCTAATTCTATGTGTGGCGAATTTTTATTAAATATTACAGAGTGATCAAACTCTTCAATTATTTCAGACTTTACAATTTTTTTTAGATCGTCAAAATCCATAACCATTCCATACTTCACATTTGTTGGTTCACTTATTGGAATGCCTATTATGGTGACAAATAACTTATAATTGTGTCCGTGGATATTTTTGCATTTGCCATTGTATCCGTACAAGGCATGAGCAGCTTCAAATCTAAAATTTTTAGTGATTCTAATTTTTGCCATCTCTGTTTTTAATGAGCCTCAAATTTACATTTTTTATGAAAGCTTATTAAATGTTTTTTTGAATTTAATTATTAGCGGAATTGACCTTGCTAAAATCCAAAGAGTAAATGCATAAAATATCCCATGAAGCCCTAAATTGAAGTGATCAAATAAAACAACAAATGGAACAAAAACTATAAAAGTTGAAAACAGCAATACATTTCTTAGATCTTTCATCCATCCCAAACCTTTATATATTCCATCAAAAATAAATGCAATTGAGCATAGAGGAAACATTGCAAGTATAATCCAAAATATATTATAAAATTCTTGTAAAACAACAGCGTTGTTATTGAAAATTTTTCCAAGAGGATAGTAAAAAATAAAGCCAATAACACACATGATAATTCCAATCTTAATTCCAATTTTTGTCAAATCATTTCCAAATTTCATAAGAACACCATATGATTTTTCTCCGTACAATTTTCCTGATAAAATTGTTCCTGCACTAGAATACCCATCGATAATAAACGCAACGAGAAACCAAAGATTTATTGCTATTGTATAAGCAGCAATAAACTCATCTCCATATTTAGTAGCAAATGCATTACAGAAGTATAGTGTTACATTTAGCGATGCAGTTCTAATTACTAAATTTCCAAACATCCCAAGAAATGATTTTATTTTAGGATTAAAAGGTAATTTAACAGCAAGCTTTATATTAGTTTTTTTGTATAGTAATATAACTGCAATAAGAGCCATAGTTATCTGCGCAATTAAGCTAGCATATGCAGCGCCTTTAATATACATAGGACTGATAAATCCATCAATTCCATAGACAAAAGCTATATCCAATATAATATTTAATGATGCACCAACAATAGCGATGATCATCGGATAAAAAGTATTTTGCAACCCCCGAAATATTCCAAATATTCCAATCGTTAATAAAGTGAAAGGAAGTCCCCAAACTCTAATATTAAAGTAGTCTATACAGAGCTGTAAAAGATTACCACTTGCATTATAGAATTTAAATAGATTTTCAGAGTTGAAGTAAGTAAGTATGATAATAAGAAAGCTGCTGGATATAATAATTAAAATACCTTGCGCAGGGAGCGTCTCAATTTCCTTTAAATTTTTCTGACCAACAGCTTGTGCAATAATTGAAGCGATTACACTTCTAGTTTGACCAAACACCCAAATCAACATCGAAATAAAACTCCCAACGATACCAACTGCACCTAATGATATAGTTGCATTTTCTGGAATATTACCTACAATTATAGTGTCAGTGATTGATAAGATTGGTTCTGCAATTCCAGAAATTAGCGCAGGTATTGCAAGCTTTTGAATGTCGGAAATTTTAATAGCTTTTTTCAAAGGATTAATTCATAGCAATAAAAAGGAAACTCACTTTGCTTTGGGAAATATATTTCTTGTAAACGATGATAACCTCTAGATTTATAAAATTTTAGATTTCTTTTATTCTTAGAAAATGTGTCTAACCTAACAGATTCATAATTTTTTTTTCTTGCAAAATTTTCAGCAAAATCCATCAACGCCTTTCCAACCCCTTTTTTTTGAAAATTAGGGTGAACAGCCAATCGATGAATATATAAACTATTAAGATTTATAGTTTTCCAACGAACTGCCATATAAACCTCATCCATTTCATTACAAAGAGAAATACAGCCTACTACTTTTTCTTTTTCTACGTAAACATGTAGTTCGTTATTTTTTACATCGTTGACAAATGAATCTCTGTCTGGATACTGTTCATTCCATTGATAGACGCCCTGTTTAATCATGTGTCTTGCGCAAGATTTTGTAATACCTAAAACACAATCAATATCAGCAATATTCCCAGTCTTTATCATAAGTAAGTGAATAAAAAAACAAATTTAAAATTAAATGCTTTATAAAATCATCTAATTTTAGATAATACTAATTTATTACTTTAAAATTATGACTCTTTTTCTTTCCGCCCTGTTAATTTTTGTATTAAGACTGATAGATCAATCCTTAACTACGGTTAGGGCTTTAGTTGTAACAAAAAAACCAGTTCTTGGTGCTTTCATAGGACTAGTTGAGTCAGCAATTTGGATTTTAGCTGTTTCTCAAGTAATCAAAGACATAAATGATCCAGTTTTAATTGCTGCCTATGCTTTTGGTTTTGCGGGAGGGACTCTTTTGGGAATTCAGTTAGAAAAATTTATTGGAATTGGTAGTGCCGTTGTTAGGGTATTTTCTACGTCTAAATCAGCAAATATTAGTAAGCCACTTAGAGAGAAAGGATTTATGGTTACCGACATTAAAGCAAAAGGAAGAGACGGAGCTGTTACTATTTCATGGTGTATTGTACCTCGAAGAAAGCTTAGTAAAGTTCTATCAATAATAAAATCAGTAAACCCAGATGCTTACGTAACAACTGATTTAGCGAATCCAACCTCAATAAGAAAATAATTTAGTGAAACCGAGATTTAAAAACAACTAATAAAATAAGTATAATAATTCCCGACATAAATATCGAACTGCTATTTTCAGTTAGTAACTCAATAATAGAAAGTATTCCGCCAAGAATAATTAAAAAAATAGCAATATTAAATAGCTTATTATAATTATTTGGATTCCAAAAATTACCCATCAAATTACTTTTTTATGATCTTAAATGAGTTTTTCCGACCATCTTTGCTTATAACCAGAAAATAATTACCCTTATCCAAGTCTTCAAGATTAATTGTTTCGGTTCCAATTCCTTTAAAGATTTCCTTTCCTAAAATATCGTGAATATAAATTTTTTCTCCCCCTTCAATACCATGAATATTTAGGATACTTTTAAACGGGTTTGGATACACTTTATAATTTTCAGATAAATTTTCTTCGATACTTAATGTTGATCCAAAAGATACATTATCAAAATAATATATAACTCCGTTTCCGTCTGTATCAGATCCTGACCCTGGTGATCCAAAGTTGAAAAAAACAGACGCTTTGTCAAATGGGTAATCAGGATTTAATGCAGCTGTACCTTCTGCTTCATTTGAAAAATTAAATTCTAAGGTTTCCCAGGCGTTAACCACAGAATTAAATGCTTCTGTTTCGACAGATTGTGTTGGGTCATTAGAGTTTTCAATTTTAAGCCTAATGGGTAAGCCGGTTGGCGCATTACTTCCTTGTACATATACATCTATGTACATTTTGTTATTCTCTGTAGTTACCGGAATGTTTGTAGCAAATCCAGCCTCAGTTCCAATAGTTACTCCAGCCCAATTTTCTGCAGCACTGCCTTTCTCAACTCTAGCATAATTTCCAGAAACTGTTTCAACAAGTGTAGTAGGCCCATTATTTCCAAAATCTGTAAATGAATAGTATACGGACGAATCTTCAAATGTTACAGGTAAATCTATTTGAGCAAGTCCTCCGCTTGGATCGGTTTGAAAAATATCGTCAAAGTAAAATGTAGAATCAGTTGTTCCGTCACCAATATTTCCAAAATCAAACATTAATACCAGTTTTCTGTAGGTATTTGACGGCTCGCCAGAAAAATCCCAGGATAAAATTTCCCATTGATTTGTAGTTGTGGTATATGCATCTCTTTCTGTTGCTGGCTCAGAAGGGAAATCACCCTGGTCACCTTCAATTTTAAATTTTACCATTAGTCCAGGGTATGGCGAAAGTACCCTCATATTTAAAGTAGTGTTTGTACTAAAATCTAAATAATCTTCTAGTTCTAAATAGCTTCCAGCCCAGATATCACCCCCATCTCTTACTATAAGTCCAACGGATTCACTAGCATTTTCATCATCAATCTGGGGGTTATAAACCACATATCCAGCACCTCCGTTAAAATTTATAAAATCTTCAAATGTGACCTGCGCGTTTTCAAAGTCTATAGGCATATTAATCTGAGCATTAAGTATCAGATTAAAAAAAAGTAAAATAAAACAAACAATTTTTTTCATCTTACAAATGTACAAAATACTATGCACACATAGCAAACTAATGTTTTTTAACTTGATTTTTAAAGTAAATAATATTTTGAGAATTTAACAATCAAAGCAAATATATTCTGTGGTTTTAATAATAATAACTCTCATTTATTAAAAAATTGTTTTAATAAATCCTATATAGTACTATATTTATAATTGATAAATTAAATTAACTAATCATGAAAAAACTGCTTTTAGTATTTATTCTATTTCCAATTTTTGTTTATTCTCAAACTAAAACGATTTCGGGAACAGTGAATGATGAGAATAATATACCCCTAGTCGGAGTGAACATTAGTGTGGAAAATTCAAATATCGGAGCTTTAACTGATTTTGATGGAAATTACCTAATTACTATACCCTCAGATAAGCCCAAAGTATTAATTTTTTCATATTTAGGCTATTCAACTCAAGAGATTGATGCTTCTTCAACCGAAAATATTAGTATAATGATGCTCCCAGATTTAGAACAATTAGAGGAAGTCGTTGTAATTGGTTACGGCTCAGTATTAAAAAAAGATTTAACAGGCTCATTATCATCTGTCAAAGTAGAAGAGGAAGTTGCTAATCAATCAAACTCAATTGATCAATTACTTCAGGGGAGAGCTGCTGGAGTTCAAGTTGTTCAAAATGGCGCTAATCCTGGTTCTGGTATAAGCGTAAAAATAAGAGGCACTAATAGTCTAAGAGGAAATAATGAGCCATTATATGTTGTAGACGGAGTTATTATTTCTTCTGCAGGAGAAGATGTCCTCCCGGCTGGTGTTGGAAACTTGGGCCAGGAAAGTCAAAACGGTTTAAACGGTATAAATCCAAGGGATATAGAAAGCATTCAAGTATTAAAAGACGCATCTGCTACCGCAATCTATGGATCAAGAGGAGCAAACGGCGTGGTAGTTATAACTACTAAAAAAGGTAAAAGTGGTAAGTTAAATATTCAATCATTTTCTAACACCTCTGTTAGAGTTATGACTAAGCAGTATGATGTTCTTGACCCTTACGGGTTTGCAGCTTATGCAAATGAGATTAATAATAATAATGGTTTAGCTCCGAGATATTTTATTGATGATGATTACACTATATATGGAATTAATGATGATGGTTCTATTTCAGATGTTCCTGCTAGATCTTATCATTGGCAAGATGAAATATACAGAACAGGAATAAGCAGAAAAGTTGGCGGTTCAGTTTCTGGAGGTAGTGATAACGGAAATTATTATATCTCTGCTGGGTTTGATAATCAGGAAGGTATTGTTCCAACTTCTTCTTTTCAAAGTGGAGATATGAGAATTAATTTTAATCAAGATCTAAATGAAAATTTAATTCTTGAAGCTAGAATGAGCGGATATTTAAGTTCTACAAACTTTGCTGAAAGCGGAGACTTATTAGGGGGGTCCAATCAAAGCTTTATCAAACAAGTAATTTCTTTTAGACCCATTATTACAGAAGAATTTGAAAATTTTGGTGAGGATCTTGACATTTCTAATCCTTATTCTTGGGTCAATGACTTTGAAGATATTTCAAAAGAGAGTAGATATATTGGTAATCTTGCTTTAACATATAAGCTACCTGTTAAGGGCCTTAGGTACCAAGTAAAAATTGGCGGTAATATCAGAACCAAGGAGAGAAGAAGGTTTTTTGGCACAACAACATGGCAGGGTAATAACGCTAATGGCTCACTGCAAATCACAGGTCTAAATAACTCTTCATTCCAAGTAAATAATTTTTTGAGATTCAATAGAACCTTTGACAGAAAACACAGAGTTAATAGCGTATTGGGTTTGACATATGATGTAAGAAAAGTTTCTAATGATATTTATGCGGTTGAGGATTTTGTGACTACCCAATTTACCACACAAAATCCTGCGTATGGACAGGTTGTTACTAGACCATTAACTTTCATAAAAGGTGATCAGCAAATTTTTTCACTTTTGGGCAGGGTTAATTACACTTATGACGACAAATATATAATTACAGCAACATTAAGAAGGGATGGTGTTTCAAAATTTGCCCAGAATAATAGATACGGAATTTTCCCTTCATTTGCTTTTGCAATGAACATGCACAATGAATTAGATTTAAAATATTTTAACGAGTTGAAACTTCGATTTGGGTGGGGACAAATTGGCAATCATGGAATTGGATCATATGGGACACTTTCAAATTATGGGGTTTCTGCAAACCTATACGGGAATGCCGATGGCGGGACAAATGTTCCGATTGCTTTGCAGAATGTTGCAAATCCAGATCTAACATGGGAAACAACAACTCAGGCTAATTTAGGTATTGATTTTGAAACTATGAACCAAAGACTTTCTGGTACAATTGACATTTATAGTAAAAAGACTACTGATTTATTACAAAGAGCCAACATCCCTTCATCGTCAGGATTCCAAAGCATACTTGTTAACAAAGGTGCAATTATGAATGAAGGTTTAGAGATATCTTTTAATTTCGATGCAGTTTCAAAACAAGATTTCGCTTTTTCCGTTGGTGGTAATGTTGGATTTAACAAGACAGAAATAACTGATCTCTCCTCCCAGCCATTAGAAGACTTTTATATTAATGGGGTAGCTCAGGAGAGAAGATTTTATTTTGGATCGGAGGTAACCAGAAGCAACCTGTTTAGGTACCCTGCCAATGTATTTATCGAAGGTGAGGAAACAAGTTTATTTTATGGCTTACAAACTGATGGGATATATCAGAATGGCGATATTTTACCTGAAGTATTTGGAAACCCTGCAGTCCCAGGAGATGTTAAGCTTGTTGATCAAAATGGAGATGGAATCATTGATTTGAATGACAGAACCATTATCGGGAATCCTAATCCGGACTTTGTTTATGGTTTTAACTTTAATATAAGTTATAAAAGACTTTCTGCTAACATATTATTTAACGGAGTTTATGGGAATGATATAGCAAACGGAAATTTATTACAATTGAATAATGCTGAAGGCTTATCATATTTAAATATTTCACCTGATGCTTATTATAGTGCTTGGAGACCTGATGCTCAAACCAATATTTATCCGAGAATCGGATATTCAACCAATGGTCAACCAGCAATGACAGATAGAATAATCGAAGACGGGAGTTATTTAAGGCTGAGTAATTTAACTATAGGTTATGATTTTGACGTCAATAATATTACTTGGCTAAGTAATTTAAAAATGTTTATTGCGGGACAAAATCTAATCACTTGGACTGATTATAGTGGTTATGACCCTGAAATTTCAAGCTTCTTGTACAACGGACTTATAAACGGTGTGGACTGGAACGGAAGAGCAAATGCTAAAACTTTTATTTTAGGATTAAATGTGGGGTTTTAAAAAATTAAAAACTAAATTATTTTAATATGAAAAATTTAAAAATATTATTATTATCGATTATAGGCCTCTTTGCAACTTCATGCGATCTTGACGAAGATCCTATATTTTTGGATTCAAATTCAGTATACTCTGATATAAATGTAGCTAAAGGAGCTCTCGACGGTATTTACCAGGCGTTAACTAGCTACAACGCACAGGAAAGAAGAATTTTTGCAATTAATGGATTTTCTGGTTTATTTACTGCTGGAAAAAACGGAGGTAATAATGTAAATAATATTAATAATGCGAATCTATTCTCACTTAAGCCTACATATGATGCAGATACCGAGGCAATGTGGGGCGGAATATATTCGGTTATTGCCAGATGTAATGGCGCTATTGAAAATATTATTACTGTTGTTGAACCATCATCTTCTGAAGAAACAGGTTTTAACGACATAGCCGGTCAAGCATATTTTGTTAGAGCATGGTCATATTTTTCGTTAACCAGACTGTGGGGAGATATACCTCTTTGGCTCTCTTTGCCAAATAATGAAAATTTACATTTATCGACATCTACATCCAAAGAAGTATATGCTCAAATAATTTCTGATGCTCAGACGGCAATAACACTTATGAATGGGAATTATGGAATGGGTTACCCTAAACAGTTTGCTGCTAATATGCTATTAGCAAAAGTTTATATGACATTAGCAACAAATTCTGATTTAAGAGCTGACGGAGTAAGTGAAATGGACTATTGGCAAATGGCTTATGATCAGGCTATGCAGGTTTATGGCCAATATAGTTTAGTGGCAGATTACAGTAGCTTATTCACAGATATTAATGAAAACACATCTGAGTCTATTTGGGAATTACAGATTAGTCAAGACGCAGCAAATTCACAAATGGGCAGAAATTTTACTCCTTGGAAATATAAGTTAGGTCAACATTTTGGATGGTTGAGGGTTACTGCTGATGTTCATGATCATCATGCGTCAACATATCCAAATGATCCAAGACTAGCAGCAACTTACTTGCACAGCTATAACAGAGCTGATAACGGAAATTTAGTCACGGTATATCCTTCTAATCCAAACAGACCAAACTTTTCAAAAGCACATCCTTATTTCTTTAAGTTTACAGAAAAAGATACGCAGCATAGTAATCAGTATGGTGACCAAAATGTAATAATTTATAGATATGGAGAAGTGTTAATTATGTTAGCTGAAATTTCTAATGAATTAGATAATGGGCAACAATTAGGATTTATTACAGAATTGCTTAGTAGGGTGGGAATGAGCCCTCAAGGAGCTTACTTTGGAACAAGGGATGAATTTAGAGAAGCTATTATGTACGAGTACAGGTTTGAAATGTTAGGTGAAGGTGAAGATGCTCATAATAATAGAAGAAGAGGGTTTGATTATTTTTTAAATAAGACAGTTTTATTTCATAATAATAATCCATTGCATAACCCAACAGTTGATCTGACTTTAAGCACAGATGAATCACAGGTTATGTCATTACCTATACCTTTAATTGAAATTAACACTAACGATTTAATAGACTAATTTTTAAGTTTTATTAAAATGCTGCCATTAAATCTTAAATAATGGTAGCATTATTATTATACAACAGTGAGAAAATTAAAAATTATAATACTTTTGCTAAACTTGTCTTTGTGTTCTTTAATGTCACAAAACCAACTACCGTTGGCTAATGGTATTTTTGAAGATGTTGATGAAGAGGATAATTTTGAATATTGGAGCCATCAGGCTAACGAGGGTGGAGATGCTACATATTCAATTGTAACAGAGGGCTTAGTTCAAGGAAGCAGTAAAGCTCTAAAAAGTGAAGTTCATAATCTTGGCGCCAACGGATGGCATGTAAGCTCTAAAAGTGAGTATCCATTTCAGGTTATTGCTGGACAAAAATATACAGTAACTTTTTATGCAAAAATAGAAGGAGCTGATTCTAGACAAATGAAACTTGTTTTTCAGTCAGATGTTTCAGGTAGTTATCAAGGTCAAAATATTTGGATAACTAACCAGTGGAAAAAATATACTCACACCTTTACGGTTGATCATTCAAGCGATAATAATAGGGTTAGGTTTTGGTATATGCAATCTGGAATATCATATTATTTAGATGAGGTAAGTATTTCTCCGGGTGAAAGAATAACATTTGATACATATGACAAATTACAAACAGTTGATGGTTTTGGTGCAGGGATAAAACGAAGAACAGAGGATTTATACATTTTAAATGACTCTTTTAGAGAGCAGGTTGAGCAATATTGTTTTGGTGACTTGGAGGTAAACATGATAAGATTTTTTGTTTATCACGATTTGGAGCCTGAAAACGATAACAACGATCCTTATGTTTTAGACGAAACACAATTAGACTGGACTAGATATGATAGTGATCCTAGTAATTGGAGAACTAGATATGTAGGCGAAGCCCTTCAAAACGCCTTTGCTTTAAGCACGTTTGGATTTGATCATATTATTGGCAACTCTAACAGTGCACCCGCATGGCTTAAAACAAATGGCCAGCATAATAATGGGGGAACTTTGATAAGTGGGGGAGAGTCTGAGTTTAGTGAATTTTTAGTTGCATTTATAAATGGAATGAATTCAAGATACGGAGTTGAAGTTACCGCAATATCGCCAACAAATGAGCCAGATTATGAGGTCTCGTATGAGTCAATGAACACAACACCATCAGAACTTTCAAGTATACTTATAAATCTTAATGCAAGATTATCCAATTCTGGTTTAGATAACATTAAAATCATATCTCCAGAGTGTTTTAGAGTTGAGTCTCAAAATACTGGAACTTCAGCAACCAATTATATTAATTCAATGTTTAATAATAGTTCGGTCGAAGAAGCAGTAGATATAGTTGGCACACATACATATGCAGATCCAAATCATAATGCAAACTGGGATGCTTTAAGGGTAGCTGCAAACGGTAAACCAGTTTGGGTTACAGAATCAGCTAATCTTCAAAGTACAGATCAATCTATGACAGATGCAGCAAATTATATTAAATGGATATTAAGAGGTTTTAACGAAGGGGGCGTGACTGCTTATATGCTGCACTTATTCTATGAAGAAGCTGATAATAATGGATATTCAAGTTTAGTAGCATGGACCCCAACAGGGCAGATAATTTTACCTAAAAGATATTATACCTTTAAACACTTTACTAATCTTGTCAAGAAGGGATATAGCTTGATAAATTCAAGCTCAAGCGAAGATGATCAAATTTATGTTGGCGCTTTTATATCAGAAGATGAATCAAAAATAGTTTTACAAGTATTTAACGAAGGAGATGAAAGAGATTTTTCGATTGATATTCCATTTGGAGGAATTTCGTTTGAAAGGTTTTTAACATCTGATAGCACAGCTGACAATTTTTCTTCACAAGGTTTTAATGAGATTGATTATTCAGATCGATATTTTACAGCTACATTTCCAGAGCTATCTCTAACATCTTTTGTTTTTAATATAGATGGATCACTTTCAAATAATTCATTTAGGGATAATATCTATAATAAATTCCAGGTTAAGTTTTTCCCTAATCCATCTGAAGAACAACTTAATTTGATTTTTCCAGAATATTCTGATTATTTAATTGAAGTCTTTGACCTGAAAGGCAATAAAATATTATCTTTTAAAATAGACAATTCCAAACAACATCTTTTGGATATTTCATCGCTGGGAAAAGGAATTTATTTAATTAACATAAAATCTTTAAGTAGCTTTAAAGCAATAACTCATAAAATAATAAAAGAATGATTTTAAAAAGATCGGCTTATTTTATAATATTTTTTTCTGTCTTACTGTTAACCAGTCTTCTTGAAAAATCTGAATATTCTCAGAAAGCAAACTCTTTGAGACCAAATATTATATTTTATTTAGCAGATGATCAAGATAGGTTGGATTATGGCTCATATGGCAATCCAAATGTAGAAACTTCAAATGTTGACTTGTTAGTAAAGCAAGGAATTAAATTTGAAAATTTTTATACTGGACAAGCAATATGCGCCCCAAGTAGATCCCAAATTTTCACAGGCATGTATCCGGTAAAAAATGGCTGTATGGCCAATCACATAGGGGTAAAGCCTAATATTAAAAGTATAACATCATTACTTAAAGAATCAGGTTATGAAGTTGTGCTGGCAGGTAAAAGCCATGTAAAGCCAAATAAGGTTTTTAATTGGACTCACTACTTTCCTAAGCTAGAAAATAGATTTTTACCTTTAGCAAAAATCGACGACTATTTAAAAAATGTTAAAAAACCTTTTTGTTTAATAATTGCTTCTGACTATCCTCATGGCCCATTTCCAAAAACATTAAATTATACAAAAAAAGACATATATAAATTACCCTATGACCCCTCATATATGGGTAATCACAAGCCAGGATATTATCAAAATATTAAAGATGATAATGATCAGTTAGGTGAGGTTTTAAATATGGTTGACAACTATGGCCATAATGAAAACTCAATGTTTATTTATGCTTCAGATCATGGGTTGAGTGGTAAGTGGGGCTTGTCTGAACAGGGCCTTCAGGTTCCATTTGTGGTAAGATGGCCTGGAAAAATTAAACCAAATTCAACATCAAACACTCTACTTACACTTGTTGATGTTCTTCCAACCTTATTAGAGGTTTCTAAAACAAAAATCCCTAAGGATATTGATGGAAAAAGTTTTGTAAAGACCTTATTGGGTTCTGATGAAGAAATCAACGAATATGTTTTTGGGGTGGCAACAAAACAAAATATAAGGGAGTGTAAAATATTCCCTTCAAGAATGGTAAGAGAAAAAAGGTTTAAATTAATCAGAAATTTTAATTCAATTGAGGTTTTTGATTCTAATTTGGGTGATAATCCTTTTGTAAATAGTTTTGCTAAAATTGGAGCAGAATCTTTTCCAAATATTCCTTATGAGGAATTATATGATTTAGAGAAGGATCCATACCAAAAAATAAATTTGATTAATGATAATAAATATAAAAATATCAGAAATCGATTGTCTATCGCTTTGGAGAATTGGATGTTAGCACAAGAAGATTTTATTTTGGAAAATCCGATATCGGTCATAAAACCTACTTTGCACCCCTTAGATAAAAGTTCTAAGTGGAACACAGTTCCAGATGATTTATTAGGAAAATTAAAGGATGATGACTACGTTAAACTTCACTACTAAAATGTTGAATTTAAGAATTATAATACTAGTTTTTTTATTGACATATTCCTGTTCAAAAACTTCTCAAAAACCGCTTAATGTGGTGTGGATAAGTTGTGAAGATATGGGCCCTATATTAGGATCCTACGGTAATGACAGAATTAAGACCCCTAATTTAGATAAACTTGCTGCAGAAGGTGTCAGGTATACAAATGCTTACTCAACAGCTGGAGTTTGTGCACCGAGTAGATTTTCAATTATAACTGGGATGTATTCAGCCAGACTAGGAGCTCATAATATGAGAACCGGAGACTATCATAACTACAAAACACCTGAAGAGGTAACTTATAGATCAAATATTGGTGTTTTAGATAAAGCTGGAAAAAATATTCCAGAATATGAAGTTGTGACTCCGGAATATGTGAAACCATTCACTGAGATTTTAAGAAAAGAAGGTTATTATTGTGCCAATAATTTTAAATGTGATTACCAATTTAATGCACCGTTTACTGCTTGGGATGAAGTATCTTCAACGGTAAGTTTTAGAGATGCCCCAAAAGACAAACCATTTTTTTATGTTTGGAATACTCTTTTAACACATGAATCCAGAATTTGGGAAAGAAAAAATGAACCGTTAACAGTACTTCCTGAAGATGTTATAATACCATCTTATTTCCCAGATATTCCAGAAGTTAGAAATGATATTGCAAGAAAATACTCTAATATTGAAGCTATGGATAAGAAAGTTGGTGAGTTAATAAATCAACTAGAAGAGGATGGACTATTGGGAAACACTATAATTATGTTTTGGAGCGACCATGGGGGGAACTTGCTGAGGCAAAAAAGAGCTGTAGGAAATAGCGGCCTTAATGTTCCTCTAATCATTAGGTATCCTAATAAGCAAAATGCAGGTAAAGTTGATGATAGGATTGTTTCTCTAATGGATTTAGGACCTACAGTATTATCTTTATTAAATATTGAATCACCAGATCATTTTGACGGAAAAGCAATTGCGGGAAAATTTGAAAAAGAGCCCAGGAAATATGCATTTGGAACTGCAGACAGATTTGACGAAAGTACCGACATGCAAAGATCAGTATTAGACGGTAGATATGTCTATATTAAAAACTTTATGCCAGAATTGCCTTTGATATATCGTAATAATTACAGGGAAAGAATTACAATGAATTCAAAGTTAATTGAGATGGATTCTAAAGGAAAGCTAGACGGGGATGCTGCATATATATTTATGAAATCAAAACCTATAGAGGAATTTTATGATTTGCATAATGATCCATATGAAGTAAACAATATTATTAACAATCCAGAACATTCTCAAAGAATAAATGATTTTAGAAACGCTTTAGCTCACTGGCAGCTTAAAATAAATGATCAAGGATTTAAGCCTGAGAATGAAATTGTTCGATTATTTTGGCCTAATATGATTCAGCCTAAAACTAATAATGTTGAGTTTAATATTACTGGAAGTGGCTTATATGAATTAACTTCATTAACTAATGGGGCATCAATAGGTTATCAAATAGATGAAAAAATAGGAAGTAAAAGTTGGGATTTATACCATCAACCAATTATCATTCCAGACAATAAAAAAATTGTTGCAAGGGCAATTAGAATTGGCTATAAAGCTTCAGATATAACCTCAAATTAAATTGAAAATGAAATTTTTTTTATCGATTATTTTGACAATATTTATAACATCATGCAATGATCAAGTTGAGGGGAAACATAATATCCTTTTCATTTCAATTGATGATTTAAGACCAACTATTAATTCATACAATTATGAGAACGAGAAAATGATTACTCCTTATATGGATAAGCTTGCATTAGAAGGCGTACAATTTAATAATGCTTTTACAAACATAGCTGTGTGTGGAGCTAGTAGAGCAAGTATTATGACCGGCATAAGACCTAGCGAGAAAAGATTTAATGACTTTTCAACAAGAGCCTCAGTTGATGCCCCAAATGCGATTCCATTGAATCAAATTTTTATGGAAAACGGATATGAAACTATTTCGTATGGTAAAATATATCATCATAGTGATGATTTTGCGAGACATTGGACTGAAAAAGATAGTGGTGCTGATCAAGCAGATTTTCAGGACCCTGAATCTATTAGGCTAAGAGACAATGCTGAGACTGGTGAGTACGGCAAAAAAAATCCCATTATTGAATATCCTGAAGTTGATGACTATTCTTATAATGACGGGAAGATAACCCTTAAAGCAATTGAGAAATTTAAAGAATTTAGTGAAAATGGGAAACCTTTCTTTATGGCAATTGGCTATGTTTCTCCCCACCTACCATTTATACAACCTAAAAAATATTGGGATATGTATAACCATGACAGTATTAAGCTGGCCAATAATACATACCAACCATTAAACTCCCCTTATATTGCGATTGAAGCACAACATAATTCAGCAGAGCTTAGAAAAAATTATCTTGGAATTACTGCAGAAGGTTTGCTGGATGAAAAATTATCCAGGGATCTAATTCATGGTTATTATGCTAGTGTAAGCTATATGGATGCAATGATTGGAGAACTAATTAAAGGCTTAGAAGAATCAGGTCTTAGAGAAAATACAACAATTGTTTTATGGAGTGATCATGGATATTTTTTAGGCGAACATGGTTTCTGGTGTAAGCATAGTACTTTTTATGAAGCTATTCAAATCCCACTCATTATTTCATCTCCAAAGTTCAGTGCCCAAGATTCTGCAGATTCATTTACAGAATTGGTTGATATTTATCCAACTTTATGTGAGTTAGCAGGTATTAATCCTCCTGACTTTATACAAGGAAAAAGCTTAACGCCTGTTCTTCAAAATCCAAAGACGATATTAAAAGACGAGATTTATACGAGGTATAAACAGGGTGAAGCAGTTATCGATAATAACTATTCTTACACTGAATTTGTTGAGGGTGAAAACTATTTAGGCAATATGCTGTATGATATGAAAAATGATAAAAAGCAAAATATAGATATTTCAAAACTACCTGAAAATAAAGAGTTGGTTAAAAAATATAGTATTAAATTAGAAGAAATGAGAAATTATGTAAATAAGGATCCTTTTCTAAATCAATAAAATTAATTTATGATAATACTCAAATATTATACATTCTTTCTTTGTTTCGTGATCAGCATTCAGCATATGTTAGCTCAGGATTATTATGTGTCTGATTCAAACGGATCGGATAGTTATGCTGGTACTTTGGAGGCTCCTTTTAAAACGATTAACAAAGGAATTTCAATGGTAAGTGCGGGCGGAACAGTATATGTAATGCAGGGGGTTTATCAAAATGAAAATTATGGCTCAGTTGATCCATCAACTAATACCAATATGAACAATCAGCATGTTGTAACTATTAATAAATCTGGAGATGAGAGTTCTTATATAACTTTACGAAATTATCCTGGGGATTTGCCAAAAATTCAATTTGACGGAAGAGGTGGGATTGTTATTTCAAACGGAATGAATTATATAATTGTTGAAGGTTTTGAAGTAGAGGGTCCATCTCAATCCATTAATTATGATTTAGCAATTGCTGACCGGAATTATAAAATTGAAATGGCGGAAGATGAAGACGAATCTACTAATTATTCTAACACTTATTTTGGAGGAAAAGGAATTTGGGGAGGATACGGAGCACATCATAATATAATTATAAGAAACAATATTGTTCATGACACTCCAGGGTCTGCCATTAGATTTAATGATAGCGATCATATTTTAGTAGAAAATAATATTGTTTTCAATTCTAATTGGTGGACATCTTCTGCATCTTCTGCAATTGTTTTTGCTGAAACAATTGCTGTTTCTGGAGATAACTCGAATGATATTAAAATGATTATACGTGGAAATATTGTTTACAATAATTGGAATAGAATTCCATTTTATGTAACACAGCTACCAGATAATTCTGGTAATACAAATCCTAATTATGGAACTGCCACATATAATAATATTCTTGATGGTCAGGGGATATATGTAACCAGAAGTGATCCAGAATATAATGGAACATTTTTGTTTGAAAATAATCTGTGTTTAAATAACGGGAAAAACGGAATTAATTTTGATCATTCTCAATCAGCTTCTGCTATTTATCAAAACAACACAGTATATTATAATGGAGTTCATGAAATAATTCAAGATATTTCTGTTGCCGAAGGAAATCCTGGTCATAGAGGTCAAAAAGTAGGGGGTATTAAGGCTAATAATGTGTTAAATGCAACGGTTGTAAATAATATCATTATGACCAGAGATAATGAATTTTCAGCTCTTCAGTTAAATAATGTTTCAGGCACAAGAGTAGCTGTAGACAATATAATTACAAATGGGACTTATGCTTGGCCAGCGACTGAAAGTAATAATTTAATAAATGTTGACCCTCTTTTTGTCTCAGCTCCTCCAAATGTAAACGGACCAATCGAAATTGATGGAACTGATTTTTCTTTGAGCCCTGGCTCTCCTGCAATTGATGCTGGCAACCCTAGTTATAGCCCTTTTTTGGATATTGATGGTAATCCAAGACCAAGCGCAGGAGATGCAATTGCATCAACAAGTTTTGAAAATGCTACTGGTGGGTGGACTGAATTTGGATCAACTGTCGAGACCACAGATGATCAGTCTCTTTCAGGACAAAAAAGCCTTTTTACAACAGATAGAACAGCCAACTGGCATAGCCCTAGAATAGTTTTAAATAATTTATTAATTCAAGGTGAAACTTATACATTCTATGTATGGGTAAAACTTCCAGAAGGTGAAACAGGAACAGCACAACTAACCATTAAGGACACTGATTTAAATGAATATTATAATTTAACCGACACTGTTGAGATTTCTAGTGATGAGTGGACTTTACTTAGCGCAAATTTCACCCATAATATTTCTGATAATTTCTTTTTTTATGTTAAGGGCCCTGTTGTTCAAGGTGGAGCTGGGGCAGATTATTACATTGATGATTTTTCACTTGTTCCTGGAGGCTCATCCCCGGTTAATTTTGAAACCAATAATAATATTCTAGATATAGGCGCCTATGAGTATATAGACTCCTCTATGTCGATTATTGATTATGAAAATATTCAATCAAGTCAAATATATTTTTATCCGAATCCTGCTAAAAACATAATAACATTAAATAATGTTTCTGAAACAAATAATATTTATATAATTGACATGTTAGGAAAACAATATAAACCCAAAAAAACTTTGACTAGAGACACAAACTCTATTTCAATTGATATTTCGGAATTAAATGTAGGTTTATATTTTATCAGAATAGAGGATTCAATAAGTAATGAATTTAAAATTTTAAGATTACTAAAAAAATAATTTTAAAACATAATATATAATCAAAAATTAATATTTTTTATACTAACTAAATAAAACTAAAATGAAACTAACAAATAAATTTATTTTAACTCTTTTAACAGTATTTTTTCACACTTACTTATTCTCTCAAAAAACGATAGAATTAAAAAATTCTGATTTGGAAGGAGTAAACTCAGAGGGCAAGTTTTGGTGGTGGAATAATGTTGCAAAAAATGGAGCTGACGCAACTTTTTCGGTTGAAGATTTTGACACAAATCCTGGGAGCTCTAGAGCGCTGAAAATTCAGACACATAAACTTGGGGATAAAGGATGGTTTTTAAGCACTCAATTTAATCAGAAATTCAAGGGTCAAGAAGGAGATAAAATTACGGTTACTTTTTATGCTAAAAATAGATCTGGAAACGGAAAAATAAAACTTGTTTTACAGTCTGATATTAAAGGTAGCTTTCAGGGTAAAGACTTTATTTTGTCAGAAGACTGGACAAGTTATACACATACATTTAACTTAAAATCAAATAGTAATAATCAGGGTATTAAATTTTGGTACATGACAGAGCATACTGAATTTCTCCTAGACGACTTATCTATTTCAAAATAATTTATTAAATTAACCTAAATTAAAACTCACTAACATGAAAAAAAATTACTCTATTCTTATAGCAATTTTGCTATTTTTTAACCTTAACCTTTTTTCTCAGACTGCTCCCCCATGGGATTTTAACGGCACTGTAGAAAATTTTGTAGGCTCAAATTATTCCAGTATTGTAGCCGGAAATTCATACGCTACATATACAATTACATCTCCAAATGGAGACGGAAATGGTGGTTCTGCTAACCCAAACATGAAAAACACTGACGCTATGATAGACACCTCTGTAGGAAACTATATAGCATTAACAATCCAGAACACTACTGCTAATACAAGAGTGCAAGTTATTACAACTGTTAATGGGTCAAATGCTTTTACAAGTTTTGATGGACTAACTGCAAATGATACAGGTTTTGTTACTCACTATATAAATATGAGTAGCAATGCTAATTGGTCAGGAACTTTAGGTACTATTAATTTTAGATTTAAAGAGTCTGCTTCAAATAACCAAAATGTTTTTTCTGGTGATATATTAGTTGATAATATTGAAATAGTAGCTTCAATTCCAGCTACTCCGAGAGTTGATTATACTTTTGATGACACTTCTGATTCAGAAGGATTTGTAGCTGCAAACGGCGTTACAATGTCTCAGATTGTTGCAGGCGAATTACATTTGGACATCGATGATCAAAGCCCTTATCCAAAATTAGAGCAGAGTGGAATATATAGTGTTGATGCGGATACATATAAATATCTTCAAGTTACACTTGTAAATAATTCTCCTAAAAATAAATTGACATTTGTTTCTCCAAGTGGTGGAAACGAATTTTCTACAACAGACATGACCGTTAATTCTGCAGATGCTCAAACTGTTGAAATTGATTTGACTAATTTTACTAATTGGTCAGGAACCCAATCAAGCTGGTGGTTTCAGCTAGTTGAAAATCCTGGAGATGGGGCTACTGCATCTGCAGGTGCAATGGATATTCAACAAATTTTATTTGCTTCAGAATCTATTAATCCTACAGGTCCAACAGCCGTAGTCGCTCCTTGGTCTGATGATTTTGAAGATGCTGATGCGTCTGACTGGTCATTATTACAAGCTGGTGATGCTTCACAAGG
>NZUH01000019.1 GCA_002697255.1 Flavobacteriaceae bacterium | reverse complement strand
TGATTTTATTGATATTGAAGACTCACCTGAAAAAATTTGCAAAAAATTTGAATCGATTGAAAAAGGAAGCGGAGAAAAACTCAAAAAGTACTTGAAAATTGCAAAAGAAAATTACGAAATAGGTGTTACAGACATGCTATATAAAATGCCTGGTAATAGCCCGTTGGAGTTGGTTTCAAAAAAAACAATTAAAAGAGTTAGATTTTTCCTATCCAATATTAGAAAAGATGTTCGTAGAGATTTTAAAAATCCTAAATTACGCTCCATATTGGAGTTTCCAGTTTTATTTTTAGGAGCAAAAGCCTCAAATACACCAGCTTTTTACAATTTTATGAATTATGCAGATTTTGGTATTGGCACATTTCAACCACCAAATGGATTCCATGATTTGGTTAATGCAATGGTAGATCTGGGTAAGTCATTAGGGGTCAAATACAAATTCAACCATGAACTTTCAAAAATCAATGTTAAAAATAAAAAAGTCGAGAATATTGTGGTAAATGGTAAATCAACAAATTGTGACTTAATTTTATCAGGAGCTGATTATCACCACACAGAAAGCTTATTACCCGTCAAATCTAGACAATACAACAACAAATATTGGAAATCTAGGGTCTTTGCACCCTCCTCTTTACTTTTTTATGTAGGCTTTAATAAAAAATTAAAAAATGTTCAACATCACAATCTAATATTTGATACAGATTTCAATAAACATGCTGAAGAAATTTACGATTCACCCAAATGGCCAACGGACCCACTTTTTTATGCAAATTTTACTTCAAAAACAAATACTAAAACCGCACCAGAAGGTGCTGAAAATGCATTTTTTTTAATTCCCATAGCAATTGATCTTATTGACAACGANGAAACAAGGGATAAGTATTTTGAAAAAATTATTAAGAAAATGGAACTCTACACAGGTCAAGAGCTCAAAGATTCCATTACGTATAAAAGGAGTTTTTGTGTAAATGACTTTAAGAATGAATACAATTCCTACGGGGGAAATGCATATGGCTTGGCCAATACATTATTTCAAACAGCATTCTTGAGACCAAACATTAAAAGTAAATTGGTACAAAATTTGTATTTCTGTGGTCAACTTACTGTTCCAGGGCCTGGTGTGCCACCCGCTGTTGTTTCTGGTGAGTTAGTTGCTAATTTGATTAATAAATAATAATTTATTGTTAAATTGTAAAAAAATTCTAATGAAGAAAATTTTTGACGAAGTATCGTACAGTTGTAGTCAGAATGTTACTAAAACATATAGTACATCTTTTTCACTAGCAACAAGACTACTTTCTGAAAATATAAGAAGAGATATTTATAATATTTATGGTTTTGTGAGGTTTGCAGATGANATTGTAGACTCTTTCCATGATTATAATAAAAAAGAATTGTTCGAAGATTTTTCTATAGACCTATACAAAGCATTAAAAAATAAAATTCATTTAAACCCAATCTTAAATTCATTTCAGCATACTTTTCACAAATATGATATTGACATTAGTTTAGTTGACGCTTTTATGAAAAGTATGAAAATGGACTTAAGTAAGAAGAAATACTCCACTGTTAAAGAATTTAAAGAATATATTTACGGATCCGCAGATGTAGTTGGACTAATGTGTTTGAAAGTCTTTGTACAAGGAAATCAAAAACTATATTTAAGTCTTAAGGAAAATGCAATGAGTTTAGGTTCTGCTTTTCAAAAAGTTAATTTCCTTAGAGATTTAAAAGCCGATAAGGAGGATTTAAACAGATCTTATTTTCCAAATACAAGTTTTAAAAACTTAGACGAAAAAGATAAAGATTTTATAATTTCTGATATTGAAAATGATTTTTTGATAGGACTTGAAGGAATAAAGAACCTTCCCATAGAAGCAAAATTTGGAGTTTTTATGGCATACAGATATTATAATCAACTACTCAAAAAATTAAAGAAAACGCCTGCAACAGAAATTATAAATAGAAGAATTAGGGTGCCTAATCTAAAAAAATTAGAACTTCTCACAAGAAGTTATGTAAAATATCAGCTAAACTTACTTTAATGAATATACTATTACAAATTTTAATATTTTTTATAACTTTTTGCTTCATGGAATTTATGGCTTGGTTTTCTCATAAATACATAATGCACGGATTTTTATGGACATTACACAAGGATCATCACAATCAAAACTTAAAGACCTCTTGGTGGGAAAGAAATGATTTGTTTTTTGTATTCTATGCCGTTGTTAGTATGATCTGTTTTTATTCCCAAGTGGAATTAGAGTTTAACTTTGGTTTTTCTATAGGATTCGGAATTATGGCATATGGTCTTACCTATTTTATAGTTCACGATATTTTTATTCATCAGAGATTTAAATTCTTACGAAAAGCAAATAATTGGTATGCTAAGGGAGTTAGAAAGGCACATAAAATGCATCACGCTAATATCAAAAAAAACGGTGGAGAAAGTTTTGGAATGTTATTTCCACCTTTGAGATATTTTAAGGATAATTAATTCTATATAAAATTATTAGTTAAATGAAAACCATTTCACAATTTGATTATATTATTGTTGGAGGGGGTCTTTCAGGTTTGCATTTATCATATTCTTTTCAAAATGATAATTATTTTAAAAATCATAAAATCCTAGTAATTGATAATTTTAAGAGCAAAAAAGAAAATAATTTTTTTTCATTCTGGGAAAAAGGTAAAGGAAATTGGGACTCAATTCTAAAAAGTAAATGGAGAAGCGGAAAATTTTTCTCTAATTACGGAAATGTAAATATGGATTTTTCTAATTATAATTACAAGACTCTTAACTCATTAGATTTTTTCAAATTTGTTAGAAAAAAATTAGAGAAAAAAAAACAAATAAAATTGATTAAAGATAATATTCTAAAAATTAGAGAAGATAATGAAAAAGTTGTCGTAGTTGGAAATAAAAAAAATTATTATGGAAAACATGTTTTTGATTCAAGACCTAATAAAAAATTTATAAGAGAATTTAATAATTACACAACTTTAAAACAACATTTTTTAGGATGGATTATAAAAACAAAAGAAAAAAAAATTAATAAAAAATCTTTTGTGTTTATGGATTACAGAATTAAAGACAAAAGCTCTACCGCATTCACATATGTTTTACCTTTTAAGAAAAATAAAGCTTTGATTGAACATACCTATTTTTCTAAAAATGAATGTGAAAAAAATGTTTATGAAAAATACCTTATGGAATATATAGAAAAATTCCTCAAAATATCTGATTATGAAATAATTGAATCTGAAAGTGGAGTAATTCCCATGACCTCATACCCTTTTTATAAAGATTCATCAAAAAAAATTACAAAAATAGGATCTGCGGGAGGGTGGATTAAACCATCTACTGGATATTCATTTTATAATTGTGAAAAATATTCTCTTAAAATTTTGAAAAACATCAAAAAAGGAAAAAGTCTAACAATAACTCAGAAAAAAAAATATATGTTTTTAGATAAAATATTACTTGGTGTACTTTCTCAGTTTAATCATAAAGGGGATATGATATTTTATAAAATGCTTAACAAAAATAAAACTGATAGAATTTTACGTTTTTTAAATGAAGAAAGTAGTAATATTGATGATTTAAAAATTATTTTTTCATTAAGATCTATAGACTTCGTTAAAGTTTTTATTCAAAGTCTTTATAAGAAAATCTTATAAATTATCTTTTTTAATCAGGTTTAGCGCAGATCCTTCATCATACCATTCAATTTGAGACTGATTGTAGGTATGATTTAATAAAATCCTATCACTTTTGCCATCAGAATGACTAATTAATAGTTCAATTTGTTTTCCAGGTGAAAAAATATCTAGATTAATAAAAGCGAATAAATCATCTTCCTGAATTAAATCATAATCATTTTCATTTGAAAAAGTTAAAGCTAACATACCTTGCTTTTTCAGATTTGTTTCATGTATTCTTGCAAAAGATTTTACGATTACAGCACAAACACCTAGATGACGTGGTTCCATAGCAGCATGTTCTCTGGAAGATCCTTCGCCATAATTATGATCACCCACAACAACGGTCTTTATATTTTCTAATTTATATAGTCTCTGAGTATCAGGAACTCCACCATATTCACCCGTCAAATGATTTTTAACAAAATTTGTCTTCATATTAAAGGCATTAACTGCACCAATTAGACAGTTATTTGAAATATTATCTAAATGGCCTCTGTATCTTAGCCATGGACCAGCCATCGAAATATGATCTGTTGTACACTTTCCATAAGCTTTTATCAAAAGCCTAGCATTTTTAATATTTCTTCCTATGGGTACAAACGGATCTAACAGTTGTAACCTTTCAGATTTTGGATTAACCGAAACTATAACAGAGCTTCCATCAATTTCTGGTTCAATGTAACCTGAGTCTTCACAATCAAAACCATCCATAGGCAATTCCACTCCAACAGGTGGATCTAGCATTACTTCTTCACCTATCTCATTAACTAATTTGTCTTTAGTAGGGTCAAAATCTAATTTACCGGCTATAGCAATGGCGGCAACAATTTCAGGTGAACCAACAAATGCGTGTGTATTTGGATTTCCATCAGCTCTTTTTGAAAAATTTCTGTTAAAGGAATGAACAATAGTATTTTTTTCTTTTCCCTTCAAATCACTTCTATCCCACTGACCTATACAAGGACCACAAGCATTGGTGAAAATTGTTGCATTTAAATCCTCAAATATTTTTAATATTCCATCTCTTTCAGCCGTATATCTTACCTGTTCAGAGCCAGGGTTAATTCCAAAATCAGATTTGGTCATTAAATTTTTATCAATCGCTTGTTTTGCAATCGAGGCAGCTCTGGTTAAATCTTCGTATGAAGAATTTGTACAAGAACCTATTAAACCCCAATCTACTTTAAGAGGCCAATCATTTTCTTTTGCTTTATTTCCTATTTCAGAAATTGGGGTTGCCAAATCAGGTGTGAAAGGGCCATTTAAATGTGGTTTAAGTTCAGAAAGATTGATCTCAATTAATTGATCAAAAAACTTATCAGGGGAATCATAAACCTCTTTATCAGCGGTTAAATAATCCTTTATTATATTAGCCTCAAATGCAACATCTTTTCTGCCTGTTGCATTTAAATACCTTTCCATGGACTTATCGTATCCAAAAGTCGAAGTTGTTGCGCCAACTTCAGCTCCCATATTACATATAGTTCCTTTACCTGTACATGATAAAGATTTAGCACCAGGCCCGAAATATTCAATTATACAGCCTGTACCACCTTTAACTGTTAATACACCTGCAACTTTTAAAATAACATCCTTTGCAGAAGTCCACCCATTTAATTCACCTGTTAATTTAACTCCAATTATTTTTGGAAACTTTAATTCCCACGGCATTCCAGCCATAACATCAACGGCATCAGCACCACCAACTCCGATAGCTAACATACCTAAACCTCCAGCATTGACTGTATGGGAATCGGTACCGATCATCATACCACCCGGAAATGCATAATTTTCTAAAACTACTTGATGAATAATTCCAGCACCAGGTTTCCAAAAACCAATTCCATATTTGTTGGAAACATTTTTTAAGAATTCGAAAACTTCACTGCTAACCTTATTAGCCTGAAAAAGATCTTCTTTAGCACCCATTTTAGCTTGGATAAGGTGATCACAATGTACAGTTGTTGGTACTGCCACTTTTTGTTTTCCTGCCTGCATAAACTGTAATAAAGCCATTTGAGCTGTAGCATCTTGACAAGCGATTCTGTCAGGCTTAAAATCAACATAATCTTTTCCCCTTACAAATGGTTTATTTACCTGATTCCAAAGATGTGAATATAATATCTTCTCTGAAAGAGTTAGTGGTTTATTTACAATACTTCTGGCATAATCAACATTTTTTACAATGCTTGAATAAACCTTTTTTATCATTTCAATATCAAACGCCATTTACAGTTGAGTTTATATATTTAAAACAAAAATAAAAAATACCCATAAGTAAAAAAATAATTATGTTATTATTAAGAGTCTAAAAAAATTTAAGCAAGTAATTTAAAGAACTCTTATTTTTTAAGCCAATTACTAAAGAAATCACAATCTCTAAACTCATTATTTATATTAATGTAGGTGTCAAAAATCTTTTCATTTTGCCACTTTTCAATCTCTTTTAATTGTTTGTTTTGCAATGCTAGCTTTTGAATTTTAATATAGTCTTTGGAAAAATCAGCAACATGTTCATCATATCTATTTGAAACTGTAAGAATTTTAAACTTTACAGGATTAACCCTGTCTTCATCTTGAAAAATCAGACTTACTTCATCATCCTTAAGATTTACTATTCTAGAGTAAAGTTCAGGGTCCATTTTGGTTAATTCAAAATTATAATCTTGTGTTTCTGGATTTATTAATAATCCACCATCATATTTTGTTTGAATCTCATCACTGGCTTCCAAAGCAGCATCAGAAAAACTAATTTGTCCTGAAATGATTTTTTCTCTGATATTTTGAATTCTTGATTTTGCGTTATTAATTTCTTCTTTTGTGATTTCTGGCCTTATAAGAATATGTCTAATGTCATACTCTTGTCCTCTAATTTTTTCTAAATAAATAATATGAAATCCAAAATCAGTTTCAAAAGGATCTGAAATTTCCCCTTCAGTTAATGAAAAGGCAACATCATTAAACTCTTTTACCATTGGAGATGTTTTTCTGTTTATAATATATTTTCCACCGTTTTTTCTAGATTGAATATCATCACTGTAAAGAACAGCTTTAGTAATAAAACTAGCGCCATTTTCAATTATATCAGATTTAAATTCTCTTAATTTATTAATAGCTTTATCCTTTTGAACCTGACTTGTTTTTGGATATACTACTATTTGAGATACTTTTAATTCGGTGCCAAAAACAGGTCGTTCTTTTTCCGGAATTAAATTAAAAAATTGTCTTACCTCTTCCGGCGTAATCTCAATATCTTCAATTATTGATTGTTGCATTCTCTTGGCTAATTCTGAATTTCTGTTTAATTCAAACATTTCATTTCTCAAATCTTGTTCTGAATCCTTTTTATAATATTCTATTAATTTTTCCATTGATCCAATTTGTTCAGCAAAAGCGTTAATTTGTTGATCTACATAAGACTGAATTTCAGAATTATTTACTTCAATACTGTCTTGAATTGCATGATGTTGATAAAGCTTATCTTCCAATAATTTTCCAAAAACCTGACACTTAGAAATATTTTCGATTGAAACGCCAGACATATTTAACTGAGTAAATTGTTTTTCAATGTCAGATTCAAGAACAATAAAATCACCTATCACAGCTGCTACTCCATCAAGCTTAACCCTTTCTTGTGAAACTAAATTGGATGTAAAAAAAATAATAAAGGAAACAAAAGTTATAAAATATTTCATATTAATAAATTTCTAATTTTTTTTTCAAAATTGCGTTACTCAAAATTTTAGATTTAATTTTAGATGATAACATTCTTTTCTTATTATTTAATGATATATATTCTAAAGTTGGCAATATATATGATTTTGGTGAATATTCACCACTATTTCTTGAGTCAATAATTTTTATGAGATATAATCCTAATGAATCTTCGTATTTTAAAAATTTATTTTTTTTTAATGTATAAAATCTAGTATCATCAATAAAATAAAAGTTGTCTCTTATTTTTTTTTGTGTGGACCAACTAATATTGTTTAATAAAAAGCTACTATATCTAAAGGAGATAGAATCAAGAAATAATTGATCGTTTGTTCTATAATTTTTAAAAGATTTAATTACCTCATCAGAATCAGAAAAATTTAAAGGAATTTTAATAAAAAGATGTTTAAATATATCGTTTTTTAAAAAAAATAATTCCTTATTTGTGTTAAAAACACTATCAATCTCTAAACTATCAACTTTTAAATCAATTTCAGAATTAATTAGCGCTTCAAGATATGATTCAGTCAACAAACTTGACCTATATTTTTGAACAAGATACTCAATTGTATCGATTTTTTTATCATCTAAATTTAATCTAGCATAATCAATTAAAATTTTTTCCGTTGCCCATTCGTTAATAATATAATTTGCTCTAGTTAAGGAATCCTTAATTTGGACATCATTCATAAGTTTTAAAAATTCATTTTTTAACAAATAAGAATTTTCATAACTGGCAATTATTTCAGATTCTTTTTGTGGAGAATAGATACAAGATGTTAGAACAGTTAATAATATGAAAATTATTTTTTTAATCATAAATCGTATAGTTTTTTAAGCTTTTTTAAAACTTTTCTATTTACCCATACAGAATATTTTAATTTTAACTCATTAATCCAATCGTTTTCTAGAGCTAGCTGAAAGTCACTTAGTATATTTGACTTATCATTTTCAAAAGAGGTGTATTTCGACTTATTTTTACTATAAAACTCCTTTAACTCTAGTGAATCTGAATAATTTACATCCCATATTTTGTCTTGCATTAAATTAAATAATAAAAGACCTTCCCTGTATTCTTTTAATATATATCTATATTCAATATTATCATTTTCTAAATTATCTTTATACGTTTCTAACAACTTAGAATTTAAAAATCTCTTGTATTCAACTTTAATTATATTTTCGAGTTTAACAGATTTTCTTTCTCCTTGATTTTCATCAAGATGAATGGCGAAATCAATAAATGAATAGTTTGTATTTAATATTTTAAAAAAAACTTTATCTTTTTCAATATCATCTGGAATATTCCATTTATTGTTAAAATAACTTGAGTCGATTAAAGAAGAAAAATAATTCAGATTAGAATTATTATAATCAAGATTATATTTGGAGAGAAGAAAAGAATAAAATGAATCCGAAATAAAATTAAATCTTGAACTCTTTTTCAGTTTATTCAATAAATCAAATTTTACATCGTCATATTTTTTAACATCATTTTTTGAATATAACTTAATAATATGCCATCCATACTTTGTTTCAATCGGATTTGAATAATCTCCAATATTTTCTAAACTAAAAGCGGCTTTTTCAAAAGGTATAGAATTAATTTGACCACTAGAAAAAGGACTTAATATACCTCCCTTAAATGAAGAGTTTTTATCTTCTGAATATTTTTTTGCTAAATACTCAAAATCAAATCCTGATTTAATAGAGTCTAGAACTGAATTAATTCTTTTGTATGCATCCCTACTGTTTTTATAAATCATAATATGGGCAACATTAATTTCACCAAGGGACTTTCTTTTTTCATTAACTTTTAAAATATGATAACCAAACTTAGTTCTGAATGGTTTTGAAACACTACCAACAGGCGTGTTATAAGCAATATTTTCAAAAGAATAAATCATTTTAAATACTGAAAAGTAGCCTAAATCCTCCACAATCATTTTCTTATCTAAATTCCATAAATTATTAAAATCGTTGGTAGATAATTTAGAGAATGAATCTCTCAAGGAAGATAATTTAGAAATTATATGCAATGAGTCATCATTAATTTCATTATATCTTATTAAAACATGAGAGACATTGACTTCAGATTTAGTTCTCTCATACGCTTCTTTTAAATACTTTTCTTCGCTTTCTTTATCAGTTAAAAAAGATTTTTGAAGTTCTTTAATATACTTATTTAATTCTAGAATATAATTTTTGTCTTTATTTAGACCTAAATCATATGCATATGCAAGCTTTAGCTTATAATTTATAAATAAATCTAAATAACCAACAATATCCTGCCTATCTGAATCTTTTATTAAATCAGAGTTTTTATTATAAACTCTTTCAAATTCTTCAACGTAAACTAAACTATCATTAACAGAAAATAGAATATCTTTTTTATCTTGAGAGAATAAATTTAAAGAGATAAAAAAAAGAATAATTAAATTTCTATTCATTTACTTGTTTTGATGGACAAAAATATAAATATAAATATAATAACTGTTTATTATCTTGAGTAATTTGGAGCTTCTTTAGTTATGTTTACTCCATGAGGGTGACTTTCGACTATTCCTGATGAAGTAATCTTAATAAATTTTGAATTCTCTTGTAATGATAAAATATCCTTAGCTCCACAGTATCCCATACCAGCCCTCAAACCTCCGACAAATTGATGGATACTTTCAACTAAATCACCCTTATAGGGAACTCTACCAACAATTCCTTCAGGAACTAATTTTTTTACGTCATTTTCAACATCTTGAAAGTACCTATCCTTACTACCCTGATTCATAGCTTCCAAAGAACCCATCCCTCTGTATGATTTAAATTTCCTACCTTCAAAAATTATGGTTTCACCCGGTGATTCTTTGGTTCCAGCCAATAATGATCCTAACATTACGGATGATGCTCCAGCTGCAATTGCTTTTGAAATATCACCAGTATATTTTATTCCACCATCTGCAATAACAGGTACTTCGTTATTTATTTCATTACAAACCTCTAAAATTGCAGAAAATTGAGGGTAACCAACTCCAGCAACAATCCTAGTAGTGCAAATAGAACCTGGACCAATACCAACCTTAATTCCATCAGCACCTGCATTAACTAAAAATTTTGCTGCTTCAACAGTAGCGATATTTCCTACTACAATATCTACTTCTTTAAAATTTTTCTTTAATTTTTTTAATAAAGTGATAACTCTTTCCGTGTGACCATGAGCTGTGTCTACAACGATGGCATCTGCACCAGAATTGATTAAAGTCTCTGCTCTCAAAACAGAATCATGAGTTACACCAATAGCAGCTGCTACTCTAAGCCTTCCATATTTATCTTTGTTTGCAATAGGTTTAAGCTTAAGTTTTGTAATGTCACTGAACGTGATTAATCCAACAAGCTTGTAGGAATCTGTTACAACAGGTAGCTTTTCAATTTTATTTTGTTGGAGAATAACTTCTGCTTCTTCTAAAGATGTGCCAACACCGACAGTTATAAGGTTTTTTTTGGTCATCACATCAGTAATAATTTTGTCATCACTTTTTTCAAATCTTAAATCCCTATTTGTTACAATCCCCTTTAAAAAACCAGAGTCATCTACAATTGGAATACCACCGATTTTATTTTCTTTCATACTTTTTTTAGCATCGGCTACTGACGAGTCAAGAGGCAAAGTAATAGGGTCAATTATCATTCCGCTTTCGGCACGTTTTACCCTTCTAATTTTATCAGACTGTCTTTTTATAGTCATATTTTTATGAATAACTCCAATACCACCCTCCTGTGCGATTGCTATTGCCATTCTACTTTCAGTAACTGTATCCATAGCTGCTGAAACTATTGGAATGTTCAAAGGAATGTTTTTAGAAAATTTTGAATTTATTTTAACCTCTCTTGGCAATACATTAGAATAACCAGGTACCAACAGAACATCATCATAGGTTAAAACTTCAGAAATTATTTTTTTTGGAAATTTGCTCATGCAATCATAAATTAATTGCATGTAAATATACAACTTGCATATTAAATTTTACGACTTTTATTAATCATTAATAAAAATAATTTAAAAATAATTTAAAAATATATCACTCGCATAATTGTAAGAAACTTCAAAATTAAGAGGGTTTATGAAGTTTTTGATGTTATTCTGAGTACAATATGATATAATTTTTTCTGTAGGCATATTACCTACTAAACTATCGGTGGCCATAGGACACCCTCCAAAACCTTGAATTGCACCATCTAAACGCATACATCCTGACTTTAGTGATATGTCTACCTTATCCTTCCAATTTTTTGGATGAGTATGTAAATGTAGACCAAATTCTATATTAGGATATTTAACAGAGAAAAAAGTAAATACATCACTTATTAATTTTGGAGTAGCTGAACCAATTGTATCACTAAGAGAAATTAATTTCACACCATGGTCTACTAGTTTAGACACCCATCGATCAATAATATTTAAACTCCAAATATCTCCGTACGGATTTCCAAAACACATAGACAAATAGACGACTAACTCTTTATCACTATTATCAATAATGTCTTTTACAACTAGTAAGTTCTTAAATGATTGATCAATTGATCTGTTAGTATTTCTCATTTGAAAATTTTCTGATATTGAAAAGGGAAATCCAACACATGATATTTTTTTATATTGAGCTGCTATCTCAGCACCTTTAATATTAGCAACTATAACAAGAAGTTTAGATTGTGTATTATTTAGATCCAAAGATTTTATAACATTAGCTGTATCTGAAAGTTGAGGGATAACTTTCTTAGAAACAAAACTACCCATGTCAACTGTATCAAAACCAACATTTAGCAGGCTCTGAATGTATTTAATTTTTTTTTCTGTAGGAATAAATTTTTTAATGCTTTGCATTGCATCTCTAGGACATTCAATGATTTTAAGCTTTGACATTAATGAGTGTTTATTAAGATAAAGTTATGGTATTTTCAGTAAATAATATTATTATACCAATCACTAAAAGAACAATAATATTAAAGAGTTTAGAAAACAAATTAAATTTACTTTTCTTATATGAAATAGTAAAAATTACATCAGAAAATAATATAATAATGCCAAAAACAAAAAAAGTGATAATAATAAATATTAATCCCAGTATAATTATCTGAATTTTAAAAGAAAGAGTTTCTGAAAAAATAAAATTTGAAAAAAATAACGCAAAAAACAAAAAAACTTTTGGATTTAAAAGATTCATAAGAATCCCTTTTTTTAAATTTTTTAAGAAAAAATTTGAGGCTATAAATTTATTCCCAGAATCCAATACATAATCAGAATTATAAACTTCAAACGACAAATAAAAGATATATATAGCACCTAAATACCTTAAAGCATCAAAAATAAAATCTGATTGAATAATTAATGTACTTAAACCAAAAGCTAGCAAAATAGTGTGAATAAAACAGCCAATAAGTAAGCCAGTAAGAAAAGTAAAACCTGAAAATTTTCCTGATCTAGATGTTAATGCTGCTATATAAATATTATCAGGACCAGGACTGATTGCCAAAAAAAAACTTGAAATAATAAATGAAAGCAACATGTTAATTAATTTAATTTTACAAGAGATGTAAATTTAACTATTTTTGTAGGATAGTGTTTAAAGACTAAATTTAAATTATTATGATTCAAAAAAACTATTTTAAACAATTAATTCTGATTTCTACTTCACTTTTTTGTTTTACATTGTTTTCACAAGAGACTCATAATGGGATTTGTGGATCAGAAGTTCCTGAAAACTTTCTAGAAATCGAAAATAATAACAAAGAAAGTTTTAACCAGTATTTAAATGATTATTACAATAAACTTCATTCTAAAACATCAACTGCGATTACAAATGTTCCGGCAAAAATTCATATCGTAACAGACACAAACGGAGCAACTAACATAACTGAGAGCCAAATTTTAGATGAAATTGACGAAGCTAATTCTTTTTTAGCTAATTCTTTTTTAGAAATAACTATTTGTGAAGAGACAAATTATATTGCTAATAATGCATTGTATGATTTTGATTATGATGAGCAAGAGCTTTTATATCAAAATAATCAGGAGAATATTATGAATATATATTTTGTTGAATCTATAAATCAAGGAGCTGTAGCTGGTTATACTCACTATCCTGGAAGTACTTCACAATATTATGATGTTATAGTCATGGATAATCAGGCTACAACTAATTCTGTAAGCTCAACTTTAATTCATGAATTCGGTCATCATTTTAATGTTCTGCATACGCATGGTTTATCAAACGAGCCTGGTTCTACTGACGAACTTGTGAATGGATCTAATTGCACGTCTGCCGGAGACAGACACTGCGACACTCCTGCAGATCCCCTAATTAACAATTCAAATGTAAGCTCTGTAAACTGCATGTACACTGGAAATGCTACTGATCCTATTGGTCAATATTATAATCCAGACACATCAAATATTATGTCATACTCACCCGATTCATGTACAGACTTTTTCAGTATAGAACAATATGCTAGAATGTATGCGGGTTATCATTTGTTTAGAGGTACATATTATAAATGCCCATCATTTAATGTCGATTTTACATCAGAAATAAATGAAAGTTGTGACGATTATATTTCTGTCAACTTTACAGATACAAGTGTTGGAGCTACTGCCTGGGAATGGGATGTTGATGGAGATGATATTATTGATTATACAGAACAAAACCCATCACATGATTATATTCCAGGGATTTATGATGTAACCCTTAAAATTTCAAACGGATCTGAAATATTAACTAAAGTATTCCCTCAGCATATTAATTTTTCTTCTAATATATATGATACCTCAACGGTTAATCTAAAATTATTTATAGTTGATATAAATGAGAATACATGGGAATTTAAAGACAGTAACGGGACTATATTGTATGAAGGTGGTCCATACGAACAAAACGGAGAACACAATCACGAATTTGATGTTCTGCAATCTGAATGTTATACATTTACCATTTATGATACAGCTGGTAACGGTCTTGACGGTTACAACTGGATGGTTGGTAGTGAGTATTATGAACTAACTACTGAAACAGATGATTTAATATATAGTAATACAAATTTTGGATCTGAAGAATCTAAACTAATAAGTACCGAATATCTTAATTTAAATGCAACTATTCCGAATACAATATCAATTTCACCAAATCCAGCTAATAATTTCATAATGATAAAGTATGAAAATTTAAAACCTGACTATTATACTATATATGACATAAATGGTAGGCTAATTCAATCGAGCAGTATTAACAAATACAGTGATTTAAAAATTGATGTTAGAACATTTGAAAAGGGAATTTATTTCATTTCAATAGAAATAAATCAAAATGTTGTTAATCTAAAATTCTTGATTAAGTAAACATTTATTGATTTTATTTACAATTCCAGGTCCTTCATAGATTAGCCCAGTATATAATTGAACTAGATGAGCTCCAGCTTTAATTTTATTAATCGCTTGTTCTGGAGATGAAATACCTCCAACACCAATTATAGGTAATTTTCCATTGGTTTTTTTTGAAATAAAAGAAATTACATCATTACTTCTGTCATATAGAGGATCTCCACTCAAACCACCAATTTCATTCTTATTTTCAGATTTAAGTTTTGGGAAATTTACGGTTGTATTTGTCGCAATTACTCCATCAATCTTATTTTCACTAATTACATCAAGAAGTTCAGAAATTTCTTCTTCGCTTAAATCTGGAGATATTTTTAAAAGTATAGGCCTATAAATTTCTGAAGTATTTCTGTATTTATTCAAATCATAAAATAAATCAGTTAAAAAATTTCTTGATTGTAATTCCCTTAGTCCTGGTGTGTTAGGAGAACTAACGTTAATTACAAAGTAATCAACATATTTGTATAATTCTTTAAAGCAAATTATATAGTCATTTTTAGCCTTAGAGTTAGGAGTTGTTTTATTCTTTCCAATATTTCCACCAATTATAACATTATATTTTTTCTTTAACCTATTCTTTATTTTGGTAACCCCTTCATTATTAAAACCCATTCTGTTAATGATAGCTTTATCCTTCTTAAGTCTAAATAATCTTTTCTTCAAATTTCCATTTTGGGGATTAGGAGTAACTGTTCCGATTTCAATAAAACCAAAACCGAACTTTTCAAATTCTTTTATGTGAGTAGCATTTTTATCAAAACCAGCTGCTATTCCAACTGGGTTTGGGAAAGTCAAGCCAAAGAGGTTTCTTTTAAGCTTCTCATTTTTAAGCTGATAGAAGGTTTTAACAATAAACCCAGTAAATGGGATTTTGAATATTATTTTTAAGCTTAAAAAAGTAAAATTATGTATTTTTTCGGGATCAAATAAGAATAGAAAAGGAGAAATTAACTTCTTATACATTTTTTAATTAAGCCTATCCTATTTGTTTATTTGATTTGAACCGTCCATAGAAATCATAGATTTATTAAACTTTAATTTACCAGCTGTAGTCTCTATAATACAAGTTGCCTCTTTTGAATTTATATGATTAATCCTTCCATGCATACCACTTTTCATTACTACCTTATCTCCTGATTTTAAATCCTTGAGAAACTTTCTTTCCTTTTTAGCTTTTCTCATCTGTGGAGCTATCATAAAAAAATATATAACAGCAAACATTAAAAGAAATGGTGTGATTTGAGGAATAGCTTCCATATTATTGTATTATTGGACCCGCAGGCTTACCAGCAGAATTTGGGTTATTTATAAATGCAGTAATTTTGACAACTTCAGTACCTGATTGAGTATTTGCTGTAATATTAACCGTCTTAGTTGTCTTGTTAGCTCCTTTTCCGTTAAATTTAATTGTAAACTGAGATGATTCTCCAGGAAGAAGAGGTGCTTTACTCCATCCAGGAGCTGCAGTACAACCACATGTTGGTTTAATAGCACTTAAAACAAGAGGAGCTTCACCAGTGTTAGTATAGCTGAAAACCGTTTCAACCTCCGTACCATCCTGAATAATACCAAAATCATGAGTTTTTTTATCAAATGTCATAATTGGAAATTTTGATGGTTTGTTATCTCTTTGGGAAGCGTCTACTACATTTTCAGATTTGACCTTACTAAAAGGGTCATCTCCACATGAGTAAAAAACAAAACATAATGTAATTATATAAAATAAATTTTTCATAAGAGTGATTTTAATTTCTCAAAAATATAAAAAAATGTTATTCTCTCAAACCTCTACCTTCCTTAATTAAATTTTTATTTTTAACTAAATCTTTTACATGTTTATCTAATACCCCATTAATAAAAAAACTGCTCTTTTGAGTAGAATAATCTTTTGCGATTTCAATGTACTCATTTAAACTTGCTTTGACAGGGATATCTTTGAAATTATTAATTTCAGTTATAGCTATATTTATAATTACTAAATCAAGTTTTGCAATTCTGTCCAGTTCCCAATTTGATACATTTTTAAGAACCAACTTGTTATTGTTTTCGAAATTTAAAAGGCTAAGATTTGCTAAATCATTTGCGAATTGTTTATCAGAAATACCTGAAAATAAATTGTAATTAAAATTTTTGTTAAGCNTATCAGGTTTAGAGTTTTTGATGAATTTTAATAAAATTGTGTTAACTAAAGGGAAATCATCCATCCAGTAAATATTAAACTCTTCTAAGAAATGTTGAAACTTTTGATTAGTTACTATTATGTTCTGATACAAATCAACAACTATTTTCTTGTCATACTCAAATGAATCATCATTATTATTTATGTAATCGTCATAATATTCACTGTTTATAAAATCATCATATATTAGATTAATATATTTGTAATAAATCTGCCAGTCAACAATATTTACTGAATTAATTAAAGAACAAATTGTTTTATTTTCTGAAAGTAATTCTAGAAAAGAATTTTTTGAAAATTTAACATTAGTATACTTAGAACTAATNTTCTTTGAAATAGAATTTTTTGAAATATTATATGTTTTTTTTGACTTATTAAAAATTTCAATTAAAAATGAAAATTGTAAAATAAAAAGAGTGCTAATAGATTCAATACCTTTAAGAAGATTTTTATGGTGTTCTTTTGTATCTTCGAAATCAGAAATTTTAAGTGCGTAAAAATATTGCACTATTTTGAGTCGGATGTGTCTACGAGTTAACATTGAAAAGAACATTGAAAAGTTGACACAATATAGTAATAAATTGCATAATATTAATATTACTTTGAAAGAATTAAAATACCTAAATAAATATTTATTAAAATATAGGAAAAATCTAATATTAGGTTTTTTCATAATAATTATTGCTAGGATTCTTTTGCTATACACACCTGGTCTTATAAGAAACTCAGTAAATATAATTGACGAATACAGGAAAGGGAATATTTCAGAAATTGATCTTGTTCAAGCTGAACTTGTAGAAAACATTTTTTTAATATTACTAGCTGCTATTTCAGCAGGAATATTTACATTTTTAACAAGGCAAACAATAATTAACGTTTCAAGATTTGTAGAGTTTGATTTAAAAAATGAAATATATGATCAGTATCAAAAACTNTCTTTAAGTTTTTATAAAAAGAATCAAACTGGTGACCTAATGAGTCGAATAAGTGAAGATGTGTCAAAAGTACGTATGTATTTTGGACCTGCTTTAATGTATTCTATCAATACAATAGTTTTAATAATCATAACTTTTATTTATATGTACAGACAGTCTCCAGAGCTTACTTTTTATACGATTAGCCCTTTACCAGTATTGTCATACACTATTTTTAAATTAAGTAAAGTTATCAATGTGAGAAGCCGAATTGTACAGGAATCATTATCAAAGTTATCTTCTTTTACTCAAGAAATTTTTACTGCAATAAAAATCATAAAATCTTATTCAATAGAAAAACCTACCGGAATTCAATTCAAAAATATTTCAGATTTTAACAAAGAAAATCAAATTAATTTAATTAAAATGCAAGCGTTATTTTTTCCTTTAATGATATTGCTTATAGGTATAAGCAACATATTTGTTATATACATCGGAGGAAGACAATATCTTCAAGGCCAAATTGAAAGTATAGGAATTATTGCTGAATTTATTATTTATGTTAATATGTTAACTTGGCCTGTAGCATCTCTAGGATGGATAAGTTCTATAATACAACAGGCAGCTGCATCACAAAAAAGAATTAACGAATTTTTAATTCAAAAATCTGAAATTGAGTCACCAANAATAGGTGTAAAAAATATAGATGGTAAAATTGAATTCAAAAATGTTTTTTTTAAATATTCTGACTCAAATTCAAATTCATTAAATAATATTAATATTATATTAAACACGAAAAAAACTCTNGGGTTAATCGGTACTACAGGTTCTGGAAAATCTACATTTTTAAAATTATTAAGTAGAATATATAATCCTACAAGTGGAAATATATATATTGATAATAACCCTATTGAAAATTTTAATTTAAATAGTTTAAGAAAAAATATAGGAGTAGTTCCACAAGATTCATTTCTTTTTTCAGATTCAATTTTAAACAATATAAAGTTTGGAAAAGAGAATGCAAGTCATGAAGAAATTGAAAAGGTTTGTAAAATTGCTGAAATTCATGAGGAAATTATAAAATTTAAAGAAAAATATAATACAATTTTAGGCGAAAGAGGGGTTAATTTAAGTGGAGGGCAAAAGCAAAGACTATGTATAGCTAGAGCATTAATTTTAGCACCGAAAATATTAATTTTTGATGATTGTTTTTCAGCACTTGATACACAGACAGAGGAAAGGATTATTAATAATTTAAGAAAACANACACANAAAAGTACAACTATAATATCTAGTCATAGGATTTCCACGATTCAAAACTTANATCAAATAATAGTTTTAAAAAATGGTGAAATTATTCAAAAAGGAAAACATAATGAATTAATCAAAACCGATGGCTATTATAAGGAACTTTATGAAAAACAATTAACAGAAAAAAATCATTAAAATAAGCTCTTAATTTTATTTTTTTTACATTTATATTATTAATTTATAAATTTATTGAAGATGGAGAGAGAAGAAATTTTTTCAAAGATTTTAAGAGCTGGTCGTAGGACATATTTTTTTGATGTTAGGTCAACCAAAGCTGGAGATTATTATTTGACGCTTACTGAAAGTAAAAAATTCACAAATGATGATGGATCATTTTATTACAAAAAACATAAAATTTACCTTTATAAAGAGGATTTTAATGAATTTTCTGAAATTTTAAATGAAATGACTAATTACATAGTTTCTGAAAAAGGTGAAGAGGTAATTAGCGAAAGACATCAAAAAGACTACAAAAAAGAAGAAAACGAAGAAGCTAGCGAAGAAATATAACAATAAAGTCTTTATTGAAAATGATAAAGATAAATCGTCAAACAAATTCACAAAAAATGACTTTGTTGATTTTTAACCAATTACTAAAATGAGGCTTTTTTTTATTACACTTTTAACATACGGGATTTTCTATGGACAAAATTCTAACACAAGTCTAGATTACTTTTTTTCAGAACTAGAATTCAATTCTATAGAATCAAAAATTCCAACACCAAAGGAAGTAATTGGTCATGAAATTGGAGAGTGGCATGTAACCCATGATAAACTAGTTCAATACATGTATGCATTAGCTAATGCATCTGAACGAGTTTCCATTGAAGATAGAGGTAAAACTTTTGAGGGAAGACCAATTTTACTACTTACAATTACTTCAGAAGAAAATCATTCAAATATGGATGAAATTATTGATAATCATCAAAAGTTAACAGAATCTGAAGAAAATATTTCAATCCAGAATCAACCAATAGTTGTATACCAGGGTTTTTCAATTCACGGAAACGAAGCAAGTGGTTCAAATGCAAGTTTACTTTTGGCATATTATTTAGCTGCTTCTAATGATAAATTTGTNAATAAACTACTAAAAGAAACCGTAATACTACTTGATCCGTCATTAAACCCTGACGGACTACAAAGATTTGCATATTGGGCTAATACAAACAAAAATATTAATTTAACTTCTGACCCTAACGATAGAGAATATAATGAAATTTGGCCAGGGGGAAGAACTAATCATTACTGGTTCGATCTGAATAGAGATTGGCTTCCAATTCAATTACCTGAATCCCAAGCAAGAATCAAAAGTTTTAATAAATGGATTCCCAACATACTAACTGACCATCACGAAATGGGTACTAATGCTACTTTTTTCTTTCAACCTGGAATACCATCCAGAACGCATCCTTTAACCCCTGATTTAAATCAAAAACTAACAAAAGAAATAGCAAAATATCATATTGAAAGTTTAGACAAAATTGGATCTTTATATTATTCTGAAGAAAGCTTTGATGACTTTTATTATGGAAAGGGATCAACTTTTCCAGATATTAATGGCTCAATTGGAATTCTATTTGAGCAAGCTAGTTCTAGAGGTCATATTCAAGAATCTGACAACGGAACATTAGATTTTCCTTTTACAATAAAAAACCAATTTACAACTGGGATATCTACTCTTAAAGCCGCATATAATTTAAGATTAGAAATTTTAAATTATCAAAAAACATTTTACAAAAATGCAGCTGAAGAAGCTAGGAAACTAAAAAATCAATCGATTGTTTTCGGTAACTATAAAGATAGTTACAGGACGAAGAAGCTTGCAGAGATATTAAATAGACATGAAATAAAAATGTATGAAGTTGATGAAGATTTTACACACAATGGCAAGTATTACAGATCTGGGTACTCATATATTGTTCCGAAAAATCAAAAAAAACATAGGCTAATTAAGGCAATGTTTGAAACAAGAACAGAATTTATAGATAGTTTATTTTACGATGTTTCTTCATGGACACTTCCTCTTGCATTTAATATGGATTATGACTTAAATTTTAATAATTTCAGGTTTAAAAATAAGATTGAAAAAATAGATTTTGATAGTGATAAAAGGGTTGAACTAAGCAATTATGCTTACTTAATGGAATGGCATGAATATTTATCTCCAAAAGCTTTAAATAAACTATTAGAAAAAGAAATAATTGTCAAAGTAGCAACAAAAAAATTCAATTTAGAAGGTAAAGATTATGATTATGGTACAATTTTAATTCCAGTTCTTAAAAATGATCCGGCAAAACTAAATAATATTATAAATGAAATTGCTAATGAAGGGCATTTAATTATAGATCCTGTAAAATCTGGATATGCTGAAGGACCAGATTTAGGTAGCAACTATTTTAAAAGAATACCAAAAAAAAATATAGGTCTATTGGTTGGAAATGGAGTCACTGCATATGATGCTGGTGAAATATGGCACTTACTTGATACAAGATATGATATTAGCATTACGAAAATAGATTTAAGAAATATCAAAAAAATAGATTTAAGTCATTATACGACTATAATTAGCCCTAATAGCTCAATTTCAGATACTTTGATTACTAATAAGATTCAGAATTGGGTTAAATCTGGTGGTGTATTAGTCGGCTATAAAAACTCTATTGATTGGCTAAAAAAAACTGATCTAATTGATTTTAAAGAGTTGAAAAATAATATTACAGCAAACGAAATTAGCTTTGAAGAAAAAAAAGATTTTTTTGGAGCCCAAAGAATAGGTGGTGCAATTTTTAACACAAAGATTGATAGATCTCATCCCGTTAATTATGGTCTAACAGGTGAAAATATGCCAATATTTAGAAACTCTACAATTTTTATAGAAAAAGACCCTGAAAGCTATAATAATCCTATTCTATACACAGATGAACCACTTTTAAGCGGCTATATTTCTGAAGAAAATCTTCAAATATTAAAATCAACTCCACCTGTTAAAATACAGAATTATGGAGTAGGCAAAGTTATTTACCTGACTGACAATACAAATTTTAGAGCTTTTTGGTATGGAACAAATAAAATATTGATGAATGCTATATTCTTTGGAAGCATAATGTAAATTAAGAAATCCTAAGTCCGTTTTTTGCTTTTAAATCAGGTTTTAATAATATTACAGAATCTTCGTCAACAACACCCAAAACTAAACATTCACTCATAAAATTTGCAATCTGTTTCTTTGGAAAATTTACAACAGCAATAACTTGAAATCCTAATAACTGTTCAGGTGCATAATTTTTTGTTATCTGAGCCGAAGATTTTAAAACTCCTAGTTCACCAAAATCAATTTTTAATTTGTAAGAAGGATTAACGGCTTCTTCAAAACGCTCAATATGAGTAATGGTTCCAACTCTAATATCTAAATCTTTAAAGGATTTAAATAAATTATTCAAAACAATTAATTTTTTAATCTGTTAGCAATAAAACTCTTTATGAATACTATCAATGCCATTAAACAAGATAAAATCATTAGGGAAACTCTTGTAATACCCAGTTGGTCACCTGAATCAATTTGACTAAGTAATGGTTTTGCAATAAGAGCAGCTAATATAAAAAAGGTTAATATTACAACTATATGTGAAACTACTTTGTTCTTGTTTTTAAGTGCTCGATATAATACTAAAATTATAATACCAAAAAATACAGGTATCAAAGCGGTTATATTTTTTTCTGCATCTCCATCGAAATAACCCCATAGACCAAAAGAAATTAGTGTTACTGCATTAACAAAGCTTATTTTGTGTGGTTTCATAAAAATATTTTTTGTAAAATTACAACTAAATATTTTTTTAAAAAAATGGCAAGAACACCTTCAAATATGGTTAGCCTAGGAACTAAGGCGCCAGATTTTTCATTATTCGATGTAGTAAGTGAAGAATCCAAAAACTTAAATGACCTAAAAGGGAAAAATGGTTCATTGATAATGTTTATATGCAACCATTGCCCCTATGTAAAGCATATAAATAAAACAATTGTAGAATTAGCAACTAAATTTAAGGATGAAGAAATTAATTTTATAGCAATTTCTAGTAATGACGTTGTTAATTATCCTGAGGACAGTCCTGAATTGATGAAATTAAATGCTAAGCAAAATAAATTTACATTCCCATATCTTTATGATGAGTCTCAAGAAATTGCAAAAAAATATGACGCTGCATGTACTCCAGACTTTTATTTATATGATAATGAACTAAAGCTCGTTTATAGAGGTCAACTTGATGATTCTAGACCTGGAAATGGAATTAAATGTGACGGTAAAGATCTTAGCTATGCGATAAAATGTCTGATTACAAATATTCAGAATGACAGGATCCAAAAACCAAGTATTGGCTGCAATATCAAGTGGAAATAACTATTAAAATTCAACAAGCTCTACATCAAAAACTAAAGTTGCATTTGGAGGAATGACACCACCTGCACCAGATTGTCCATAAGCCAATTCACTAGGAATTATAAACTGTGCCTTGTCTCCTATTCCTAAGAGAGAAATTCCTTCATCCCAGCCCTTGATAACTTGTCCAACACCAAGAGTGAATTCAATAGGCTCATTTCTTTTGTATGAAGAATCAAAAACTGTTCCATCAATTAGCATGCCTTTATAATGAACCTTTACCTTATCACCGGTTTTTGGTTTATCAGACTTTTTTTCAACATCAAACTTGTATAACAATCCAGATTTAGTCTTTGAAAATCCTTTGGATATATCACTTAATAGCCTAAGCTGTTTCTCATTTTCTTTTTTTATTCTTTCAGCTTTTGATTTATTAAAATCATCAAAAACTTTAGCTGCATCAAAAGCTTTAGCCTTATCACCAACAGCATTAATTTTGACAGAAATGATTTCATCATCTTGTGAGATTGAATTAACAACCTCCATACCATCAACTACATTTCCAAAAACCGTATGTTTGTTATCTAACCAAGGAGTTTCAACATGTGTTATAAAAAATTGACTTCCGTTGGTGGAAGGTCCTGAATTAGCCATAGATAATATTCCTGGCTTATCGTGTCTTAAAGATGGGTTAAATTCGTCATCAAATTTATATCCAGGATCACCAGTACCTGTCCCTAATGGGCAACCACCTTGTATCATAAAATCATTAATTACCCTGTGAAATTTTAATCCATCATAATATGGAATACCTGACTTCTTTGAGGAATTTTTAATATTACCTTGGGATAAACCAACAAAGTTTCCGACGGTTCCGGGAGCTCTATCAAATTCTAATTGAATTTTGATATCACCTTTGGATGTTTTAATTAAAGCAAATAAACCTTCTCTCATTTTAATAATTTTTAGCGAATATATTAATTAATTTGCTAAAGCACTTAAAAATTTTATTCTGTATAGCCTTAATTCCAATTCGTCATACTCACCCTCAAATTCTTCTAATGCTAAATCAATATTGTCTGACTCAGATTCTATAAAATACTCATACATTTCTTGTTGTTGATCCTCGTCTAAATATTCTTCTAAACAATAACTCAAGTCCAATTTTGTACCTGAATAAACAATCGATTCCATTTCTTTAATAAAATCCATCATATTCATTGATTTAGAATCAATAATATCTTCAAGAGATAATTTTCTGTCAATACTTTGAATAATAAATAATTTGAGTGAGGAATTCTTTCCTGAAGATTTAACCACAAAATCATCTGGTCTTACAATTTTATTTTCAATAACGTAATCAGAAATTAAGTTTATAAACTCTTTACCATACTTTTTTGATTTACCCTCACCTACACCAAAAATTGATGACAACTCTTCAATTTTAATAGGATATTTTAAAGTCATCTCTATCAAAGATGGATCTTGAAAGATAACATAAGGAGGTATAGAGAGTTTGTCTGCAATTTTTTTTCTTAAATCTTTTAATAATAACATCAGGTTGTTATCTCCAGACCTATGTAATTCTTTAATATTATTTTTTTGATTTTCTTGAGACATATCATTATTTTCATAAATAAAGAATTTTGTAGGTTTTTCTAAAAAATTATAACCTAACTCGGATACACTTATAGATCCGTAATTTTCAACATTCTTTATAATATATGACTCTACACGAGCATGCCATATAAGACCATTCCAATACATATTATCTTTGGATTTTCCAATTCCAAAATTAATATTAGAAATCATGTTATGTGAATTTAATAATGCATTACTTTGACCTGTCAAAATATTGACTAAATCTTTTTGTTTATAAATAAATTTAGTGTCAATTAGTAACTTTATAAGTATAATAAGATCATTTTTAGAATCAATTAATTTTTTTGGATTTCGCATATTATCATCCATTAGATTTCCTTCTCCTTTATCGGAGTCAAAATATTCACCAAAATAGTTTAATAAATATTTTCTTCTGCTAATCGATGTTAAACAATAAGCAACAACTTCTTCTAATAATAGGGATGCTATTTCTTTTTCAGATTTAGGTTTTGACTGAAGAAATTTTTCAAGTTTATCAATATCTTTATAAGAATAATATGCTAAACAATGTCCTTCACCCCCATCTCTACCAGCTCTGCCTGTTTCTTGATAGTAACCCTCTAAACTTTTAGGCACATCATAATGTATTACATATCTAATATCAGGCTTATCAATGCCCATTCCAAAAGCAATAGTAGCTACCACAACATCAACATCTTCCATTAAAAATTTGTCCTGATTTATATTTCTGGTTTTAGAATCAAGCCCAGCATGATATGCAACTGATTTAATATTATTTAATATTAATAGTTGATTTATTTCCTCAACCTTTTTTCTGCTTAAACAATAAATAATACCCGATTTTCCAATATTTTTTTTTATAAATTTTATCAAATCAGAATCAACCTTGTCTGTTTTTAATTTAACCTCATAAAATAGGTTTGGTCTGTTAAATGATGATTTAAAGATATCTGAATTAGTGATTTCTAAATTTTTTAAAATATCTGATTGTACTTTGGGGGTAGCTGTAGCTGTTAGAGCTATCACAGGAATATTTTTATCAATTTTATTTAAAATAAATCGAATATTTCTGTATTCTGGTCTAAAATCATGTCCCCATTCACTTATACAATGCGCCTCATCAACAGCTAAAAAAGAGATATTTATAGATTTGAAAAAATCTATGTTTGTTTTTTTAGAAAATGATTCTGGAGATATATATAAAAGCTTTGTTTTTTCATTGATAATATCTTGTTTAACCATTTCAATTTCATTAGAAGTTAATGAAGAGTTAAGTACATGTGCAATATTACTTTCTTCAAATAATCCCCTTAATGAATCGACTTGATTTTTCATTAAAGCAATCAATGGAGAAATTATTATAGCGGTTCCGTTGGAAATAATTGCTGGCAGTTGAAAACACAAAGACTTTCCTCCTCCAGTAGGCATTATCACAAAGGAATTTTTTCTATTAAGAATATTTAAAATTATTTCTTTTTGGGGTATTTTAAATTTATCAAAACCAAAAGTGTTTTTTAAACAATCATTAATTAAATTTTCATCAGTCATATATTTATTAAAAGTGGTAAATACATAAATTAAGTTAAAACAATCTTTTCTTATTTCAGAAATACTTTAGTAAAATTTTTGTTTTTTTGCATTTAACGAAACATTATAAATTATAATCTAGTAAAATGAATAAATATGATAACATGTCATTCCTTGAACATTTAGAAGATTTAAGATGGCATGTGATTAGATCGCTAATTGTAATAGTTTCTGCTGGATTTATATGTTTTTTAATGAAGGATTTTATTTTTGATACTATTATTTTTGGACCTAAAAAAATGGACTTCCCCACCTATAAATTCTTGTGTAATGCAGCTACATACTTTGGAATTGAAACAACTTTTTGTGGTGATAAATTTCCTTTTATAATACAAAATAGAGTTATGACTGGGCAGTTTTCTGCTCATGTTATGACATCAATTATTTCAGGATTTATAATTTCATTTCCCTATGTTCTCTATGAATTTTGGAAATTTATTAGTCCGGGGCTGCTAATTGTTGAAAAAATTAGAACAAAAACATTTATTTTTGTCTCATCAATACTTTTTTTTATTGGTGTATTATTTGGGTATTATATAGTTTCTCCTCTTTCAATAAATTTTTTAGGAACTTATCAAGTTTCCAATGAAATATTAAACGAAATTGATTTAGGGTCGTTTATTTCTTTAGTTAGATCATCAGCACTTGGATCTGGAATAATTTTTCAACTTCCGATAGTTATATATTTTTTAACTAAAGCTGGTCTTGTAACCCCAAAAATATTAGTTGAATATAGAAAATATGCATTAGTTATGGTACTTATTTTAGCTGCACTAATAACTCCTCCTGATGTGGCAAGCCAAATAATTGTTGCTATTCCAATTGTTATTCTTTATCAAGTAAGTATATTTATATCAAGAATTGTTGTTAAAAAACAAACTAAATGATTTTAGAAGCTAAAAATCTAATCAAATCTTACGGAGGCAAATCTGTTGTAAAAAATTTAACAATAAATTTAAATCAAGGTGAAATTGTCGGCTTACTTGGTCCTAATGGTGCAGGAAAAACAACATCTTTTTATATGATTGTAGGTTTGATTAAGCCCAAACATGGATCAATTTTTTTGGATGATAGAGATATTACAACTTTTCCTATGTACAAAAGAGCTCAAAATGGTATAGGTTATTTAGCTCAAGAATCTTCAGTTTTTAGAAAAATGAGTGTTGAAAATAATATTCTTAGCGTTCTTCAAATGACCAGTCTTTCAAAAAAACAACAAAAAGAAAAAGCTGAATCATTATTAGACGAATTTGGACTTCAAAATATTCGAAAAAGAAGAGGTGATTTACTTTCTGGTGGAGAAAGAAGAAGAACAGAAATTGCAAGGGCATTAGCTACTGATCCTAATTTTATATTACTCGATGAGCCATTTGCCGGTGTTGATCCTCTTGCAGTTGAAGACATTCAAAAAATTATAAAAAAATTAAGAAAAAGAAACATTGGTATACTGATTACAGACCATAATGTTCAGGAAACACTTGCAATAACTGATAGAACATATTTAATGTTTGAGGGAAGTATTTTAAAACATGGAAAGCCTGAGGAACTTGCTTCTGATGAAATTGTTAGAAAAGTATATCTTGGCCAAAACTTCGAGCTAAGAAAAAAATCTAATATTTAAATTTAAATACAAATATTGAAGTTAGTATATAAATTAAAATGATTATAGGAATAGAATATATTTTTAAAATCAACAGCATTGGTAACGAAATTAAAATCAACAGATACCTTTCAATATTGTCATTAAAATTAAAATTTATGAATTTAAAGCTTAATAATTTAACATTAGATATAAGCAAATAGCATAAAAATAGTGTAATTATTATTAAAAATTTATAATCTAAAATAAATACAGAAATTAATGATTTTTCAGATGATATTATTGAAAATGAAAAAATCAAAAGGGTATTAGCAGGAGTTGGAAGTCCCCTAAAATATCTTGAGTTTATTTTAGTTGTGTTAAATTTTGCTAAACGGTAGGCTGAACAAAGTGTAACAATAAAGCCCGTGAAAGGAATTAAAGAAGAGGAAATTGAGCCAACCGATGATGAGGGTGCCTCCAGTAGCATATTATAAATTAATACTCCAGGCACCAAACCAAAACTAACCATATCTGCTAAAGAATCTAAGTGTAAACCTAATTCAGATTTAGCATTCAATATTCTGGCTAAAAAACCGTCCAAAAAATCTAAAATAAGACAGATTATTGATAAAATAAAAATATATTTTAACTCAATCATATTTTCGATTAAAAGCAATACGGTAATACAACCGATAAACAGATTTATAAGGGAAATTAGATTTGGTAAAAATCTCAAATTCATTTATTTAGTTTAATTTGATCAAATCTAATAATTTAAAGTCAATTAAATATTAAACTATGAACATAATTAAAGTTTTAAAAACAATATATAACTTTGAAGTATGTTATGATAAATATGGATAATAAATTATTAATTTTTTTTATTTTATTTGGTCTATTATCAAATGCTCAAAATAGATCAAAATATTCTAATGAATTTCTAAATATTGGAGTTGATGCCAAATCAATAGGAATGGGAAATGCGGTTGTTTCATCGATTGATGATGTTAACGCAACATATTGGAATCCCGCAGGACTAATAAATATTGAAAGAGAAGAAATATCCTTAATGCATTCAAACTATTTTGCAAATATTGCGAATTATAATTATATGTCATACGCAAAAAAAATTGACAGCGAATCTGCAATAGGCCTTTCTTTAATCAGATTCGGAGTTGATGATATAATGGACACAACACAACTTATTGATAGTCAAGGAAATATAGATTACAATAGAATTGAGCTATTTTCTGCAGCAGATTACGCTTTTATTTTTAGCTATGCAAAGAAAAATAAATTTCTAAATTTAAACTTTGGAGTAAATGCTAAAATTATAAGGCGAATTATTGGAGATTTTGCGAATTCTTGGGGTTTTGGATTTGATTTTGGAATACAGTACGAAAGCGAGAATAAATGGAAATTTGGACTCATGGCGCGTGACATAACAACTACATATAATTCTTGGACATTTGACGAGGATAAACTTAACGATATACAAAATGCATTAGAAGGAGAAAATCAAGAAATTCCAGAAAAAAATGAAATCTCAATTCCGAAAATACAATTGGGTATTTCAAAAGAAATTTACATTAATAATGAATACTCATTACTTACGGGATTTGATTTGTTTATGGTCTTTGAAGAAACAAATGATTTAATTTCGACAAGTTTTGCCAGCATAAATCCTTCAATCGGTTTTGAGTTTGATTATATTAACTTAGTATACTTAAGATTAGGCCTTGGAAATTTTCAAAATGAGATTCAATTTGACTCTACAACCGAATTAAGTTTTCAACCAAACTTTGGAATAGGATTTAATCTTGGAAATATTGAAGTTGATTATGCATTTACAGATATCGGAAATCAATCTGCAGCTCTCTATTCTAATATATTTTCACTAAAATTTAATTTAGATTTACTTAGATGAAAAAATATAGCTTAAATATCGTTTACTTATTTGTTCTGTTATTTTTTTCTTTCAATACTAAAGCCGAGTCAAGTAAAGAAAATAAAGAGTTTAAAATTAGCCTCCTCTCTGTTGGTGAAGGTCAAAGCCTAGCTGACGCTTTCGGTCACACAGGAATTCGAGTTGTTGATAAAAAAACAAATAATGATGTTATTTTTAATTTTGGAATATACGATTATAATGCTCCAAATTTCTATTCAAATTTTGTTAAAGGAAGGCCTATTTATAAACTTGGAGTTCAAAACTACAGAGCTTTTACAAAAAACTACATCAGAGAAAATAGATACATCATAGAACATGAAATTAATTTAGATGAAAAGTCAACACAAAAGATTATAGATTTACTTGTAAAAAACTTAGAAAAACCTAACTATGTTTATGACTATCTAAGAGATAATTGTTCCACAAGAGTTGCAGATTTATTTATTGAGGAAACAGAGCAACAACTATACAATTCAGAATTAGATATTATAACTGAAAATAGCTATCGGAAATTAATCCATTCTAAGACTAATGAAAATTCCTGGGGAGCTTTAGGGATCGATCTTTGCCTTGGGGCTGTTATGGATCGTCAAATTTCATTAAGAGAAACATTATTTCTTCCTGAAAAACTAATGCAGTATATGGATACACTTATTAAAAACGACTCTAAGTTGATTACAAAAAATATAATTTTTTCGCCACAAAAAAGTTTGTCATATAATGAAAAGCAACCAAGTCCATTTATAGTAAACTCGCTCATATCTCTATTATTGATCTTTATGACCTATTTTAATTTCAAAAATAGGTCATGGAATAAGATAGTAGATATACTAATTTATTTCATTACCGGAACACTTGGAATACTAATAATTTATTTATGGTTTTTTAGTAATCATTTTGCTTCTGCTCAAAACTTTAATTTTTTATGGGCATTTCCCTTTAATCTAATCATGGTTTATGCTTTACTTAGAAAAAACCCTCCCAATTGGACGGTCAATTTTGTGAAATTAAATATAATTTTAATTGTTTTATTATTTATTCATTGGGTTACTGGAGTTCAAAAATATAATATAACTTTACTACCTATATTTATTGCTTTATTAGTAAGGTATACTTACCTAATAATTCAAATCAAAAAATCTGAGTATGAAGATCTACACTAAAAATGGCGACAGAGGTAAAACCTCGCTAATTGGAGGAAAAATTGTTTCTAAACACGATATAAGGGTCGAAAGTTACGGGTCGATTGATGAATTAAATTCTTTTTTGGGGTTAGTCAGAGATTACTCAAAAGAAAAAGAGATTAACGAGATTTTATTTAAAATTCAATCTAAACTTTTTACAATCGGATCAATTCTTGCTCATGTAGAAATAGTAAAAACTAATTCCAATACAAAACTAAATATAAATCCAGATGATACTAGCTATTTAGAATCGCAAATCGATAAATTCGAGAAAGAATTACCAAAACTTGAAAAGTTTATAATCCCTGGCGGTAGTAAATTAGTATCCTTTTGTCATGTTTCAAGAGCAATTTGTAGAAGAGCAGAGAGAAAAATAACAAAATTAAGTAAACACTCAGAAGTAGATAAAAATATTTTAACCTACTTAAACCGTTTATCTGACTTTCTTTTTATTCTTGCAAGATATTTTTCCAAAATCCTTGATATACCAGAATCCTATTGGTAAAATTTAAATTGAAATATCTTGCATAATTCCGTTAAAAATTTATTTTTGCAAAAAAAATAAATTGTAATGTATTGGACTTTAGAACTTGCATCATACCTAAGTGACGCTCCTTGGCCAGCAACTAAAGACGAACTAATTGACTATTCAATTAGAACTGGCGCCCCGCTAGAGGTAGTTGAAAATTTACAAGCTATTGAAGATGAAGGAGATCTTTATGAATCTATTCAAGAGATTTGGGCAGACTACCCTACCGATGAAGACTATCTTTGGAATGAGGATGAATATTAACAGTAATATTTAATCAGTTATAATTTTCTTACCTCCATTTCATCAAATTTTAGGCAAACAAATTGTATATTTAATCAGTTATAGTAACTAATAATACTAAAGACAAATGCTTAGTAAAATTCTTAAATTATTTGTTGGAGATAAATCTAAAAAAGATTTAAAGACAATTACACCTATAATTGACCAAATTCACTCTTTTGAGGATGAAATTAGCAAGTTAACAAACGACGACTTACGAAACCAAACATTACTGTTTAAAGATCAGATAAAATCTTCAGTTTCCGAAATAGACAAACAAATTGAAGAATTAAAAACTGAATTAGAAAAAATAAAAGACTTCGATAAAAAAGAATCGTTATTTTTAGAAATTGATAAGCTAAATGAAGATGCTTACAAAGTTAACGAAACTACTTTAAACGAGATTCTACCAAAGGCTTTTGCAGTGGTTAAGGAAACTGCAAAAAGATTTGTAGAAAATAATGAGGTAATTGTTACAGCTAATGAATATGACCTAGAGTTATCAGTTGAAAAAGATTATGTAAAAGTAGCTAAAGACAAGGCATCTTGGTCAAATTCATGGGATGCAGCAGGAAAAAAAATTGTCTGGGATATGATACATTATGATGTTCAACTTATTGGAGGAGTTGCAATGCATCAGGGTAAAATAGCAGAAATGCAGACCGGAGAAGGTAAAACATTAGTTGCTACCCTTCCCGTCTATTTGAATGCACTTACAGGAAAAGGAGTTCATCTAGTTACAGTGAATGATTATTTAGCGAAACGAGACAGCGCATGGATGGCTCCAATATTTGAATTTCATGGACTAAGTGTGGATTGTATTGATTACCACAGACCTAACTCCAGCGAACGTAAAAAGGCATATAATTCAGATATTACATACGGAACTAACAATGAATTTGGTTTTGATTTTCTGAGAGATAATATGGCAAACTCACCAGATGATTTAGTTCAAAGAAAACACAATTTTGCAATTGTAGATGAAGTTGATTCTGTATTAATTGACGACGCTAGAACCCCGCTAATTATTTCTGGAGCTATTCCCAAGGGAGATAAGCACGAATTTAATGAACTTAAGCCGAAAATTGAAAGAATTGTTTCTACCCAAAGAAAATTTCTAACCAATACACTGGCTGACGCGAAAAATCAAATTTCTTCTGGAAATAATGAAGAAGGATCATTTAACTTACTTAGGGTTTTTAGGGGGATTCCAAAAAATAAAGCACTAATTAAATACCTTAGTGAAGAAGGTATCAAACAACAACTTCAAAAGACAGAAAATTTTTACATGCAAGACAACAATAGAGAGATGCCTAAAATTGATAAGGAGCTCTATTATGTTATTGATGAAAAGAATAACCAAATTGAACTTACCGACAAGGGGATTGAATTTCTTTCTGGAAAAGATGATCCAAATTTCTTTGTTATGCCTGAAATTGGAATTGAAATTTCAAAAATTGAAGAAAAAGGTTTAGATAAAGAAGAGGAAGCAAAAGAAAAAGACGAATTATACAGAGATTTTAGTGTAAAATCTGAAAGAATTCACACTATTAATCAATTGCTAAAAGCATATGCATTATTTGAAAAGGACATACAATATGTTGTCATGGAAAATAAAGTTATGATTGTTGATGAGCAGACAGGAAGAATCATGGACGGAAGAAGATATAGCGACGGTCTCCATCAAGCGATTGAAGCAAAAGAAAATGTTAAAATTGAAGCTGCAACCCAAACATTTGCTACTATTACTCTTCAAAACTACTTTAGAATGTATAATAAGCTGTCTGGAATGACCGGAACGGCAGTAACAGAAGCGGGTGAATTTTGGGAAATTTATAAACTTGATGTGTTTGAGATTCCAACAAATAGACCTATTCAAAGAGACGATAGACAAGACCTTATTTACAAGACCAAAAGAGAAAAATATAACGCAGTTATTGAAGAAGTTACCAAGTTATCAAGATCTGGAAGACCAGTATTAATCGGTACAACATCTGTTGAGATTAGTGAACTACTGGGTAGAATGCTAAAAATCAGAAAGATTCCACACAATATTCTAAATGCAAAACTTCACAAAAAAGAATCTGATGTGGTAGCTGAAGCTGGAAAACCTGGACAGGTTACAATTGCTACAAATATGGCGGGTCGAGGAACCGACATCAAATTAATTGATCAGGTAAAAGAAAACGGAGGTTTAGCTATTGTAGGGACAGAAAGACATGATTCAAGAAGAGTAGATCGACAATTAAGAGGTCGTTCTGGAAGACAAGGGGATCCAGGAAGCTCTCAATTTTATGTTTCATTGGAAGACAACCTAATGAGATTGTTTGGAGCTGAAAGGATTGCTAAAATGATGGATAGAATGGGTTTAAAAGAAGGAGAAGTTATACAACACTCCATGATTACCGATTCAATTGAGAGAGCACAAAAGAAAGTTGAAGAAAATAACTTTGGAATCAGAAAAAGACTTCTTGAATATGATGATGTCATGAATGCACAAAGAGAAGTTATTTATAGACGAAGAAATAATTCACTTTTTGGAGAAAGATTACGTATCGATATTTCAAATATGATATATGATACATGTGAAAATATTGTTTTATCAAACAAAGCCGTTAATGATTTCAAAAATTTTGAATTTGAGTTAATCCGTTATTTTTCAATCACAACTGATTTAGATCCAGACAGTTTTGAATCTATGAGTGATAAAGAAATTACAGATAAGATATATTCTATAGTTTTAAAACACTACCTGAATAAAATTGAAAATAACGCAAAGCTGGCTTTTCCTGTAATCAAACATGTTTATGAAAAACAAAGAGAAAAGTACAAAAGAATTGTTGTGCCTTTTACGGATGGCATAAAAACATTACAGGTCATTACTGATTTAGAAAAAGCATATAATTCAGATGGAGAACAATTGGTGACAGATTTTGAAAAAAACATTTCCTTAGCAATTTTGGATAACTCATGGAAAACACATTTAAGAAAAATGGATGAATTGAAACAATCTGTTCAACTTGCAGTTCACGAACAAAAAGACCCCCTGTTAATCTATAAATTTGAAGCTTTTGAACTATTTAAAGGACTTATTGACTCAGTAAATAAGGAAATACTATCTTTTCTTTTTAAGGCAGAGATTTCAACCGATAATAATAAAAATGTTAAAGAAGCATCGAATAGAAGGCAAATGAATCTAAATACTTCAAAAGATGAAATTCCAAATACAGAACAATTAAGGCAAAGAAATAGAGCAATTACAAATCAGCAAGGCAATCAAGAAGTTGAAACAATCATTCGAACAAAACCAAAAGTTGGTAGAAATAATAAAGTTACTATCAAGAATATCAAAACTTCTGAAAAGAGAGAATTGAAATTCAAGCATGCTGAAAAGCTAATTAACTCAGGAGAATGGATGATTACAGGAAATAGCTAAATCTCTATCAACTTGGAAATAAAAAGAAATATTAACCCTAAAGAAATTTGCAAAAAACTTTCAGATAAGGACATAACATCTCTGTCTAAAGCCATTACCCTTATTGAAAGCACTAATAAAAGTGACAGATTAATTGCAAATCAGATTCTCTCAGAACTTCAAAACAAAAACGAAAAAAACACAGTAAGAATTGGAGTTACAGGTGTTCCTGGTGCTGGAAAAAGCACATTTATTGAAAATTTTGGCACGAAACTAACACAAATGGGTAAAAGGGTTGCTGTTTTAACAATTGACCCATCCAGTAGTATTAGTAAGGGAAGTATTCTTGGTGATAAAACAAGAATGGAAAAGCTTTCACAAAATAAAAATGTTTTCATTAGACCAACTGCAGCCTCAAATTTTCAAGGTGGAGTAGCAAAAAACACAAGAGAATCAATTTTTTTATGTGAATCTGCTGGTTATGACATTATCATAATAGAAACTGTAGGAGTCGGTCAAAATGAAATTAGCGTGTCAGAAATGGTAGACTTTTTTCTTCTCTTAAAAATTGCAGGTTCTGGTGACGAGCTTCAAGGAATTAAAAGAGGAATAATAGAAATGTCTGATTTAATTGCCATCAATAAAAGTGATGGAGATAATGTTGAAAACACTGAAAAGTCTAAAAATGAGTTTCAATTAGCACTTAAACTATTTTCGATTAAAAGTTCAGAATGGACTCCTAAAGTTTTAACCTGTAGCTCACTTAACGGAAAAGGATTAAACAAAATTTGGAATAGTATTGAAGATTATGTGGAGTTAACCAAAAAGAATAATTATTTCTATCAAAACAGAATAAACCAAAACAAATTCTGGTTAAAACAAATAATCAATGAATCAATCCAAAGGAGTTTTTATGAAAATAATGCTGTTAAAATAGAATTTGAAAATCAATTGAAAAAAATCGAGCAGGGAGAAACCTCTGTTTTTGAAGCTACGCAAACTATTTTATCAACTCAATAAATTTAGTACGATTAACAAGATAGGATGCTGAGATGCCAAAAATAAAACCAAAAAATAATCCAAAGAAAGTGTCTAAAGGATAATGAACTCCTAAATAGATCCTACTGTAAGAGAAAAAAGCAACCCAGAGAATTAGTAACAAAGAAATCCATTTTTTATAACAAAACTTAAATGATGAAATCAACAAAGTCGTAACAGCCATTGAATTAGCTGCATGAGCTGAGAAAAATCCGTATTTACCACAACGTACTTCAATATTCCTCAAATATTGTTGTAGCTCATCTAACCTACAAGGCCTTAGTCTTTCGAAAGAATCTTTAATAATATTTGAAAATTGATCTGTAAAAAGAATTATAAGGGCTATAGAAAGTAAAATAAGTAATAATTTGTAGAATCCATTTTCCTTATAAAGGAAATAGATAATTATTAGAAAAAAAGGTAAAAAAGTAAGCTTATCTGTTACGGCTAACCAAAAAGGATCCCATTGTTGACTTCCTAGATTATTAAGAAAAATTAGAAGATCTGTATCGAATTCCTTTACTCTATTTAGCATTTTTAATCATCCTGTTAGTTAGGTATATAAATCTTAAATATAGGAAAACAGATGAAAAGAGCAAGCCACATAACAAGCCAAACCAAATTCCTATTTCTTTATACTGAGAAATATCGCCATAATAATAACTGACCGGGAATCCAACTACCCAATAGGCTATAAATACAATTACCGTTGGAATTATAACATCCTGCATTCCTCTTAGAGTTCCTAAGATTATTACTTGAGCGCTGTCAAATAACTGAAACAAAGAAACTACAATAAATAAGGTTGCTGCTTTGCTAACAATTTCTAAATTTTTATCGTAGTTGAGTGAATCAGAAATATCTATGTATATATATGGCAAAGCACTTCTAAAGAAAAATATTAATAATGAAAAAACCATCGCAAAAATAATTCCTAAAAGAAGAATAGATAGGGATATTCGTTTTAACTCATTGTAATTATTTAATCCCTTCTGATTTCCAGCACGAATAGCAGCACTAACACTAAGTCCACTTGCTATCATAAAGGTCATTGATGATATATTTAAAACAATCTGATTTGCTGCTTGTGTAATCTCACCCAAGAGTCCACTTAACCATATTGCAGCGGTGAAAATTCCAACCTCAAATAACATCTGTAGTGACGTTGGAAATCCAAGAGAAATAATTTTTTTAATCATTTCTGTATCAATTATAAACTTAAAAATATACAAAATATATTTTCGAATTACATCTCTTTTGTACAGAAGGAAAAATAGAAAAATAAACATTATTATTCTTGAAACTAAGGTTCCTATAGCTGCCCCAATAATACCCATTTGAGGAAAACCAAATTCTCCAAAAATTAAAACATAGTTAATAATCACGTTTACCACGTTGGCAAGAATTGTCGCATACATTGAATTCGCTGTCAAGGATAATCCGTCACTAAATTGTTTCAAGGCTTGAAACATTAGTAATGGAATTAGTGATAATGCAACAATATCTAAATATGGAATTGCCAACTCCACAACATTTTGGGGTTGATCTAAAACGTTTAATAAGGGCTTGAACAGTAGAATTGCCCCGTAAAGAAAACAACCCAGGAATAAGCATAAAATAAAACCGTTAACAAAGGATTTCATTAAATCTTTGTCATGTATTTTTGAATGTGCTTCTGCAACAACAGGTGTGATTGCAGCTGAAAAGCCTATACCAATTGACATGGCTATAAAAATAAAACTATTACCCAGTGAAACGGCTGCTAGATTTGTAGGATCTAGTTTCCCAACCATTATGTTATCAATCATTCCCACTAGAGTATGTCCAAGAAGTCCAAGAATAATTGGAAATGAAAGCTTTAAGTTATAGGAAAACTCCTTTGTGTAGTTCTGTAAAAACAAATCTAATTTTTAAAAAATTTCATTTTATAATCAACAGAAACTTTGCCAATCATAATATTATTAAGTTTTCCTTTTATTAATTTCTTTTTAAAGGGCGATATTTTATCTGTAAATAGTTTTCCTTCCAGATGATCATATTCGTGTTGAATAACCCTTGCTAAAATTCCAGAAAAATCTTCTTGATGAGTAACAAAATTTTCATCCTGATACTTAATTATTATCTCTGATTTTCTGTCAATTTTTGAACGAATATTAGGTATACTTAAGCAGCCTTCCTCAAACGAATAATTATCTCCAAATTCGTCTATCATTACGGGATTAATAAATGTTTTTTTTAAAGATGTAACCTCAAATCCAGATTTTTTTTCAAAATCATCATTATCAAACGGAGATGTATCTATGACAAATAAGCGAATTGATTTTCCGATTTGCGGAGCTGCGAGTCCAACACCACTTGCATCATACATAGTTTCATACATATCAGAAATTAACTGATTAAGCTCAGGGTAATCCGAAGAGATTTCTTTCGCCTTATTTTTTAACACAGGTGCGCCGTATCCAATAACTGGTAAAATCATTAAAAAAATTTTGACAAAATTACGATAATAAAAATTACAAACTGGATTTATTATAAGTCAAATAATCTTGAAGAATTATTGTAGCGCTAACTTTGTCAATCAGGGACTTATCAGCTCTCTTCTTTTTACCCATGCCACTTGAAATAATTGCTTTCGAAGCTAGTTTTGAGGTAAATCTTTCGTCATATCTTTCAACTTTAAAGTTGGGGAATTGAACTTTAAATTTCTCAATAAATATTTTAATCGAACTTTCAATTCCTGAATCTACTCCTGAAAATCTTTTTGGATGTCCAATTATTACTCTCGAAACTTTTTCTTTTAAAAACAAATCATCTAAGAAAGCAAAAATATTTTCTGATTGCACTGTTGTTAGCGGAAAAGCAAAAATATTTTCTTCATCAGTAATTGATAATCCAATTCTTTTTAAACCAAAATCAATTCCAAGGTATTTAGTCATAACTATAATTTAAAAAATTGTTTTATTTTTTTACGTTTTGCTCTTTTATCTTGAAAATCTTTAGAGTATTTTTTAATCTTTTCAAATATTATATTTTTGTCAATTCTTGTAATTTCAGAATAATAAATACTTACTGTTTTTATTAAATCATCATCAAGATTAAGCCTTCTAAAATTTTTCAATCGATCTTCTGAATTCATTTTTTTAAATTTCATTCTATTCAAATCAATCAAAAAGAATTTATAATCATTATCCATCTTTTTGATTATTGTATTACTTGTTGAATGATCCAAAAACATTATTCCACTTTCGTGAAGATTGTGGGTGAAAATTACAAATTTCTTGATTAATTCATCTCTTTGGTATAATTCTTTGTTTTCAAATATATATTTCATGTCAAAATCATAATCAATATGCTTTGACACATAAAAACATTCATTTATCAATAAATATTTGAAATCTTCAGCATAACATATTGGATCAGGTGTGAGGATATTTACACTCAATAATCGATTAGCATAAGAGAATGATCTATTAGCTTTCGAGGATCTAAAAAAAGAATATGCTATCTGATTCAAAATGTTTGGGGTCTTGAATTTTTTAATATTGATTTTTATTTCGTCAATATCAAATGTTTTAATAGTATTTCTTGAATCCTTAATTAATTTACCTTTTAAGTTAAAATTTATTATACAGTTATTGATCTTTTCTTGAAAAGAAAAATATTTATCACTAATAGAAGAGATTTTATTCAAAAGGTATTTTATATTTTTGATGTAAATATATCTATTAATGTGTAATAATATAAGTGATGAGGCTAAAAAGGCTTTTAAATCATTAAAGTCTGGAGGAGTGATTTTATATCCAACAGACACTGTATGGGGCTTGGGCTGTGATGCTACAAATTGTAGAGCTGTAGACAAACTCAATGAAATAAAAAGAAGAGATAGTAAAAAACCAATGTTATCTTTGGCCGAAGATATTCCGATGATTAAGAGACATATTGAAAATATTCCAAATAATTTAGATAAAATTATAAGCAGTTTAAACGAACCTACAACAATACTATATAAAGGCTCAAAAAATATCTGTTATAAACTGATTTCAGACGACAACTTTGTCGGATTTAGGATTGTAGAAAACGAATTTTGTAAATTACTATTGAAATTATTAAGTAATCCAATTGTTTCAACATCTGCCAACATACATAAAGAACCTTTTCCTAAATCTTTTGAAGAAATAAATGAAGAGATTTTAAAACAAGTTGACTATGTTGTAAATTTGCCAACAGAAAAATGGAACAATAAGCCTTCTTCAATTTTAAAAATAAATAATGAAGGTAACTTACTAAAAATAAGATAATTAAATGACTAATCTTCAACAAGCAATTAAACTTCCTGTCTTTGAAAAAATTTCTAGCTATTGCAAGGAAAACAATATTGAGTGCTATGTAGTTGGTGGTTATGTTAGAGACTTTCTGTTAAAAAGAAAATCAAAAGACATTGATGTTTTGGTACTTGGAAATGGAATTGAAATCGCAAAGAATATTGCAAGAAGTTTAGACGAAAAAATACAGGTAACTGTTTTTAATACCTTTGGAACTGCATACTTTAAATATAAAGATTTTGAAATTGAATTTGTTGGGGCTAGAAAAGAATCTTATTCATCCAATAGCAGAAACCCAATTGTCGAATCTGGAACTTTCAAAGAAGATATTGACAGAAGAGATTTTAAAATTAATTCAATGGCAATCTCCCTGCATCCAAAATCATTTGGAGATCTAATCGATTTACACAATGGGTTAGATGATTTAGAAAATTGTGTGATCAATACGCCTCTAGATGCTGTTATTACCTTTTCTGATGACCCTTTAAGAATGCTAAGGGCGATAAGGTTTGCAAGTCAATTAAATTTTTCAGTAAGTGAAAAGTTAATTAGAATAATTAATGAGCTAAAATCAAGAATTGAAATTGTTACAAATGAAAGGATTGTAGATGAATTAAATAAAATTTTATTATCTGACACCCCCTCAATTGGTTTTAATCTATTAGAGAAAACAGGTCTACTTGATTTTATTTTACCAGAAATTACCAATCTCAAGGGTATTGATGAAATTGAAGGTCAAAAACATAAAGACAACTTTTATCACACTCTTGAAGTTTTGGACAATATATGTAAAAGCACAGAAAATTTGTGGTTAAGATGGGCAGCATTGCTTCATGATATTGGAAAAGCACCTACCAAGAAATTTGATAAAAAAATTGGATGGACTTTTCACGGACACGAGTTTGAAGGAAGTAAAATGGTATATAAATTGTTTAAGAGACTTAAAATGCCTCTAAACGAAAAAATGAAATATGTTCAAAAGCTTGTGCTTATGAGCTCAAGACCTATTGTTTTAGCTCAAAATAATGTAACAGATTCTGCGGTAAGAAGACTTATTTTTGACGCAAGTGATGCTGTTGATGATCTGATGACATTATGTGAAGCGGATATTACTACCAAAAATAAATCTAGATTTAAAAGATATCATGAAAACTTCAGACTGGTTAGAGAAAAGATTATTAAAGTTGAAGAAAAAGATAATATTAGAAATTTTCAACCGCCCATTACAGGTGCTGAAATCATGAAAACATTTAATTTAAAACCCTGTAAAACAATAGGTTCAATAAAAGAAAGTATAAAAGAAGCTATTTTAGAAGGTGATATTGAAAATAATTATGAGGAAGCTTTTAAGCTTATGATAAAAGAAGGTGAAAAACTAGGATTATCGGATGGAAAATAATTTTTACAGGTTAACTAAAATATCTTTAGTTCTAATCTACATTGTAATCATAGCCGGAGCATTTGTAAGAATGACCGGTTCAGGTATGGGTTGTCCCGATTGGCCAAAATGTTTTGGTTTTTATATTCCACCAACAGAAAAATCTCAAATCCTATTCAAACCCAATTCAGATTATAATAAAGGACAAATGATAATTTATAATCAGGAAGAGTTATTGGTCGCTAAATCTGATTTTAAAAGTGACACTAGTTTAAATTTAAATAACTGGCAAGTTTACGATAAACACAACTATATTATTTTTAACCCATTACACACATGGATTGAATATATTAATCGACTGATTGGTGCAATATCTGGCATCCCGATCTTACTTTTTACAATTTTATCGATAGTCTATTATAAAAAATTTAGGCACCTTACCCTAATTTCAGTACTTACAGTATTTGCTATGGGGTTACAGGCATGGTTAGGAAAAACTGTTGTTGATTCAAACTTAGCTGGCTATAAAATTACCATGCACATGTTAATGGCTTTATTTATTGTAGCCCTACTTATCTATCTTGTATACTCTGGAAGCAAGAGGGTTGTAAAAACTAATAAAACATTTAAATTTTTAATTATTTTTGGATTATTTCTTACTTTGATTCAAATTGTTTTAGGTACACAGGTTAGACAATTTGTGGATGAACAGGCTCAATTAAATTATTATAACAAATCAGATTGGTTTAATGAAATTCCAATTATATATGAGTATCATAGAACCTTTTCAATAATTGTAATTGGTGTAAATACAGCTCTATTTTTAATTAATAAACAACTGAGTCTTGGAAATAAATACATAAACTATGTTATGATCCTCCTTTTATTTGAGATAATAACCGGTGTGTCAATGTTCTATTTTGATTTTCCTTTTGGAACACAAACTGCGCATTTAGTTCTTGCTAGCATAATTTTTGGACTTCAATTTTATATATTACTTCAAAATTTTTTAAAAGAAAATAAATTACAAGCAAATGATTTATAGGCTTAGATTAATTCTTGATAACGATACCAAAGAAGATATCTTACGTGATGTTGAAATTGATAAAAACTCATCACTCACTGATTTGCATGAGTTTATTTTATTATCCTTTAATTTTAGTGCTAATGAGATGGCATCTTTTTACACCGTAGATGAAGAATGGAATCAAATCAATGAAATAAGTTTAATGGGTTTTGACGATTCTACTGATGTAATGGATTCAATTTTATTGCCAAATATTCTTAATAACAGCAATCCAAAACTTTTATATGTATATGATTTCATGAACATGTGGACATTTTATGTCAAATTAATTGAGGAAGCTCAAGAAATCGATTCTGTCATTTATCCAAGAATAATCTTTTCAGCTGGAAATCCACCCGAAAAAGCACCTGAAAAAATTTTTGAAAAAGAAAATACTGAAGATGAAAATGATTTAGAAGATGAACAATATCATTAATAGTACAATCCAATGAAGTTTAATTTAACAACCGATTTTACTCCTACCGGCGATCAGCCTACCGCCATTCAATCTCTTGTTAAAGGAATTGAAAACAAGGAAAAACATCAAACTTTATTNGGTGTAACNGGATCTGGAAAAACTTTCACANTTGCCAATGTTATAAAACAGGTTGAAAAACCAACATTGGTTTTAGCTCACAATAAAACTCTTGCTGCACAACTATATTCAGAATTTAAAANTTTTTTTCCTGATAACCTCNTAGAATATTTTGTATCCTATTATGATTATTATCAACCTGAAGCATACATTCCAACTACAGGTGTTTACATTGAAAANGATCTTTCAATTAACGANGAGATTGAAAAACTAAGATTAAGTGCAACTTCCGCNCTACTTTCTGGAAGAAANGATATAATAATTGTNGCGTCTGTNTCTTGTATNTATGGNATGGGAAATCCTCAAGAATTTAAAAATAATACGATTGAGATTAAGGACAATTCTAACATTACAAGAACCTCGCTGCTAAATAAACTNGTCCAAAGCTTATATTCTAGATCCATAAGTGATGAATTCAAGCAGGGAAAGTTTAGAGTAATAGGTGATACGATAGATGTTTTTCCAGCTCACACAGATTTTGCATACAAAATTCATTTTTTCGGTGAGGAGATAGAAGAAATTGAAAAGTTTGATCCTTATACAAATGAAATTTTTAACAAAGAGGAAACAATAACAATATACCCAGCTAATATATTTGTTAGTTCACCCGATAAAATTCACGATGTCATAAAACTAATTCAGGATGATCTATTAAAACAATATGAGTATTTCATGGAAATTGGAAATACACTTGAAGCAAACAGAATCAAAGAAAGAACGGAGTTTGACATGGAAATGATTAAAGAACTTGGATATTGCTCTGGGATTGAAAACTATTCAAGATATTTTGATGGTAGAAAACCAGGAACTAGACCATTTTGTCTTTTAGACTATTTTCCAGACGATTATTTGACAATTATAGACGAGAGTCATGCAACTCTTCCCCAAGTTAGAGCAATGTATGGCGGGGATAGAAGCAGAAAAGAAAATCTTGTTGAGTATGGGTTTAGACTGCCAGCTGCTATGGATAATCGTCCGTTAAAATTTGAGGAATTTGAGCTGCTTCAAAATAATATTATTTATGTTAGTGCAACTCCTGCAGATTATGAACTGCGTATGTGCGAAGGAATTATTGTCGAGCAAATAATAAGACCTACAGGTCTTTTAGATCCAAAAATAATTATCAAACCCTTAAAGAATCAGATTGATGATTTGATTGATGAAATTCAAGAAAGGGTTAACCTTAAAGAGAAAATACTTGTCACGACACTTACCAAAAAAATGGCAGAAGAATTAACAAGCTTTCTTACCAAGATTGAAATAAGGTCAAAATATATTCATTCAGATGTTGATACAATCGAGAGAGTTGAGATCATGCAAGGACTGAGAGAAGATAAATTTGATGTTTTGATTGGGGTAAATTTACTTAGGGAAGGACTCGATTTACCAGAGGTTTCTTTAGTTGCGATACTTGATGCTGACAAAGAAGGATTCTTAAGGTCTCATAGATCATTAACCCAAACTGTGGGTAGAGCAGCTAGGCACATAAATGGTATTGCAATTTTATATGCTGATAAAATGACAAAAAGCATAAACAAAACAATTGAAGAGACAAATTATAGACGATCAAAACAAGCAGAATACAACAAAATAAACAGCATCATTCCAAAACCTGTTGTAAAAAGAATTGAGAATCCATTAACACAGAAATTATTAATAAATAAAACTGAAATTAAAGATAATACCATAATTGATTTTAAAATACCTAAAAAGTCTAAAGAGTTTGATAAAAAAATTAGAGAGTTAAGAAAAGAAATGGAAAAATCGGCTAAGGAATTGGATTTTCAATCTGCGGCTATTTACAGAGATCAAATTAAAAAAATGAAAGAACTCAAATCAAGCAGTATCTAATACTTTTTGAACTTTATCTGCAGCTTCTTTAAATTCAACTGCACTGTGGAAATTTAACCCAGACGAATCAATAATATCTTTAGCTATTTTTGAATTTGTTCCTTCCAATCTAACAATTATCGGAACAGAAATTTCATCCTTCATGTTTTTACAAGCATCAACAATTCCGTTTGCAACGCGATCACATCTGACAATTCCTCCGAAAATATTGATAAGAATAGCCTTAACATCAGGATCTTTCATTATAATTCTAAAAGCGGTTTCTACTCTTTCGCTGTCGGCGGTTCCTCCAACATCTAAAAAGTTTGCAGGCTCACCTCCTGCTTGCTTAATTAAATCCATTGTAGCCATTGCTAGACCTGCACCGTTAACCATGCATCCGACATTTCCTTCTAGATCAACATAATTTAATCCTACTTCTTTTGCTTCAACCTCAATTGGATTTTCTTCCCTAACATCTCTCATCTCTGCATAATCAGGGTGTCTGAATAATGCATTGTCATCAATGGACACCTTTGCATCAACTGCTAATATCTTATCATCACTAGTTTTGATAACAGGATTAATTTCAAAAAGGGAAGAATCTGATTTATCGTAAGCTTTGTAGAGTGCTTTAACAAAATCTATCATTTCATTTTTTGCGTTTCCGTTTAATTTAAGATTTAAAGCAATCTCTTGAGCATTTAAATCGGTCAAGCCTTCAATAGGACAAACATCTAAAGTGTGAATTAAATCAGGTGTGTTTTCCGCTACAGTTTCGATATCCATACCTCCTTCAGTTGAATACATTATCATATTTTTAGAAGTAGTTCTATTCAGTAGAACAGATATATAATATTCTTCTACCTCACTATTACCAGGATAATAAACATCTTCTGCAACCAAAACTTGATGAACTTTTTTTCCTTTTTCTGAGGTTTGGGGAGTTATTAAGTTCATACCAATGATTTTTTGAGAAATTTCATAAACATCTTCAATAGATTTCGCAAGTTTTACTCCACCACCTTTACCCCTACCACCAGCATGAACTTGAGCTTTTATAATAAAAAAATTAGTCCCCGTTTCTCTGTTTAGATCTTTGGCTTTTTCAACTGCATCATTGGCTGTTGATACCACATAACCTCTCTGAATTCTAACTCCAAATCCGTTTAAAATTTCCTTTGCTTGAAATTCGTGTAAATTCATATTAAATATTTAGCTAAACAAATGTAATAAACATATCAGTTTTAAATCTAACTCATGAAATTAAATTATGATTATTTATCAAAAATTTATTAATACTTTTATGATTAATGAAAAATTTTATTTTAATAATAATATTATTATTTAGTTTTAGCTGTATATCAACTAAAAACCCGATTAAAATTGCCCTAAATTCAAAAGATAAAAAGATTGAAAAAATTAAAAAAAATATTAATGAATTTGAATTACAAATTAAGTTAACAATAATTGATTCAAGTAATAATTTTAATGATTACAGCTTTAGAGTAAATTCAAAAAAATATTTTTATCCAGCAAGCACTGTGAAACTACCAATAGCCTTGTTTAGTATTGAAAAAATAAATGAAATAGATGAAATTAATTTAAATACTTCTTTCAAAATTAAAGATGACACGTTGACAACGACTATTAGGGAAGAAATTGAAAAAATATTTGTTATAAGTAGTAATCAATCCAGTAACAGGTTATTTGAATTTTTAGGTCAGGATTATATAAATTTAAAGTTAAAAGCAAAAGGGTTCAAAAGAGCAAGGATATTCCACAGACTGTCAACAGCTAATTCTGAAAACTTAATATCAAAGAAAATTAATTTTTTTTTAGAAGATTCTATAATTACACTACAAAATAAAAATTTAAAACCTAGAAACTTAAAATTAAAAAAATTAAAAAAAGGAAAAGCACATGTAAAAAATGGTGTCTTAATAAATGAACCAATGGATTTTTCTAGAAAAAATTATATATCAATCACTGATTTACATGAAATGATAAAAATTTTATTTTTTCCTAAAAATTTTGATAAAAGTAAAACTTTCAATATCTCTAAAAAACAACTAGTTTTTTTAAAAGAAAGTATGTCAAAACTTCCTAGAGACATAGGCCTAGATCCAAAAATTTACCCTGATAATTATGTAAAAAGATTCATATATGGGGATGGTAAAAACATTTTGAAAAACAATATAATTTCCATTTATAATAAAACAGGAAGTGCATATGGTCATCTAACCGAAACTGCATTAATAAATTTGAAATATTATTCAGTCATTCTGACCGCAACAATTAACGTAAATAGTAATAAAATATATAATGACAACCTATATGACTATAAAGAAATTGGCATACCTTTTTTCGCTGAATTATCTAGAGAAATTGTAAAAAATATTGATTAATAATCAGCTTTAATATCTAATGATTAATCAAAAATATATATCTATTAACACTTTGTATAAAGTTCTATATATTATATTTTTATACAATTCTTACTATTATCAAAATGTAATTTTTATATGAAAAAAAATTTTGTCAAATTATTTTATTTTTTGATTTTTATAATTTCTGTTAATAGTATTTCCCAAAATAATTTACCTCCAACTATATTTTCAGAAGGCGAAGGTATTTATTGCCCCCAAACAGAGCAAAATATTGTAACAAATTTTAATATTGAAGATCCTGATAGCACAACACTGGATGCATTATATATTCAAATTTCTGAAGGATATGTTCCTGGTGAAGACCAGCTAATTTATAACGGATCTGACCCTGATTTAAATATTTCTTGGAATGTAGCTGACGGTAAACTTGAAATATCTAGTTTGACAGGAAATGATATTCCGATTGCAGATATAATAACTGCAGTATACGAAGTAGTTTTTTTTTCTAATAATCCTAATCCGTCAGATAAATCATTCTCGTTTACAATTGGAAATGCAAATTATCTTCCTTCAACTGGTCATTACTATGTATATTTTGAACAAGCTGGAATTACATGGATTCAAGCTGAACAGGCTGCTGCAAACTCAAATTATTATGGATTACAAGGATATTTAGTCACAATTCTTTCTGACGAAGAGAATCAAATTTCAGCTGAACAAACTGGTGGAGCTGGTTGGATTGGTGCAAGTGATCAAGGAATTGAAGGAAATTGGAATTGGGTTACAGGTCCTGAGGGCCTTGAAAATGGAGGAACTGGTCTTCCTTTTTGGGTTGGGCTGGGTCTGGAACTAGG
>NZUH01000018.1 GCA_002697255.1 Flavobacteriaceae bacterium | reverse complement strand
AATAGTATAAATTTATCTAATTATCAATATGGAAAACAATCGAGATTTTGATTTAATAATATGGGGTGCTACTGGTTTTACAGGAGATTTAGTTTGTGAATACATAAGCAAAAACTATGAATACAATGAATTAAAATGGGCAATCGGAGGAAGAAACCAAAACAAACTTTTAAAACTTCAAAAAAAGTTAAAAATTGATGACTCTAGAATTATTATTGCCGATAGTTTTGATAAGGAAAGTCTTACAAAAATGGCTAAAAGATCAAAAGTCATCTGCACAACTGTTGGCCCCTATGCAAAATACGGAACATATTTAGTAGAAGCCTGTGTTGAGGCAAAAACAAATTATTGTGATATTACAGGAGAAACTCAGTGGATAAGAAGAATTATTGATAAATATCATTCAACAGCAAAAGAAAAACGTATTAAAATAGTTAATTCCTGTGGTTTTGACTCAGTCCCATCAGATATGGGTGTTTACCATTCTCAAAAAAAAGTTTTTGAAAAAACAGGTAAATATGCCCAAATGATAAATATGAGGGTAGCTGGTGCTAAAGGAGGTATTAGTGGTGGAACTTACAATAGCCTTTCCAATGTTTTAGAAGAAGCAAGAGTTGATAAAGATGTCCGAAAAACTTTAGCAAATCCTTATGGTCTAAATCCTAAAGGAAAACAATTTGGGCCTGATAAGCCTGATCTTAGAAAAGTAATTTTTGACAAAGTATCTAATTCTTGGATAGGTCCTTTTGTAATGGCTGGGATTAACACAAAAATTGTGAGGAGAAGTCATGCATTAATTGATTTCAAATACGGATCAGACTTTTCTTATGATGAAGCAACAATTGCAGGTAAAGGAATTTCTGGAAAAATAAAAGGTTACATGAGCCTAATTCCGATCTTTCTGGCAACAAGAAAAAAAGGTAGCTTGTTAAAAAACATTGTTGATTTTATATTACCAAAGTCAGGTGAAGGACCCTCCGAGAAAACAAGAATTAACGGATACTATAATCTTAGATTTTATCTAACAACGGATGATACAATATATGTCAGTAAAGTAATTGGAGATATGGATCCTGGATATGGTTCAACTTCTAAAATGTTAGCTGAAAGTGCAGTGTGTTTAGCTTTAGATAAACTTCCTGAAACATATGGAATATTGACACCTTCAGTAGCATTGGGTAATTCACTTTTAAAAAGACTACAAGAAAATGCGGGTTTAACTTTTGTTTTTGATTAACTACCAATCCTAAAATTAGCCTTAACTAAAAAAGTATTTTTGGGTTTAGAGTGTCTAATATTTTATAATTATTAAAAAAATTAAACTTTAGTTAAAAGAAAATACAGTTTTGGATTTAATGGAAAATTTCTTTTGTTCGTAAATAAATTAAAATTTTAAGTGTCTTACAGTATCAGTATTATCATACTTAATAATTTCCCTTAATGATGCAATTCCTAGCTCTAAATGATTTTTATCATATAGCTTAGAGTTCTTATCATCTCCTTTATTTGTTTTTATTCCGTCAGGAATCATAGGTTGATCTGTTACAAGAAGTAGTGCGCCAGTAGGAATTCTATTATGAAATCCAACTGAAAATAAAGTTGCTGTTTCCATATCAATAGAATAAGCTCTAACTTTTTTAAGATATTTTTTAAATTTGACATCAAACTCCCAAACCCTTCTATTAGTTGTAAAAATAGTACCAGTCCAGTAGTCGGTTTTATTGTACTTCAAGGCTGAAGAAATTGCTCTTTGTAAAGAAAAAGAAGGCATTGCTGGCACTTCAATAGGGAAATAATCATTTGATGTTCCTTCTCCTCTTATGGCTCCAATTGGTAGGATATAGTCTCCTATTTGTATTCGATTTTTTAAAGCTCCACATTTACCAAGAAATAAGACAGCCTTTGGCATTAGCGCTGTCAATAAATCCATAACTGTTGCAGCATTTGGACTCCCCATACCAAAATTTATAATTGTAATATTATTATANGTTGAAGAAGACATGTTTTTGTCGTGCCCATCAACCTTAACATCATTAAATGATGCAAATTCGTCAACATATTTTTGAAAATTAGTTAAGAGTATATACTCCCCAAAGGAAGAAATTTCTACTCCTGTATATCTTGTTATCCAGTCTTTTACTATTTCTTTTTTTGTTTTCATAGCACAAAGTTAGTGAATAAAAAAAACCCCGAAAGTCGGGGTTCTTATTTTACAAAAAATATTATTAATCTTGTTGTGGAATTCCTTGAGAATTTGTTCTAGGTGACCAGTGAGAATGCATTACTTTCCAGTCTCCATTATGGTTTACCCATGTTTGAGATGCTCTAGTTGCATAACCAACATTCTGCTCACCATCTTCAAAATTAATTAATCCATCAGCATCAAATGTTATCACAGCTGTATTTGTGTCAGAAGAAAATGAGACCTGATGATTTGACATTTCAAATTTGCCAAAATCCCATCCTCTGGTAGTATTAGTAACCTGCTGTTCGTCCTGAGTGACAAGCTTTGATCCATTTGAATTAAATATTGTAGTCCCCAAATCAGATGAAATCCATTTGCTAGCTGTTTCCCAGTCTTGAAGGATATAAGCTTGCTGATAATCATTAGACATTGAAATTAAGTCTGCTGCCAGTTGANCTGTATCAATCTTTACAGTAGTATCTTCTGAATTACTGCAAGAAAGACCAAATATTAAGGCAAGTAAAAAAATAAGTTTTTTCATAAGTTGAATATATTATAGTATTATTANAACTTATTTTTTTTCTTCTTATTGTNTTAAATTAATTTTGTTTGGAGTTTTCTTGACTGAGAGAAGCTTTATTTATAAAATATTCCAATAAAAATAGTAATATAACTATTGAGCCGTTAGAAATAACCAATTCTAAANTACTNGAATTATTATTAGAAAGGGCATTAATTGCAGAGACNCCNATTATAACAAAAAAATATGTCATTTCCTTAACTTTTATTGTTTCAGTTCTAAATCGAAGAATGGCAAAAATTGCAAATAAACCTAATGCAAAACCTAAATCTAATTTCACATTACTTAATAAAAAACATAATAAAAATGTTATCAAGCCTGCAGAATTATAAGTAAAGAAAAATTCATTAAGGGATTTTTTACCTTTATTGTTAAATTTCAGATAAATGAATTTCGAAATAAAAAAAACGATAAAAATATTTAAGAAAAGATTTACAATCAAATTTGATAAATCCTGATTAGCGAAAATTGTTTCCAAGATGCTGGGTTTTAATTTTGATGCAATTAATAAAAAAAATACTATAATTCCTAATCAATTAAAGAATGATCAATATTTATTAAATTAGTCTAATTATTAAAATTTTTAAAGTGTTTTGTAAATTGTATTAAAAATAATCCAAATGAGGCTTTTACTATCTTTTATTATTTGTTCAACTTTTATTTTAAAAAGTTTTGCTCAAAAGGAAATTCCATTAAAGACTATTGATTCAATAACAATTGATATGAATATTAGTGAGGGTTTAATCACTACTTATCGTAATAAAAAAAATGACTTATTTTTTGAAATTTCTCATGATTTGCTTGAAAAAGAACTATTGGTGGTAACTCGATTTGCACAACTTCCATCAGATTATTCGGGTTATTTAAACGCTGGGTCCAAAACAGCTGAACATGTTGTTCAATTTGAAAAAAACAACAACAAAATTCTNTTAAAAGAGGTTAGTTTTACAAATATTGCTGACAAAAATGATCCTATTTCTATCAGTGTTTCAGAAAATAATTTCAAACCAATATTAGCATCGTTTGAAATCAAAAATTCTGATAAAAACAGATACTTAATTGATGTTACAAACTACTTTATGTCAGACTCACCTGGGTTTAATGTTATTCGTTCTTATGAAAAGGACAATTATAAAATCGGGGGGGTTGATAGAAAAAGAAGTTTTATCGACTCTGCAGTTAGTTTTCCGAAAAATACAGAAATTCTTCACACTCTCACTTTTAGTACTAATAAAGCACCAAAAGGAAATCGAACAAAAACACTAAGCTTCCAATTAAACCACTCAATAATTGCTTTACCCGACATCCCAATGTCTATCAGATATGAAGATAAACGTGTTGGTTGGTTTACACTTGAAAAAATTAATTATAGTTCAGAAAAATTAAAATCAGACAGTTATAATATAATTCGTCGTTGGAGGCTGGAGCCATCTGACATTGAAGCATATAAAAGAGGTGAATTGGTAGAACCTAAAAAACCCATCATCTATTATCTTGATCCTGCNACACCAATTAAATGGAGAAAATATTTTAAAATGGGAATTGAAGATTGGAATTCTGCTTTTGAAAAGGCAGGTTTTAAGAATGCAATAATAGCAAAAGACCCTCCTACAGAAGAAGAGGATCCTGATTTTAATCCGGAGGATATCAGATACTCTACTGTAAGATATGTAGCTTCAACAACAAGAAATGCTACTGGGCCTAGTGTTTCTGATCCTAGAACCGGTGAAATTTTAGAAAGCGATATTATTTGGTATCATAACCATCTCAGATCTTACAGAAATAGATATTTGCTTGAAACTGGAGCTGCAAATCCACTAGCTAGAACTTTAAATACCCCAGAAAAAGAGATTGGTGAAATGATGCGAAGAGTTATCTCACATGAAATTGGTCATGCTTTGGGATTACCACACAACATGAAAGCCAGTAGTGCATATGATGTAGATTCATTGAGATCAGGTTCATTTACTCAAAAATTTGGTATTGCAAGCACTATTATGGATTATGCTAGATATAATTATGTGGCTCAACCAGGTGATGAAAATATAAGATTTGTAAGACAACTGGGGCCTTATGATGATTACTCAATTGAATGGGGGTACCGATATTTCGGTAAAAGTCCGGATGATGAAGAAATAATATTAAAGAAAATTGTTGATTCTAAATCATTAAATCCTATTTACATGTTTGGGGGGTATGGTAATGATCCAAATTCTCAAACAGAAAATATTGGTGATGATCCTATAAAAGCTAGTACATATGGAATTAAAAATTTAAAGATTGTTGCTGATAATTTAACAGAATGGGTTGTAGAACCTAATGAAAATTATGACGAATTAAATGAGCTGTATGGAGAATTAATAGGAGTTTACAGAAGGTATATTTATCATGTAATTTCTCTAGTTGGCGGCATATATGACACCCCACACAATGAAAACCAAAAAGGAATTACAAGATTTGTTAATGTAGATCAGAAAAAGCAACTTGAGGCCTTAAGTTTTTTAGATAAAAATCTTTGGAATACTCAAGGNTGGCTTATGAAAAGTGAATTAGTNTCTCAAATTAAAGGNGAAGGGGTGTTNGGTTCAATTCAAGGGCTTCAGCTTGGAGCTTTAAATAGAATTTTAAGTGTGGATAAACTTAATAGAATGTTGTCAGCAAAAGAATCTCTTGCTGGAAATGCACTTTCTGTAAAAAAATTAGTAGATAATTTATTTGAATCATTAATCAGTAAACCNTCGTTTAATCCAGATCTTTCTGAGCAAAGATTACAATCATATTTTATCGAAAGGATAGATATGCTTATGAAGCAGGAAAAATTAAATCCAGCAATTAAAAGTATATTNTTAGAAACCAAAAATAAGACACATAAGTTTGCCCAAATAAAATCCGTAGTTGGAAATAAATTAAGTAGAACTCATTTTAAGTATTTGAAAAATATCAGTGAATAATTATGGAATGGTATAAAAAAAATAGAAAATATTTATTTGCAGTAGTAATCTGTTGGTTAATTTACAGATTAATAACTACAGCAATGTATTAACTCAGTCAAGCATATATTTAATTGCAATTGAGCTTTTAGAAAATGAAATTTTTAATTCGTTTTCTTTTTCGTTGGCTCTTTTAATTTTCAAAGACAAATAATTCTTTTTTGTAAATTTATTTATTAATTTATTTAAAGTTGTTCCCTGTAAAATGTTGGTTTTATTTTGTCTTTTGAACATTTTATTTATCTTAATTTTAGAGTTCTTTAAACTTTTAAACTCCTCAAATGAGATATTATTAAAAGATATTAACTCAGAGTTTTCATTTGCAAATGATAAAGAACCGAATAATAAAAATCCCAAAATTAAGAATTGTTTCATATTACAAAAATAGTATAAGATAATATAAAGTAACAAAAAATGTTTGAATAACATTTTTTGTAAATTGCAAAAAATATAAAAAATGACTTCTAAGAAAATCTTTTTTACACTATTGATGTTATTACTGATTATAACAAACTGTGTAAACAATTCAGAAACCAAAATTCCAGGTATAATATTAGAAAATATGGATGTCAGTGTTGACCCAAAGAATGATTTTTATAATTATGTTAACGGAAATTGGATGAAAACTAACGTAATCCCTGACGATGAATCTAGATGGGGAGGGTTTGGAGTATTGCGTAAAACCACCAGGCAAGATGTCCTTAATATAATCAAATCAGCACAAAATAATAATAGCTATAATGACGGTTCTGATCAGATGAAAGCGTTATTAATATTTGAAACAAAACTTGATACAGTTTCAAGAAATAAGGCCGGTATACAACCCATTCAACACTTATTAGAAGCAATTGATGGAATTAATAACATTTATGATTTACAAACTGTATACGCAACAATTACAGGAATCTCTGCACCTTTTGCAGGAATTGGNGCTAATCCAGATTTAAACGATAGTAGTATGAATACAGCATGGGTTTTCCCTGGTGGATTAGGGCTTCAACGAGATTATTATATTGATGAAGATGAAAAAACTAAAGAAATTCGAAATGATTATCTGAAACATGTTTCAAAAATGTTTCAATTTTTAGGTTATAATATATTAGATGCCGAAAAAGCAGCAAATTTAATTCTCGATTTAGAAACTAAACTTGCTGTACCAAGATTAGACAAAGTACAAAGTCGTGATATCAGAAATTTCAATAATCCTATGAATATTTCTGAATTAAGCTCGCTAACCCCCTTGATAGATTGGGATAAATTAATCAATGATATGGGCGTTAAAAAATCTTTAGATAAAGTTCTTGTAATGCAGCCAGAATACATGAAAGAACTAAATAAAATTTTAAAAAATACATCAATTGATGATTTAAAAANTTTAATGAAGTGGTCTACTATTGATAACGCAGCAAATTATTTGACTACAGAAATTGAAAAAACAAACTGGGAATTTTATAGTAAAAGATTATATGGATCTAAAGTGCAAAGACCTGCTGAAGAAAGGGCACTAGCAACCGTTAACGGAAGCGTAGGTGAAGCTATAGGTCAATTATATGTTGATGCCAAATTCCCTCCAGAAGCTAAAGAAAAAGCTGAAAAAATGATCAAAAATGTCATAAAGGCTTTTCAGAGTAGAATTAAAAATTTAGATTGGATGAGTGAAGAGACAAAACTCAAAGCAATTGAAAAACTTGACAAATTTACAGTAAAAATTGCTTACCCCGATAAATGGAAAGATTATTCAGATTTACAGGTAAATCAAGAAAATAGCTTTGCTGAAAATATGTTTGCTGTTTCTAAATGGAATTTTGATCAAAATATCTCAGAAATTGGTGAACCTGTAGATAAAACTGAGTGGGGAATGTCTCCTCAAACAGTAAATGCATATTTTAATCCGTTAAATAATGAAATAGTTTTTCCTGCAGCGATTCTACAACCTCCATTTTATAACTATACTGCAGACGAAGCAGTGAATTATGGAGGAATAGGTGCAGTTATCGGTCATGAAATATCACACGCTTTTGATGACTCTGGGGCAAGATTTGACGGGGATGGTAACGTTAATAACTGGTGGACAGAAAATGATTTAATAGAATTTGAAAAAAGGGGGAACAAACTAGCTGATCAATATAGTGCTATTGAAGTACTTGATGGTGTATATATTAACGGTAAATTCACTTTGGGGGAAAATATTGGTGATTTAGGTGGAGTTTTAGGAGCTTATGATGGGCTTAAATTGCATATTGAAGAAAATGGGCGGCCTGAACTTATTGACGGGTTCAGTGCAGAGGAGAGATTNTTTATGTCATGGGCAACTGTTTGGAGGACATTAATTCGTGAAGATGCACTTAGAAGCCAAATTACAACTGATCCACATTCTCCTGGTTATAATAGAGCTACTCAGCCGTTAAAAAATGTTGATGCATTCTATGAAGTTTTTGANGTAAAAGAAGGCGACGGTATGTATTTAGCTCCAGAAGAAAGAGTACGTATTTGGTAAAAATTATAAATTGAAAAATTTTTCAGATATAATAATTATTGGCGCAGGTCTTTCCGGAATTGGAGCAGCTTGTCATTTAGAAAGGAAAAACCCAGAAAAGTCTTATAAGATTTTTGAGTCAAGGGATGAAATTGGTGGAACTTGGAGCTTATTTAAATATCCTGGAATAAGATCAGATTCTGATATGTATACNTTTGGATTCTCATTTAAAACTTGGGACAACCCAAAGTCATTTGCAGACGCGCCCAATATTTTAAGCTACTTAAAAGATGCAGCAATTGAATACAACATTTTAGATAAAATAACTTTTCAAACGCAAGTAATAAAAGTAAGTTTTGATTCAGCTAAAAATCTCTGGACGGTTTNGGTTAGAAACAATAAAAATCAAAAAGAGATAANACATTACTCTAACTATTTNTTTTCATGCACAGGTTATTATAATTATGAAAAGGGTTATACCCCGACTTTTAAAAATTCAAATGATTTTAACGGTAAAATAATTCACCCTCAAAGATGGCCTGAAGATCTTGATTACAAAAATAAAAAAGTAATAGTTATTGGAAGTGGTGCAACTGCGATAACAATTGTACCTAAAATGGCTGATATAACCTCAGAAATTACTCTAATTCAAAGATCTCCAACATATATTGGGGCATTTCCGAATAAAGATAAAGTAGCAAAAATTATAAAAAAATTATTTTCTAAAAAATTAGCACACGGCATTATCAGGTTTAAAAATATTTTTGTGCAAATTTTATTTTTTCAAGCTTGTAAAATCTGGCCAAAGAAAATGAAAAAATGGCTTATTAAAGGGGCCCAAAAGCAATTGGGTAAATTTCCTATTAAACCTCATTTTGAGCCAAATTATAACCCATGGGATCAAAGATTTTGTGTAGCACCTGACGGCGATTTTTTTAAAGCAATTAGGGATGGTAAAGCAAAAATAGTCACTGACACAATCAGTTGTTTTACAAAAAACGGAATAAAGTTAAAATCTGGGAAAAAATTAACTGCAGATATTATTGTTACAGCTACTGGTCTAGAATTACTTGCTTTTGGAGGAGCTAAAATTACGGTTGATAATAAAACCTATAATCCATCAAATGGTATTACATATAAAGGATTAATGCTAAGTGGATTACCGAATTGTATTTTTTTTGCTGGATATACCAATGCTTCTTGGACTTTAAAAAGTGATTTAACCAGTGAGTATGCAAGCAGATTATTTAACTTTATGAAAAAGAATAATTTTAAATATTTTATGCCTAAAGTAATAAATAAAGAAATGAATATTTCACCCCTCTTAAATTTAAATTCTGGATATATTCATAGGTCTTCTCATTTGTTTCCGAAACAAGGCTCAAAATTACCGTGGAAACTATATCAAAATTATTTCCTTGACTATTTAACNCTACGAATTAATAAAATTAAGGATCAATCTTTAAAATTTAAATAATATAAAAACTATAGAATATTTTAATTATGAAAAATTTATGTCAATTATTATTTTGCTTTCTTGTACTAACCTGCAGCTCAGATGAAGACTCCGGAAATTCACCGGCAATAAATTTACCTGCAAGTATTTCTACAGATCAAAATTCAATTTCTTTTGAAAATACTATGNTAAGTCAAGCCTCTGAATCTAAAGTAATTGTTATTAGTGCTGAGAATATAGNCTCAGAAATATCTATTTTAGTNCCTGAAGGCTANGAAGCTTCGTTTGACAATACCTCTTTTTCAAACTTAATTACTTTCCAACCAGAAATTTCCAACGAGTTATATATTAGATTTATACCAACTGAAGCTATTAATTATTATTCCACACTTCAAATTTCATCAGATGANATTAACAATGATATTAATGTAAATTTATTTGGTATTGGTACAGCATTGACATATTCCTATCAAGCNTTTCAAAATCAAGCATTGGGATATGGAGGAGGATTTAATCAATCTGCAACTCAAATTTTCAATCTTCATGATGACTTAAGCAATATTCAACAAATAAAAATGTTTTTACAAATTGATTGCCCAAGTAGTGGNTGTGATGATTGGGATCGTTTTGCAAATATCTCGGTCAAAGACCAAGCGTCAGGCGAATGGTTTGAAATAGGTAGGTACATTACCCCTTATTGGGTTGGAACTCAACAACTTCAGCGAGGTTTAGAGTTTGATGTAACCGATTTTAAATCNTTTTTAACCGGTCCTGCCGAATTGAGGATATATATTGAGAATTGGACTACAAAAGCTGACATAATTAGTCTTGAATTTGATTATATTGANGGAGAACCTGATTTCCCTTATTATGCNGTTTCTGAGGTTTTAAATTTTCATTCAAATTCAATAAGCGGAGTTCCTTATGGAGTTAGTCATAGCCTAGACCTTGATAAATCTATACAGATNCCATCTAACTCAGAAAGTTCACATTTAAGAACTATTATTTCCGGTTGGGGACATGCAACACCTTATGATGCAGATGGTAGGCCTTGTGCAGAATGGTGCTACAGAACTCATAATATAAAAATTAATAATGTTAACACATTTCAACATAATCTTAGTCCAATAGGTTGTTCTTCAAACCCTATTAGCAATCAATCCCCGGGGAATTGGCAGCCGGATAGAGCTGGATGGTGCCCAGGAATGGTAGTACCTGTAAGAAAAAACAATCTTGATGTAAGCTCTAGTGGATCAACTATTTTATTTGAATATGACTTTGAAAATTGGAATAGTGATGGAAATGGCGGGAATGCATTTTATGCAATTTCATCATATATTATTGTAAAAAGTAATTCTGAAATTTTCCCGTCGGTTATTTTAGATTAAAAATGAATATTTAATGTCTTTTATTAAATTTCTTCAAGCTTAAATAAAAATATCCCAGGGTTTACTCTAACTTGACTTTCATATATTGTCGGAATTAACCAAATAGACATATACGTGTTATCACATTCTAAAAAATAATCACTGTCCTCGTAAAGGAAGTATGTATACTTACTAGTATTATAATCATAATTACTATCCATTAAAGCACCATCATTGCTATTAATTTGAGCTGTATCTGCCCTTTCTCCATAGCTATTATTATAATATCTAACCAATTTTGATTCATAATTTGATGTAACTTCCCATTTCACGCCTAATTTCGCTAGATCATTTTCGTAGTTATAAAAATTAAACGTAAGGTATACCTCATCATTTATTAAAATTAATTCTAATAGATATTCTTTTTCATCGTCGTCCGTTAAACTGAAATATTTTCCTTTTTGACCCAGTTGATTTTCTAAATCACCTTCTGTATTTTTCTCCTTTATCGAAAAAAGAAAATCCTTTGATATATTTTCGTTTGTTATGGTTAAAAGCTTTCCTTTAACAAAGGAAAATGTGGGAAATATTTTAGAATATAAGTTATATAAATTAGATCCTGAAATCATTTTATAATTGTCTTTTATAAGTTGTTTAAAATTTTGAACATCATTTCTGTATGACAAATAAGTTTTCTTTTTTTCTTGTACCCCAATTTTTAACTCACTCATCGATATAAATTGAGGGATACGATATCCATAATAATTATATTCATTTCTATTATTATTATTTAATTGGTTTTCGGCTATTATGCCTGCTGGGACTAAACGAAAAGTTTGATTCTCAATTTGAGAATATCCCAAATATAAATTATTTAAAAACCCATAATTAGTTGAAACAGAACTTTGGTTGACATTAGAAGGACCTTGTGATACATAAGAAGACAATAAATTATTAATACTATTTATTGAATCTGTCAGTTTAATGATTTCATTTTCAAGGTTTGGGATAACAGCATTCTCAGCATTTAATTTTTGAATTGAATCTATTGATGAAAGCTTATAACTTTCTAAAACTTTCAAATTTTTCTCAGATTCTGATAAGCTAATTTCTAACTGAGCTTTTATTTGATTTAATTCTTTAATTTTTTCGGACGAATTTTCTATAATCAAATTTTGATCATTAATTTGACTATTTTTTATTATAATTTGTTCTTTCTGGTTATTGGCTAATTCTTTCAGCTCACGCTTATTTAACTTGTCAATTTCCTGAGCCACTGCTGAGCTAAAAACGAAAAAAAGTAAAAATGAAATTTTTCTCATAATCAATATAATTTTTTAAAGTGTTTATTTTAAACCAAAATTATTAAATAAAGAAAACACTCCCATAAAGAGAGGTTTTCTTTATTTAAAACAACTTGTATATACTATTGTACTATCTTTTGTATGTGCCATTTATTTGACTTGGTATACTACTTACATCAAACCAATCAGCAAAATCAAAAACTTTTCCATCTTCATTGAATCTTAAAACTCCCATCCATTTGTATGCGACATCCGCTCCAGTTTCAGGATCGGTAAAAGACCAATTGCCATATACTCTAAGCCCATTTGGAGAGGAAGATGTTTCCTCTGAAGAATAAAGACTTCCTCCGTAATAAACATCTTCGGTAAAAGTAATATTGTCAAAAGTATTAATGTAAAAATTAACCGCTGCGGTTAAATCTGCTTTTGTTTTAGTAACGTTCATTAAAGCTTCAGGATTATTCCAAGTTAAGGAATCAGCAAAAATACTCATCACTTTTTCTGGGTCTTCAGATGTAAATCCGCTAGCTGCCATTTTCCAACTTTCCACGTGATTGTTAAAAGTTGCAGTATCTTGCTCAGTTGGACCGCTATCACTAGTACAACTCATAATAAAAGTTAGAGTAAATAGCGTCAAAACTATATTTTTCATATTTAATATTTTAAAGTTAGTTTATCAAATATAATAAATTGTTAAATATTAATTTTAAAAGAATACTATATGCTTATTAATGGTTGCAAAGTTTTTGTTAAATTCATTGTTTAATTAAATTTTAAATATGAAAAATATAATTTTAACTTTTTTATTTACGTCTTTATTACTGGTTAGCTGTAACGATACACCAGTGAATTTAGAAGTTGCTAACGATGAGGCCAAAGCCTTTATTTCAAGTCAATTTGATTTTTTTACTAATAGTAGTTTAGAAGAAGCTAAAGCTACTTTTGCATCAGATGCTGTATTAATCGGAACGGATGAAGCAGAATTCTTTAGCGGTTGGGATCAAATAGAACCGTCAATAAAAGGTCAATTAGCTATTAAAAATCCTAAATTTAATACCAGAGACTTAAATATGGTTATGAGCTCTTCTGGAGATATGGCTTCATATACTCAATTACTAGATTTTACCTTTATTATTGGCCAAGAGCCTGGAGAAATAAATAATGTCAGAAATAGTGGCGTTATTAAGAAAATTGAAAATGAATGGAAGGTAGTTCAAATTCATTGGTCTATCGGCCTACAAGGACAGGCAGTTGAATACGAATATTAATTTACTGAAGACTATGAGAAATATATTTTTTGCTATTATTCTTATAACATTTTCTTCCTGTTCAAATATGGAGGCTGATGCAGAAAAAGTATGCGATTTTACCACGCAAACAACTGAAATGATGCCTGAAATCATGCAACTCAGTATAAAATCAGCATTCGGAGGTGATGAAGAATCAAAAGAAGAGGCTAAAAAACAACTTGATGACCTTGAAAATAAGCTTGAATCCATGGTGGAAGAAATAGCAATTATCAAAATTAAATATGATGAGGAAGAGTTTGAGGCATATTTACTTGATAACTGTGAAAGTGCAAAGAAATTATTAGAAATGGGGCTAGCACTGCAAGAATTAGGAGACTCAATAGATGAAAATTAAAATATTAAGAAAATTAATACTATTACTTTTAATTGCAATTTTATTTACTTGTGATAAGGATAATGATGATGTCCCAAATATGTGCATTGACGAAACTCTAATCAATTTAGATTTGGTTTGTACAGAGGAAGCTCAACCTGTTTGTGGATGTGATGGAATAACTTACGGCAACAGCTGTGAGGCTTTTAATTGGCATGGAGTAATAGCATATTCTGAAGGGCCATGTAATTAAAGGGTAAAAGGGTTTTCTTCGTCATTATCTGCATCCTCAGGAATTTCAAAAATGATAGGTAGAGAATATTGTACTATTACAGCTTTACCACGTTGTATTCCTGGCTTCATTTTTGGAAGCATGCTTACCAATCTAATAGCCTCTGTTTCCAATCTTGGGTGTGGAGCTCTAGCTTTTATATCGATTACATTACCCCTTTTATCAATTTTAAAAATCACACTGATTCTTATTCTACCGGTTAAACCTAAATCTGAAGCTAAATCCGTATTAAATTTTCTTTGAATAAATACTGCAATCTTTTTAGACATACAATTTTTTTTTTCTAAATTATTCCCTTTTTTGCAACCAGGGAAAATTGGGGCCTCCTCAATAACTGCAAATGGAACCTCTACAGCTCCTTTTTCCATACTTAACGAAGAGTTTGATTGACTAAACAGATTAAATGAATATAGTAAAGTAATAATCAAAAACAGTAACCACTGTCTCCAATATGTTCTAAAACATAGTTTTATTTTAAAGAAATTATAAACAGATGTCATTTTATTATGATTTAGTTTTTACAATTTACAATATTTTCAAAAGAAGAGGCAAAAAAGAACTGACTAACACACGATAAAACATAAATAACTTTCACTAACTTGTAGATAAAATAAACAACTAAAAGCTACTTATTATGAAAAAAACTATCCTTTTTGCAATTGTTACATTATTTACTTTTGCTGATGCAATTGCTCAAGTTGAATACAAAATAATTACAAGTATTGAATCTATTGTCCCTGGAGGTTTAGGTAGGTCAAGATTAATTACCGCTAATGAAACAAAAGACTTCAGTCAATATACATCATCCCAATCAGAGGAAAGTAATAAAAGGAATAAATCTGACAGAGCTGATATTAGAGTAAAATCGTTTGATGAAACAAAATTATTAAACTTTTATAATGTTGGGGGTATTAGGTTCCAGAATATAGCTGCTAATGATGCTATTGTTAGCTCGAAAATAAATAGTATGATTTCTGAAGGTTGGGAATTAGCTTTTGTAACAAGTGCCGTTGAAAGTAAAGGTGCAAAAGACGATAATGCTGGAATTTTTATTACTCGTTATATTTTTAAAAGATAAACCACAATCGATATCAAAAAGCTAATTATATTGCTATTTATCCCACTTATTTTTTCTTGTAATAATGAGCCTTTAGAAATCATAGAGAACCAGATCAGTGAATTTGCGGGCTTATGGTCTGGATTAATTGAGGGAGAAAATACCGGAACCTGGACATTTAGTGTTAATAATAACGGAAGTGTTGACGGAAGTATAACATCTTATAAATACAATCAGATGTATACAATTAGTGGCAGCGTTAACAATAAAGGTTTTCTTGATTGTAATGTAACTCTAATTGAGCCTTCACGTAATTACAATGTTGGTGCTTTTGTTGGAAATTTAGGTTCTAATCAATTTTTTGGTTCATTTGATAATCAGATACACTCTAGCATCTCTAATACCTCAGGAAGATCAAGCACTGATGACGAGTCTAAAATAATTAATTATTGGTATTTATATTCGGCTGAATACGAAAATGGAGATATATATTACTATGATAATTCAAGATATTGTCCTGATCTTTATATGGATTTTAACAGTGGTGGTACGTTTACTGATTATTTTGTTGCTGATTATTCAGAAAATCCTAATCCAATTTGCTCTCAAGATAATGCCTTTTTTGGGACCTTTTCTGTTCAAGATGGATATTATCAGTTAACTTATGAAGCTGGTGGATCTCAAGACTTATCAGGATCGGATATTTACATTTTATTTCCTGATTCTAACAGTATGCGTTATTTATATGATTCAGTTTTATGGACCTATAAGCTAGATATCCCAAAGTAAAATTATTAAAGCAACAATATGAAAAAGCTGATACTATTACTATTTATTCCTCTTACAATGCTGAGTCAAGATGAAAAAGCTGAATCCAGGATATTAGTTGATAGTTTTATAGAAGCCTATAACTCTGATGATTATAAGTCCATTTTTAAATTATTTTCGCCAGAAACTAAAACAATATTACCGATTAACGAGTTAACAGATTTTCTTAAAAATTTAAATTCTAATGCAGGTAAAATTTCTGCAAATGAATTTATTAGAGAAGAAAATAATATCTCAATTTATAAATTGACTTTTGAAAACTGGGTTTCAGAATACAGGTTTTCAATTAATGATAATAAAAAAATAGGCGATGTTTTTTACTTTGACACATTTAAAGAAGAGATTCTTGCAGGCTTAGCGATAAATAGTTTATCAAATAATGATAAAATAATGTCTAAAAATCAAACTAAATTAATTTTTGAAAAGTCCAAATACTTCCCTAATAATACTGAAATTTCATTGGCATTTATAAACGGAGATAATGTAAATTATTACGGAATAAAACGAAAAAATGATTCGATTGTTTACATAAATAACAATCAGCATATTTTTGAAATTGGTTCAATTACAAAAGTATTTACTGCAAATTTATTAGCAAAAGCGGCAATCGATAATAAGATAAAACTTGCTGATTATATTAACGACTATTTAAATATAAAATTAAATAATGATAATAGGATTTCATTTAAGAGCCTGGCTAATCACACTTCAGGACTTCCGCGGATGCCTACTAACTTTGAGATTGAGAAACTTGATTCAGCCGACATAGTAAAGGTTAGACACATCTTAATTCCTTATAAAGATGCGTTAGCAAGTAGCGAGGATGTTCAAAATACAAAGCTTTCTGCAAAAAGAAGAGCAGACAGCATATTTTCAGAAATAATCACAAATAATGTAAAATTCGAATCATTTTTAAGCTTTTCATCTGACACAGAGGTTGGCAATGAATTTGGAGAAATTGAATTTACGATATTTGATGGATTTGCCCCTGAGTTCAGGGATTTCTCTTTTAACAATGAAATTGGTTCTATAGATATTGTAGAAACAGTTTTTGGTTATCATATAATCGAAATATTGGCTAAAGCTGAAAAGAAAAAGCTTGTTAATCTGAGAAATTTAGATGATAACCCATACAAATACTATGATAATGATGATTTAGAGGATTATCTAATAAACTTTTTGGAGATTGATAAAAATGCTATCGGAGATTCTTCATATTCAAATTTAGGTTTTGGCATATTAGGTTACACAATAAGCGAAATATATGAAATGAGTTATGAAGATTTAGTTAAACAAGTTATTTTCTCAAAATACAAAATGCAGAATACATTTCTTAATGCTGAACAGGCCGATATAAGACTTGTTAATGGTCTTAATAAAGACGGTAGGGAGACGGCTAATTGGGATCTTTCAGCAATGGTTAGTGCTGGGGGAATTTTATCTAATGTTGAAGATTTAGTTAAGTATGGAGTTGCTCATTTTGACGAGTCAAATATTGAATTAAACTTATTGAAAGAAAAGACAATTAAAGTGAATGAACAAATAGACGTTGGTCTTGGTTGGCATATTATAAACTCTGAAAAATCAGAAAATAAATGGCATTGGCATAACGGCGGAACTGGAGGGTATACTTCCTCAATGGCTTTAGACATTAAAAATAAAATAGGATTAGTAATTCTTTCAAATGTTTCGGCTTTTAATCCATTTCAAGGAAACATTGATCAACTTTGTTTTGAGCTTATGATGACCTTTAAAGATAAAAATGATAAACTATACTATGAATGAAAGATAGTCAAGAATATATATTATTTAAAACTATAGCATTAAGATATTCTCCGTGGATAGCAGACATGGACGATCCTAACAAATTGCAAAAAGGCACCCATAGGAGTTTTACCGTTAAATTCAATAATAATTTTGACAGAATATCTATGCTCATTCATTTTAAACATCTCAGTATTCACAACCTGACTTTACATTACCGAAAAAAGAGCGCAAAAAATAGGAAGTCTAAAAAGGTATATCCACAACATAAAATGAACTTATCTTTTGAAAACACACTTGAATTACTAACATACTTATCTAGTAAAAACTATGAAGTAGATTGGATTGAGATAAGATTTAAAAATGGTTGGGCTATTAAAAATGCTTTCCTAAATGAATTGGAATTCATTACAAATAATATGCAAGAAAGAAATCTACTCTTTGAGAAGCTTATATCACTAAGCGGACAAGGCCCAATTGATATTAATTCATTAGAAATAAATAAAACTTACTCACTTTGTACAGACGGAGAGGTCAAGCTAAAACCCCTTTTTCTTAATTAATTTTGCAAATTGTTATTAATAAACATATTATCGCTATTACATATTGTAAAGTATTTTCAGATTTTCCAAATAAAATTCGATAGATAGAACAAATTACTGAAAATGTAATAAAGAATCTCATTAAAAAAGTGGCTAAATTTAACTATTCTTAAAAAGATAATTAAAAAACTATTTTTTTATAAATTTGATATGTGATACAAAATTTAAAGAAGCTATTTCTCACAACTCTATTGAGTATGTTAACTATTTCCTCTGCTTTTGCACAAAGAGTATTTGACAATGAAGACAACCAACCATATGATTGGTCTAATTTTGAGTTCAAAAATTTTTTCTACTCGGCAGTAATATGTGCCGTTGTAATTGTTCTTGGTTTACTTTTAAGGAAGAATTTTGATAATAGTTTTTTGAAAGGCCTTGGGACAACAATGGTGGTAATTGGTTCAATAGTTGCTTTTGCGGAGTTAACAGGTCCTATTTTAGGAGCTATTCAAATAATATGGCAAGTTTTTATTGGCTCTGCTATCTTTTTTGGAACTATTTATTGGGTATATACGAACTATATTGAATAGCGATGCATTAGTTGCAACTATATTAGTTTATACATTATATTTAGAGCAACTCACTATAAATCATAAACAACTTTTTCACTAACTTGTAGATATATTAAATAAATTAGCACTATGGAAAATATTTCAGTAGCATTTCAATTGATCGTTGCAATTTCAGTTCTTATCATTTGGATTATTAGATATGATAAAATTGTAGTTGAATTTAAACATTATGGATATTCAGACCTGTTAAGAAATTTTGTTGGGGTGGCAAAAACATCAACTTCAACATTATTAATACTTGGCTTATGGTATAATGAAATTACAATTTATGCGTCCTTATCAATGGCCTTCTTTATGTTGTGCGCACAACTGTCTCATATAAAAGTTAAAAACCCTTTTATCAAGTTCGTTCCATCACTAATATTTTTGATTATGTCTCTGTTTATTGCTTCGTTTAATTGTGGTTTAATTTAATGAACATATATAATATAATTATAGTTTTCACATCAATATCCTTTATTGCTTATGGTGTAAATTCTTTTATTTCAAATAAAATGATTTTGGAATTTAGAAGATGGGGATTAGAAAAAAGAAGGAAAGAGATTGGTAGTTTTCAATTAGCTTGTGGAATAGGAATACTAATTGGGCTAAAGTTAAATACTGTTCTAATTTTTAGCTCTGCAATTTTAATAATAATGATGCTTGTAGCTGTTTATGTCAGACTTAAAATAAAAGATAATATTTCTGAAATTCTTCCTGCTTTAGCATATCTTATTTTAGGTATAATAATCTTACAACATACAATATGAAAAAAAATCAAAAATTTATTCTCGCTATTATCGCAGGTTTTCTTGCTGTAATGATACCATATCTTTTATTCTTCAACTAAACCAACATACGAAATGAAAAAGCTGATACTAACACTATTTATTTTTTTATTTTTTGAAATCCCAATTTGCTCTCAGAATTTTGATTTAATTAATCCGTCTAAAAATATCGGAACAAAAAACTGGAGTATCGTCAACGATGATGTTATGGGTGGTATTTCAAAATCTTATGTTTTAATTAACGACTCAAAGCACTTAATTTTTAAAGGATATCTATCTCTTGAAAACAATGGGGGGTTTGCTTCGTCAAGAATGGATATACGAAAGAAAAATCTTAATGGTGTAAAGTTTTTTGAAATTAAATTTAAGGGTGATGGAAATAATTATAAACTAAGGTTTAGGCAAAAAAATATGCGTGTTTCTTATTCTTGTGATTTTAAATCCCAAAAAAATGAATGGACAATTGTAAAACTTCCAGTTGAAAGCTTTAAAGCAACCTGGAGAGGATATACCTACTCTGATTATCCAGCTTTAAATCTTGATAAAATAAATTCATTGAGCCTTCATATTTCTGATAAACAACAGGGGGAATTTAATTTAGAAATAGAATATATTCAAGCTATTAAATAATCTTTTAAAAATAACAAGCATACGATATGAAAAAGCTAATACTATTACTATTTATTCCACTTGTCTTTAATTGTAGTAGTGATGATGAGGAATTACCATTTTATTTTACAGACAATGGAGTAACGATTAAAGCAAGGAGTTGGGTTACCGTTGGAACAACAGGAAATCTTAATGGGGAAACTTATACTGCTGTTGATTTAGCTTCCTTGAAAGAATGGATAAATACTGGACAAGATTTTAGTAAAGTTGTGACAACTTTAGTTAGTGACACAACAGATTCTCAGTTTGCTGCTATTTTTAATGTCTCAGGAGTTGGTTTTGTGCCTATCAAAGGAATTGAAAGTTGGGACGTCAGCAATTTTAATGACGTCCAAGGAATATTTTATTCAAGTATGCCGGTTGAATCAGATCTTAGAAATTGGGATACGAGTAATTTTACAAATATTTCAGCTGGTTTCGTTTTAGACACTATTAATCCCAACATTAATGATTGGGATGTAAGTAATGTTACCGAAATGGGTATGCTATTTTTTTCTAATAACGGAGAAAAATATATTGAAGGAATGGACTTAAGTGAATGGGATGTTTCTAATGTAACTAATTGCAATGGTTTTTTTGGTGGCATAACCAATTGGCCAGAATCCAAGAAGCCGAACTTTACAAATTGTAATCCAGATTAAATATAGAGCTACATAAGATAAACCATAAACAACTTTTTCACTAACTTGTAGATATATTAACTTAAAATATATTATGAAAAATTCAATTTTAACCATCCTTGTTTTTGTGATTACATTAATTAGCACATTACAACTAACCGCGCAAGAATTTAAAAGCTTAGACAAAAGCCCAATGGACAAAGCGACATTTCCTAGTAGTTATAAAATATCCGATAAAATAGCTAAAGTAATCTACAGCCGTCCACAATTGAAAGGAAGAGATCTATTTGACCTAGCAACTCCTAATAAAATTTGGAGAACGGGGGCAAATGAAGCGGCAGAAATCACATTTTATAAGGATGTTGTTTTTGGTGATAAACCATTAAAGGCAGGTACTTATTCTTTATTTACAATACCTTCTGTAGAAGGAGATTGGATCATAATTATCAATAGAGCTACAAATATTTGGGGCTCATACTACTATAAGAAAGATCAAGATGTTATTCGAGTTTCAGCAAAAACCTCAAAATCAGAGAAAAATATTGAAGCTTTTTCAATGATGTTTGATAAAGATATGACATTAAAGATGGGCTGGGGAAATACTATTATTTCTGTACCTGTAAAATAAACTTTAATCAACGCAGTTAGCTTATAAGTATGAAAAAGCTAATACTACATCCATCTTCATTAAAGAGTGCCAAATGAGTTGCCATATAGTTGCCACTTTTTTACTAACTTTATGCAAGTTCATTAATAATTGATGTAAAAAAAGAAGCCCCCGATTTCTCGAAGGCTTTTATCTGAGTAGTGTAGCGGTTAAGCTTGCTCCCCCTCTAAGACTCGAACTTAGGACCCTCTGATTAACAGTCAGATGCTCTAACCAACTGAGCTAAGGAGGAATTTACTTTTCAGTGAGGGCAAATATATAATTTTTTTAAAATTTAATTTAATTTTATCTTGAAAAAATCAATTCAATAAAAATGGATTTTTATTTAAATTTTCCAAACAATAAATTAAACAAGAATGCTACAGATAGAATCTTGTCTAATTCTAATTCAATTGATTTTCATAAAAAGCTTTCTAATTATTCAATAAGTAAATTATTCAAACTTGAGAATTTATCAAAAAAACTTAATATAAAAAACGTTTATGTTAAAGATGAATCAACAAGGTTTGGTTTAAATGCATTTAAAGGGCTTGGAGCTTCCTATGCGATTAATAAAATATTAACTGAGAACTCAAAAATAAATGTTTTTTGCACTGCAACTGACGGTAATCATGGAAAAGCAGTAGCTTGGTCTGCATCTATAAATAAAAAAAAATCTGTGGTATATGTTCCTCGAGATACAACTAAAAATAGAATAGATGCAATTGCTAAATTCGGAGGAGAAGTTATACAACTTAACATGAATTATGAAGAAACATGTAATCATGCTGCAAAGCAATGTGTTTTAAATAATTGGTTGCTTGTTCAAGATACTTCTTGGGTTGGATATGAGAAAATTCCAGCCTTAATAATGTCAGGCTATCTAACGCATTTTAAAGAAATGGAAGATTCCATTAATTTATTTCAAAAGCCTAAAATAGATATTATATTTCTTCAATGTGGAGTTGGTTCATGGCCTGCCTCTTGTATATGGTATTATATGAGCAGGTATAAAAAAAATAGACCAAAAATAGTTTTAGTAGAACCAAATAAAGCTTCTGGAGTATTAAGATCATTTATAGAGAATCAAAGAGTTTCACCAAAAGGTAATTCTAAAACAATTATGGCTGGTTTAAATTGTGGAATACCTTCAAAAAATGCTTGGGAAATTATAAAAAATGGTTGTGATGCAGTTATGACAATTTCTGATGAATATACAATGGATGCCATGAGAACTTTGTATAATCCTGAGGAAAATGATGCAAGAATTATTTCTGGTGAATCAGGCGCTGCAGGCCTAGCGGGTCTAATAAAATGCATAAAAGATCCAAGATTGTCAAAATTAAATGAGCACATTGAGTTAAATTCAAAATCCAGAATTTTAATATTCAACACTGAAGGAGATACTGATAGAGAAAGCTTCAGATCAATTGTTGATTTATAATTTTAAAATAAAAAAGGAATTACAGCTTTTCTGTCTTTAGGATATTCTATGAAAGAACTTCTATACCATTTATGGTGATTCATAGCTCTAGGAATTAAATTAAATGTAGTCCATAAAGCAAAGCTTAAAGCACCCAGATTAAATGCAATAATTGTAAAGCCAATCCATTCTATAATTTCTCCAAAATGATTTGGACAGGATATATATTTAAACATGCCTCCGTGAGGAATTTGATAATCTTTATTTTCTTTTCTTAATGAAATTAATTTATTGTCAGAAGTTCTGTTTATGTACATACCTGTGAAAAATATTAAAGAACCTAATATTGTATTTGGTCCAAAATCAAATTCATGTGAAATATATCCTATGTCATAGCCAACAAAAAAACCATTTAAAAGATTAAAAATAAATGCACTAATTACAATCACTATTGGTATTTTTTTTCCTTTTGTTTTTAGCTTTAAAGGGAATAAAATTGTTCTGTAGAAATAATGATAAACCCAAATAAAAAGCATTAATATAACAACACTGTTTTTTTCAACTGAAGAAAATAAAACTATTAATGGCATTAATATCAGTGCAGGAAGTTCCATCCAAAACCATCCCCACTTATTATCGATTGTAATCCCCCATTTTGAATTGGAATGTCTTCCATAGGGAGCAACTGTGTTAGAAAAAATTAAATATAGAAAAGTGCAAAGGCCTACAAATATCCATATCATTAATAAATTATAAAACCACGACATATTAAAGCATAAAATTAAATAACTTATAAATGTCATTTCCATTTGCAAAAATTACTAATGATATTAGGATAATAAATCCAATAAGCTGTATATATTCCATAAATTTATCCGACGGTGTTTTGCCTGAAATCATCTCATAAATCAAAAACATAGCATGTCCTCCGTCCAACGCAGGGATGGGTAAAAGGTTAAGAACTCCCAACATAACAGAAAGTAAGGCGGTAATGTTCCAAAATGATTGCCAACTCCACTGTGATGGGAATATGTTTCCAATTGCGATAAAACCACCTAATCCCTTATAAGCTCCTGTACTTGGATTGAAAATTGCGGTTAGTTGATCAAAGTAAAATCCTATAAACGAAGCAAAGTTTGCTGATCCAATTCCAATACTTTCGATTAGAGAATAGGAGTCTTCCTTAAACTCCATATAACCATAATTAATTATATCTTGTGTTGTAGATCCATGCATAAAGCCTAGTTTTCCGCTCTCATCAACATTTAATGTTTTTTTAATTTTAAATGTTCCTCTTAAAAGTTCTGCTTCAATTGTTCTATTTTTATTGCTAGTTAATATAGGTATTATTTCATCCAGATATATTTTTTCTTCTCCATTTATAGAATAAATTATATCTCCTTTTCTTATATCATAATCCTTATTTAAGGATGTCTCAGAAATAGACTGAATAACAAAAGGTTGTCTAAATTCAAAAGAAGTCTTGTCATTTGCTGAAGAAAATTTTCCTAAAAAATCAACTGGAAGATTAATATTAATTATCTCTCCATCACGATTAATTTTATAACTTTTAGATGTTATAATTGATTTTCTTAACTCAGAATATGATTGCAATTTATTTCCGTTATTACTTAAAATTTTATCTCCCGTTTTAAACCCTAACTCCAATAATATAGGGTTTTTAATTAAAAAACCATCTTTTATTGAATCAAGTGGTATGGAGCTTGATCCATAGCTAAATGCTAAAGCAATATATATAACCCAGGCAAGTATAAAGTTTACAGTCACACCGCCTAGCATGACAATAAGCCTCTGCCAGGTTGGTTTTGATCTAAACTCCCATGGTTGAGGTGGTTTTGACATCTGATCTTTATCCATACTTTCATCAATCATTCCAGAAATTTTTACATATCCCCCTAGCGGTAGCCAACCAATTCCCCAAACAGTTTCGCCGATTTTTCTTTTAAACAATGAGTATTTAACGTCAAAAAATAAATAAAATTTTTCTACTTTAATTTTGAAAAATTTTGCAGGTAAATAATGCCCAAGTTCGTGTAATACAATTATTAAGGATAAGCTTAATATAAATTGAAGGATCTTAATGATAATTTCCATAGAGCAATTTGATTAGCTGACAAAAGTAATTGATTAATGGTAAATTAAAAATAACTATTTTAATTATTTAAAATAAATGAATTGTATTTTTGCGTACTCAAAAATTGAAGACTTTGAAATTATTTAGAAAAAGAGATTTTATTATAGTTGGATTCATAATAGTTTTTGGAGCTATTTCTATTTCCCTATTCTATTTTATACTAACACCTCAGAAAACACTTCCTATATATCAGCCATATGAGGTGAATGAAAAATTAGTTGACTCCTCAATTTCATACATATCAAAATATCATAAAATATCAGATTTTGAATTAATAAATCAAAATGGAGTAACTATTACACAAGAATATTATAAAAATAAAATATATGTAGCGGATTTCTTTTTCACTACATGTCAATCCATTTGTCCTATAATGACAAAAAATATGCTTGAGATACAAGAACAACTTAAAAATGATAAAGAAATACTTTTACTTTCTCATACGGTTACGCCTGAAATTGACTCTGTACAACAGTTAAAAAGGTATGCGTTAGAAAACAGCGTTGATGATAGTAAATGGAATCTAGTTACAGGTGATAAAAGACAAATTTATGACCTGGCAAGAAAATCTTATTTAGCGGTTGAAGATTCAGAATTTGGAGATTTTGACATGATTCATACTGAAAATTTTATGCTAATAGATAAGCAAAGACAAATCCGAGGATTTTATGATGGAACCGATATAAAAGAAATTGAAAGACTTCTATTAGACATCGAAATTTTAAAAAACTTATATTAACAACTATTATTTTTACTCATGAAAAAAATATTTTTTTACCTACTTATTATCTTTGGGCTTAATACTGGCTCTTCTCAAGAATTAATTATTGGAGAAGAAACTATAACTCCTGGAATTGTATTCATTTTTGAAGGAGCAGTCAAAGATCACGTAATGCCAGAGGGAATGCATTTAAAAGAAAATCAAACTAATATTCACATAGAAGCAAGGGTGAATTGGGACACAACTAATATTCCCAAAGGGACACCACCGGGTGGATTTGTGGCCTACCTTCACATCACTGCAAAAATCACTAATCAAAATACAGGAATGAGTACTTTTATCGATTTATTGCCTCACATAAATCTTGTAGACAATTATCATTATGCAAGAAATATTTCCTTACCCGGAAATGAAGATGACTTATATCTGGTTGAATTCAATATTTTACCTCCTACTCACATTGACTTGTCGATTCATAAAGACTGGTTAAATGATTACGGAAATGAATTAATGAAGAATCAGTATTTTAAGTATAGTAATATTGACTTCAAAGAAATCGCAAATAGTTCAAGAAAATAAATTATCCTAGAGCAACGTCTAAGCACATCATTACAATAAATCCTCCGATCAACCCCATTGTTGCAATATCAGCATTTCCACCACTTTGACTTTCTGGTATTACCTCTTCAACAACAATAAAAATCATAGCCCCTGCAGCAAAAGCAAGAGCATAAGGAAGCACAGGGTAAACAGAAATTACAATTGCAGCTCCTATAACTGCAAATATTGGTTCTACAATTGCTGAAAGCTGTCCCCACTGCCAAGCTTTAAACCTACTGAATCCAGCTCTTCTCATTGGCATGGAAACTGCAAATCCTTCAGGCGCATTTTGCAATCCCATTCCTATAGCCAGGGCAATTGCGCCGCCAAGAGTAAACCCGATATCCATTCCAGATGCTATAGCACCAAAAGCAACTCCAACAGCTAAACCTTCAGGAATATTATGAATTGCAATTGCCAAAACCAAGAGCTCTGTCTTCTTTAAATCAGATTTTGGGCCCTCTGCTTCTTCTATTTTTTTAAATAAATGTAAATGAGGTATTTTTTTGTCTAGAAAATATAGGAAAAATGCACCAAGGAAAAATCCAATTGCAGGAGGTAAAAAAGACGGAAGAGATGTCAATCCAAGTTCATGTTGCTTTTCAACTGCAGCGATTGCTGGTGACAATAATGACCAAAAACTAGCAGCAATCATTACACCTCCCGTAAAACCTAAAGCAGCATCTAAAACTTTTCTGTTAGCAGATTTAAAGAAAAAAACAAGTGATGCGCCAAGAGCGGTTAAAATCCATGTAAATAATCCCGCAACAAAAGCTTGTAAAATTGGATTCTCTAGATTATTAAAAAAAATTTCTAATTGGTTTGCGATAGTTTCCATAAATAAGTTTTGACGAAAATAGTAAATCAATTATTAATATAAGTTAAATCATTTTATATTTGTAATAATTTAAAATCATTCTAATTATGTATCCAGAAGAACTAGTATTGCCAATGAAAAAACAATTAACCGATCACGGCTTTAGTGAATTAAAGACGGTTAATGATGTAGAAAATATGATAAAAAATAGTGGAACAACATTAGTTGTTGTCAACTCTGTTTGTGGATGTGCAGCAGCAAATGCAAGACCTGGGGCCTTAACAAGTTTATTAAACGAGAAAAAGCCCAGTCATTTAACCACAGTATTTGCAGGTGTAGACAGAGAAGCTGTTGAAAAGGTTAGAGATTTTTTAGCCCCATTTCCTCCTAGTTCACCAGCTATTGCGTTATTTAAAGATGGTGAATTGGTTCACATGTTGGAAAGACATCATATTGAGGGTAGGTCTGCTGAAATTATTTCTGAAAATCTAAAAGGAGCTTTTAACGAATACTGTTAATTATAATATTTTAAAATATCAAGTGTAATTTTTTGTTTCAGTTTATTTAAATCTAATACTTTAACCTTTTTAATTTCATTTGGTCTTCCATAATTCTTATAAACAGTGTATTTAATAAAGGTAGGATTTGAACTGTCTTGGATAGTATAGTTTTCAATATTAATTATCCATTCACCTTTTTTAGATTTTTCAATAATAAACTCTTCAGTGTTGTATCCATAATTGAATTCATCTTCCAAGGCAGTTTTGTCATCGATAATTGTATGAGACCAGTTAAAATACTTTTTGTTTGGATCTACAAATTGAATATTAAATTCAACTGCAGGATCATTCCAATCGAAAACTATTCGATAATCAAATCCGTATTTTTTCCAATCATTTTTAGGTATAAAACCTCTTAATATCTTTAAAGGAAATTCTGAAAGCAATAAGTTATCTTTTTGTGTCCAATACAAATGGGAAGCCTCATTTACAACTGTTTTCTGTAAACCTAAAATATCAACGTTTTTAAGCTGATTTTTTAATATTTTATTATAAATAGAAGAGGAAAATTGATATTCACCTATTTGCTTATAAATTAAAGCCAAGTCCCTGTATGATTGTTCATCTGAAGGTCTTATTTTAAGAAGTCTTTGATAAATGACTTTTGCTAAATTATAATTACCACTTTCTTCTAATTTATACGCAATAGTTTTCAATGCCTTTGGGTTATCTTTTGCTTTTTCAGAGAGAATCTTTAAGACAGATAACGCAAATTCCTCATCTAAATTTTTAAAATAATTATAGGATTCAATATAGAAAGGAATTGATGATTCATAGAACTCTTTTTGAAGTTTATAAAATCGTTTTTTTGCATTAATTACAGAGCTTACATTTTTAAATTCATCTATAAAATTAGGCTTTAACGAATCTATATCAACTAGATATAGTGGCTCATTATAGTCATTTCCTTTGACCTCTAATGACTTTAACAGTTTTCTTATATTTTTTGAAGAGGATTTGAGCTTAATTAAAAAAACTCCTCCTCTTCCCTGGCTACCATACCTGTTCGTTGCACCCAAAGATCTTAATAATGTAATGCTTTCTATTTGTTGAGGATCAATAAAATCAGGGACATCCGTATAAACTAAACCTTCAATGTCATAAATTGCTGCAGCTGAATTGTTAATTGATAATGTACCTCCTCTTACATATATCTGTACTTTATTCCCAGTTGCTGCACCGCTCTGATTGTATGCAATTTGAACATTTGTAAACTTTCCTCTAATCGCATCAACTATAGAAACAGCTCCAGGCGATATATCTTTAGAAGTAATTGTTGATGTAGAAAAACCAACTGATTTCTTTTTTTTAGTGCCATAACTTGTTTCAACTTCTTCACTAAGCTCTTTTGATCCAGTAATAACAACTTGATCCAAAATCTGATTATCTGTTTTTAATAAAACATATTTGTCATTATAATCTTCAATTAATAATTGTTCATCAATCATTCCGAGGTAGGATATATTAATAATATCATTTAAGTCAGCTTTAATTTTAAAAAAACCTTCAAAATTGCTTTTTGATTCAATTAATCTATTTTTAATTTTTATTGATGCACCTTGAATGGGACCTTTAACACTAAAAACTTTTCCAAATAAATATTTTCCTGAATTATCATCTTCACTAAACCATTTTTTACTCGATTTATTCTTCTTAAGAAAAAAATTGTTAGTGTTTTTTAAAAATTTGTAAAGATTTTTGGGGTTAGTTCTTATTGTATCATATCCATAAGCTGATATCTGAAAAACATCATTTTCATTTAAATAGCCATCGAAATAGCTTAAATTAAATCTGCCATCGTTGTCAGAAATTGTACCAATATTTTTTTTTAAGAACTTAATTTCAGAAAAGGGAATTGGCTTCTTAGTTTCGTTGTCCAATACTGAAGCGTTAATATTTATTTCAACTAATTCAACCTGCTGTGCACTGACTAACTGAGAGAACAAAAAGAAAATAATTGTAATATATCTATTCAAAATAAAAAAATTAGTTCGTGAATATCTTAATTTTGGGATAAACTTAATGTTAAAGAACACATAATTTTTAGTTAAATTCAGGTTTTTCCTTATTTAAAAATGCTTTCGTTCCTTTAATAAAATCTTCGGTTTCAAAGCAGCTACTAAACTCCTTCATTTCAATATTAAAACCTTCAGAGTCAGGCTGATTATAAGCGTTAACGCTTTTTATTGCATTCTTAATTGCATTAGGAGAATTTAAAATTATTTTATTAGCCAATTCAACAGAAAAAGGAATTAGTTCTTCTTGTAAAACTTTGTAATTTACTAAACCGTAATTTAAAGCTTCATCAGCATTAATCATTCTTGCTGACAGAATCATTTCTAATGCTCTCCCTTTTCCGATTAATCGAGCTAAACGTTGTGTTCCTCCATAACCAGGAATTAGTCCAAGTGAAGTTTCAGGTAATCCCATTTTGGCTTTACTCGATGTGACTCTAATATGACATGCCATGGCAATTTCAAGTCCTCCTCCTAATGCATAACCATTAATAGCAGCAATTATTGGCTTTGGGCAATTTTCAATCGTGTTTGATAATATTTTATGGCCTAAATGAGATAATTCATGTCCTTTATCTTTTGTGAAATTTGCAAATTCCTTGATATCTGCACCAGCAATAAACGCCTTTTTACCAAAACCTGTAATTATAATTACTCTTATTTCTGAATTTGAAACTGCAAGATTTATTGCCTTATCTAATTCTTTAAAAGTTTCAATGTTTAAAGCATTTAATTTATCTGGCCTATTAATCGAAATTATATTTACACGATTATTAATTGAGGATAATAAATTCTTATATATCATATGTCTATTTTTTTGGAAATGTTATTTTAAAAGTAGTTCCAACATTACTTTTTGATGAGAACTTTATCGTTCCATTATAAGCTGTTATTATACTTTTTATCATTGAAAGACCTAAGCCCATACCACTTGATTTTGTGGTAAAGCTTGGTTCAAATATTTTTTTTGTATCAGATTTTGATATTCCATATCCGTTATCAGAAATAGAAATTTTAACCTCTGATGCTCCCTGAGAAATTTTAACACTGATTTCAGGTGTTCTGTTTTCTGGAATTGCCTGAAAAGCATTTTTTAATAAATTTGTGATTATTCTAATTAGCTGAGTCCTATCAAAACTTGCTTCAATTGTATTTGAAGAGGTTTCAAACTCAATTTGATCTCTGTTAAAAATATCTAAAGCCAATTCAACAACTTCTACAACATTTAGTTTTTCTTTTTTTGGTTCAGGCATTTCTGCAAAATCTGAAAAAGCGGTGGCTATGGAACTCATTGTATCAATTTGTTGAATTAATGAATCACTAAATTCTTTTACTCTCTGTTTTGAAAATTCTTGACCTTTACTATACCCCCTTTCAAAAGTTTGAATAGTCAATCTCATTGGAGTAAGGGGGTTTTTAATTTCATGTGCAACCTGCTTTGCCATTTCCCTCCAAGCAGTTTCTCTCTCACTTTTTGCAAGTTTTATTGCACTATTCTTTAATTTGTCTATCATAGTATTGTATGACTCAATTAACGATACTACTTCAGTTGGAGTATTTTTAATGTCAATTTTAATATTTTGATTTTGAAGATTAGTTTTTTTAATCGTTTCTCCTATTGAATCTAAAGATTTTGTTACAAAATTTGAAATGAAATACGCAATTATAAAAGCTATAAGAATCATATTTCCGTGAACAAATCCCAGTCTAATTAAAAAACTATTTAGTTCTATTTTAACTGATGAATCATCTGCAAAATATGGGATATATATAATACCAAGAGGTTGATTTTTAAAATTAGAGACTAAATTATAAGATGACTTAAAGTAATCGGTATTCTCATCACTTTCTACATATCTAGATGATTTTTTACTATTAAAATAATTAACAACAGTAGAATCTAAAATAGTTTTGCCACGAATACCCGTTAGTGCAGTTGAGCTTTTTAATAATATCCCATCTAAGGAATATAATTCAAATTCAATTTTATGGATATCTGACATTTCTAAAATTATTTCATTGCTAAGAAACGCTAATGAATTAATTTCATTTTTTTTAATTTCATATTTAATATCTACCAATAAATTACTTTCTTTTCTCTCAAGTCTTCCTTCGTGATACTCAGAATTCTGTTTGTTAAATTGATATAATGTTATACCTCCAATCATGATAGATTCAACTACTATAAAAACCATCATATAGTAAAAAATTCTAGAGCTTAAGGATATTTTATTTTCTCGCATTAATTTAAAAAGGAATAAATCTCTATTTAGTTTAAATTAAATTTAATAATTATTTAGTGACTGGTGAATTTTAGCTGAATCAAAATTCAAAAAAATAGAGATTTAAATTCATATCTTTGGTTAAAACAAACAGGCTATGAACAAGAAATTAAAATGGTTTTTTTTAATTATATGCTCTCTAATTTTACTTATTTATACATTTAATATTGAATATTTAATTAAGGGAATTAGAACGATTTATTTAACAGGAAATAATACTGCTTTTATTTCAGACTATAAATATTTTGATAACAGAGAAATTAAAAATAGTAATACAACTCCTTGGGCAGTTCATAAAAAATATAATCAAGTATCAGAGTCAAAAGAATTAAAAAATTTAAATGAAATAAGGGAAACAAAATCTTTTCTTGTAATAAAAAACGACAGTATTCTTTTTGAAAAATACTTTGACGGATACGATCAAAATAGTTTATCCAATTCCTTTTCTATGTCAAAAAGTATTGTTGTAAGCTTAATGGGTAAAGCAATTATGGAGGGGAAAATTAAAGGACTTGACCAGCCCGTAAGTGACTATTTTGAAGAATATAAAAATGGATTAGCCAGCAAACTAACAGTTGGTGATTTAGCATCTATGTCTTCTGGTATGAAATGGAATGAAAAATATTACAGTGTTATAAATATTACATCTGAAAGTTATTTTACTGATGATCTTAGGTCTGTAATCTTAAGGCAAAAAATTATTAAAAATCCAGGAAAAAGTTTCAGATATTCAAGCGGTGACACACAACTTCTTGCAATGATAATCGAAAAGGCTACCGGTACAACATTATCAAATTATTTGTCAGAAAAGTTTTGGAAGCCTATGGGAGCGGAAAATACTGCTCTTTGGCAACTTGATAGTGATAAATATGGTATGGAAAAAGCCTATTGCTGTATAGCAAGTACAGCTCGAGATTTTGCAAGATTTGGAAAGCTATACATTAACAAAGGTAAATGGGAAAACGAAATAATTCTAGATTCTTCTTTTGTGGAGCAATCAATTAATCCTGTTTTTGAAGAAAGCCCATATTATGGTTACGGATGGTGGCTATATAATTATGACGGAAAAAAAGTATTTACAATGAATGGCCATAGGGGGCAATTTGTAATATCTTTTCCTGAAGATAATATAATTATTGTAAGGCAAGGAGATTTTAACGAAAAGGGACGAGTTAGTGAAAGATCAGGAGATCTATATAAATATATTTCTGAAGGTTATAAGCTTGCACAATCAATCAAATAATTTTTGAAGATAAATAACAATATATTATTAGAGGTAAATAATCTTTGCATTTCAACTGCATCAAAAAACAATGTAAAATCATTAGTGAAAAATATTTCATTCAACATAAGAAAAAATGAAATAATTGGTTTGTTAGGTGAATCCGGAAGCGGGAAATCTCTTACTTCGTTAGCAATTTTAAAACTATTAAATAAGGATCAGTTTAAGGTTTCTGGGGAAATTTTATTTCAAGAGAAGGATCTGTTAAAAATTGAGGATTATAAAATGTTGAAAATCAGAGGTGCTGAAATTTCAATGATTTTTCAAGAACCTATGAGTGCTTTAAATCCAACTATGAAAATTGGTAAACAGTTATCTGAAGTGTATAAGATTCATCAAGCAAAATCAAACTTTAATATTCAAAAAAAAATTAAACAACTTATAAAAAAGGTGAAACTTGAAAAAGTTGAGAATATATTACAAAAATATCCACATGAAATTTCAGGCGGTCAAAAACAAAGGATAATGATCATTATGGCTCTAGCCTGCAAACCCAAGCTATTAATTGCGGATGAGCCAACAACTGCGCTTGATTTAACTGTGCAAAAAGAAATTATAAAAATACTTCAATCTCTTCAAAAAACTGAAAATCTTTCAATATTATTTATTTCACACGATTTAAAGTTAGTTTCTAAAATTGCTCACAGATTAATAATTTTGAAGGATGGGGAAATAATTGAAAAAGGGGTAAGTAAGGATATATTTAAAACACCTAAATCTAATTACACAAAAGCTCTTTTGTCATTAATCATAAATCATAAAAGAAGACCAAAAATTTTACCAACAATAAAAACCTTTGATATAAATAAAAAACCGGAATTACAAAATAATGTCAATCGACTAAAAAGACAAAGAGATATTTATTCTAAGGAACCAATATTAAAGATTAATAATGTTTCTAAGTTTTACAATACCTCGACTAATTTGTTTGTAAAAAATAAAGAGTATAAGGCTCTAGAAAATGTTGACTTAAACTTGTATGCCGGAGAAACATTAGGATTAATCGGGGAGTCAGGTTCAGGTAAATCTACCTTGTCAAATGCAATTCTAAAGATTCATTCTTTTGAAGAAGGTAAAATATACTATGAGGGAAAAGATATTTCTATATTAAGAGGGAAAGATCTGTTGAATTTTAGAAAACAAGTTCAAATAATTTTTCAAGACCCGTATACTTCTTTAAATCCGATGAAAAATATCCAACAGACTATCAGTGAGCCAATTAAATACCATAGACTAATTTTAGAAAAAAAGGAAATTTTAGAAAAAGTAATTGAACTATTAAACGATGTTGGGCTTGATGAAACATTTTTGTCAAGATATCCACACGAACTTTCTGGTGGTCAAAGACAAAGAGTTTGTATTGCACGAGCAATAAGTCTTAAGCCAAAAATAATTATATGTGATGAATGTGTTTCAGCTTTAGACGTTTCTGTTCAGGCAACAATTTTGAACCTGTTAAACTCTTTAAAAAATAAATACAATTTTACTTATATGTTTATTTCTCATGATCTCTCAGTTGTAAGATATATGTCAGATAGAATTGTTGTATTGTTTAAAGGTAAGATAGTAGAATACGAAGAAGCTGACAAGCTGTTTTCTGAACCAAAAAATGATTATACAAAAAAATTAATAAAATCATCAACATTACTATGTCTTTAATCTGGAGTCCAAATAATTCTAAAAGTTCAAACTTTTTTAATTTTCAAACTTTTTTAAAAACTAATTATAAAAAAGAATTTCATAATTATGATGAAATTCACAATTGGTCTATTAATAAACCTGAAAAGTTTTGGCTATCAATAAGTGAATTTTTTGAAATTGAGTTTAGTAAGAATTATACGGATGTATTAATTCAAAAAAAACCATTTTATAAATCTATTTGGTTTCAAAACTCTAAATTAAGCTATTCTAAACATCTGTTAAAGCATGCAAAAAAAGGGGAAACTGCAATAATTTATAAAAATGAAAAAGATAAATTATTAAATATTACTTGGAACAGCTTACTTCTTAGATCAAAAGAAATTCGATCAGAATTGATAAAAAATAAAATCAGCGAAGGAGATGTTGTTGTTGGATATTTATTAAATCATCCTGACACAATTGCGTCTTTCATTGCTGTAAATTCTCTTGGAGCTATTTGGTCATGTTGCTCTCCTGACTTTGGCGTAGAAAGTGTAATAAATAGATTTGATCAGCTGAGCCCTAAAATATTATTGGCTCATGACGGCTATTATTATAATAACAGATATTTTAATCAAGCTGAAAAAATATTAAAGTTAAAAGCCCATTTAAAAAGTTTAAAGAAAACAATCATATTTACACCTGATTTTAGATCCTGGGATCTAAACAGTGAGTATTGGATTGATTATAAAATGAAACCCGTAAATTTTAATCATCCAATCTGGGTTTTATTTTCATCAGGGACTACTGGTAAACCAAAGGCTATTACTCATGGAACAGGTGGAATATTAATTGAGCAATATAAGTCTCTTTCTCTACATCAAAACATTTCAATTAATGATAGATTTTTTTGGAATACAACGACAGGTTGGATGATGTGGAACTATGCTCTAGGATCACTTTTATGTGGTGCAAAATTATGTCTATATGACGGTGCAGCAAATTACCCCGATATTGGAGTTCAATGGAGATTTGCTAAACATGCTAAAATAAATCATTTTGGAAATGGGTCTCCGTTATTTATCGAAAGTATGCGAAAAAATATTGAAGACGTTAATGTAAATGGATTAAGTAATTTAAAAACAATCGGAGCGACTGGTTCTTCTCTACCAAAAGATACTTTTTTATGGCTTCAGGATAGGCTTCCCAAAACTCAAATAATTTCCCTAAGTGGAGGTACTGATGTTTGCTCTGCTTTTTTAGGGGGCTGTCCAATACTTCCTGTATATTCAGGCTATTTACAATGTAAAATGCTTGGTGCTGCAATAGAGTCATGGGATGAGAACAGAAACTCCATTTTAAATCAAACAGGTGAACTAGTAATTACTAAGCCACTTCCTTCAATGCCTGTTTTTTTCTGGAATGATAAAAACTTTAAAAAATATCATGAGTCTTATTTTTCGAAAAATAAAGGTGTATGGACTCATGGCGATTGGATAAGGATTGAGCAAAAAAAAGAAATAATTATTCAAGGAAGATCAGATGCAACTCTAAATAGAAATGGAATTAGAATTGGAACAGCTGAGATATACTCTGTATTAAATAAAATTAAAAGAATAAAAGATTCATTAATTATAGACTTGCCGATAAAAAATTCAAGTAAACTAATTTTATTTATTTCTTCAAATAATGAATTAGATTTAGAAATAAAGAAAATAATAAAAAATAATATTAAATCTAATTGTTCCCCTAGACATGTGCCAAATTTGATCTTCAGGGTTTCGGAAATTCCTTATACAATTAGCGGAAAAAAAATGGAAATTCCAATAAAAAAAATTTTATCTGGATTTAAAATAGAAGAAGTGATTTCAAAGGGGGCAATGAGAAATCCAAAATGTTTAGGAGAATTTATAAAAATTAAAAATCAATATCTGAAAGATCGCCTGGACTGACAACTTTTTCTCCTAAATTATTTAATCTGAAATCATAACAATCTAAATCAATTCCTAATTTTTTAGGCCTTTCAAAAGATTCTTTTGAAATCATCAATGTTGAGTCATTGTATATACTTTTCATATACACACCCCAAATCGGTAAGGCCATTGAAGCACCTTGACCATAGGCAATATTATTAAAATGAACAGATCTATCTTCTGCACCTACCCACACTCCAGTTACCAAATTTGGAACCATTCCGATAAACCAACCATCACTTTGATTTTGAGTTGTTCCTGTTTTGCCGGCAATTGGGTTTGTAAACTCATAAGGATAACCTGTGATAATTTTTTTAAATACAGGATTATTCGCAGAATAATTTGTTCTTAATCTAATGCCGGAACCAGACTTTGTAACTCCTTCTAACAAGTTTACAGTCACATATGCAGCCTCCTCGCTTAAAACATCCTTAGTTATGGGTTGATATTCAAAAAGAACTGTACCATTTTTATCTTCAATTCTTTCAATAAAAACAGGTTTAGTGTAAACACCTTTATTGGCAAAAGCTGAATACGCCGCAACCATCTCATAGACACTTATATCTGGAGTTCCAAGTGCAATTGAAGGTAATGGATTGATATCCTGTTCAATTCCTAAATTATTTACAAGTTTTATCACTGTTATTGGGCCTATTCTGTCTATTAATCTAGCTGAAATAGTATTAACAGAATTAGCTAAAGAATTTTTTAAAGTTCTTGTTTTCCCGTAAATACCGCCAGAGTTTTTAGGGCACCACTCTTTTAAATTACCATATTTATTTTTTTCTATACAAAATCTGCTATCTGGAAATGTATCACATGGTGAAACTTTTAACTGATTTATTGCTGCTGCATAAACAAATGGCTTGAAAGTAGAGCCTATCTGACGCTTACCCAATTTAACCATATCATATTGAAAATGCTTATAATTCATACCGCCTACCCAGGCTTTAATATGTCCATTCAAAGGATCCATTGACATCATTCCAGGCCTTAAAAAAGACTTATAATATTTCATTGAGTCAATGGGGGTCATTACTGTATCTATTTCTCCTTTCCAAGAAAAAATTGTCATTTTAGTTGGCTTATAAAATGATTGTTCTATTTGGATTTCATCAATATTTAGATCGTATTTCATTTTTCGCCATCTTTCAGATCTTTTCATTGATTGTTTAAGGATTTTTTTAGCTTCATTTTTAGTCAAATCTCTAAAAGGAGCTATTGACTTGTTCAAAGATTTATTTTGTCTGAAAAATTCTTCTTGAAGTCTTGGCATATGTTCCTTTACAGCTAATTCTGCCATTTCTTGCATTGAATAATTAATAGTAGTATAAATTTTTAAACCATCTGTATTAAGATTATATTTTGACCCATCAGGCTTTCTATTGTCTTCGCTTTCAATCCAAGATTTCATATACGCCCTTAAATACTCTCTAAAATATGTTGCTAAACCCTCTCTATGAGATTCTGGAGTATAATTTAAATTTAAAGGCTGGAGCTTTAATGAATCTGCAAGAGACCTATTAATATATCCATATTTTGACATTTGAGCCAAAACAACATTTCTTCTGTTTTTTACACCTCTAGGATTTCTGTTGGGTCTTGGATTATATAAAGAAGAATTTTTTAACATTCCAACCAACATTGCTGATTCGTTAATATCTAAATCTATTGGTTCTTTACCAAAGTATATCCTAGCGGCACTTCTAATTCCATCCGCATTATTATTGAAATCATATATGTTTAAATATTGACTAATTATTTCATTTTTTGTGAACTGAGACTCTAATCTAATAGAAATAATATATTCTTTAAATTTTTGACTTATACGTTCAAATATATTTTTAGATCCTTCACCAGTAAAAAGTTGCTTTGCTAATTGTTGAGTTATAGTACTTCCTCCTCCATCGCTGCCCAATTTTATAATAGCACGCAATGTTGATTTAAAATCAATTCCTGAGTGAGAAAAGAATCTAATATCTTCTGTAGCTATAAGCGCATTAATCAAATGAGCCGGTAGATCTTCAAACTTTACAGGTGTTCTGTTATCGTTAAAATAAAATTTTCCTAATGTTTTATAATCTGAGCTAAATATTTCACTTGCTAAATTAGTTTTTGGATTTTCTAGAACTTCAATATCAGGCATTTCTCCAAAACCGCCGATAGAGGCAAAATAAAAAAGAAGTGAAATTATTATAATTGGTGACAGAAATCCGCACCACATCAAATATGAAAAAAATTTGTAATTAATTTTGTAAGTCTTGTTTTTCAATCTATTTTTTTAATTTTATAGCCAATATCTATAATTCCTTTTAAATTTTCAATTCCTTTAACTTTATTAATTCCTCGCATCGCATGTTCTATTGTTAAATTATAATATTTATTATTTTCAAAATGAATGTTTTCTTTATGAAGAAGACTTATTTCTGTAATATTTATATTGCTTGAACCCATAAATTTACCAAATTTATCTGCCAACTTATATTCTAAAGTATCTTTATAAATTAGCTGTAAAGAATCAGATAATTTAGTTATTAAAAAAATATTATTAAACTCATACTCATTACTAATTCTTAAATTAATAAAACTATTGTAAACAGTACTGTCGACATTATTTAATCTGAATTCAAATTTCTGAATCGAATCCATATGCCATTTATCTTTAACCTTGTTGTAATTAATATATTCTATATCGTATTTGCAAGAACATAATAAGATGATGGATAAGAATAGTAATTTATAATTCATGTTTATTAACTTTAAAATTTTACTTAAAAATTGTTACATTATTTGTTCTCCCTTTTTTAAAAATATCATTACTATTCTTTTGACCTTTTCTTAGTTGTTTTTGTAAAACATATGGCATTTGATTAATCTCATAACATTTATTGGAGCAACAATTATTAAGTTTCTTTTTACATTTATCGCATTGGATAAACAAAAGATGACATGCGTCATTTGCACAGTTTGTGTGTATGTCAAATGGAATGCCGCACTGATGACACTTAGCAATTATTTCTTCACTTACCTTTTCTACTCTTCTATTATCAAAAACAAAATTTTTCCCTATAAAATTATTTTTTAAATCTTGGTCTCTAGTCTGCCTTACATATTCTATAATTCCACCCTCAAGCTGGTAAACATTTTTAAAACCTTTATGCTTAAAATAGGCACTTGCCTTTTCACAACGTATTCCTCCAGTGCAATACATTAACAAATTTCTATCTTCTTTATGATCTTTTAATTTATCTTCGATAACGTCGAGTGAATCTCTAAAAGTATCAACATTAGGGCATATTGCATTTTTAAAATGTCCAATTTCACTTTCATAATGATTTCTCATATCCAGAATTATCGAATCTTTTTTTTTCATTAATTTATTAAAATCAGCTGCATTTAAATGGATCCCCTTTTTAGTAACATCGAAAGTCTTATCGTTTAATCCATCAGCCAGAATTTTATTTTTAACCTTAATCTTTAATTTTAGAAATGATTTGATTTCATGTTTTAATGCGATGTTTAATCTTATATTTTTTAAAAATGAAATTGAGTTTAAGTGCTTGGTAAATTTCTTGATATTTTCTTCAGGGAGGGATAGTTGTGCATTAATTCCTTCGTTGGCTACATATATTCTTCCTAAAACACCTATGCTATCCCAGAAAATAAATAATGAATCTCTGAATTTTTTTGGATCAGTAATTTTAGCATACTGATAAAATGAAAGAGTGATTCTTTTAAGATTTGTGCTTTCTAAAATCTTGGATCGCTCGTCAGCACTTAATTTATTGTACAGTTGCATGCTATACTAATTTATATTTAATAACAAAAGTAGATAAAAAAGATAAAAATCATCCATTTCTATATTGTATTGTGTAAAAAGATGTTCTAAATTAGTATAGAAAAAAAATATTATGGCCAACGTTAAAGCAGATAAGCTAAAAGCACTAAAATTAACCTTAGATAAACTAGATAAAACATACGGAAAAGGAACAGTAATGAAAATGGGTGATGCCCCTGACAAATCTGTTGAGTCCATATCCTCAGGATCCTTAGGTTTAGATATTGCGTTGGGAGTAGGCGGCTATCCAAAAGGAAGAGTTATAGAAATTTATGGCCCGGAGTCTTCCGGTAAAACAACACTTACCTTACATGCAATAGCCGAGTGTCAAAAAAAAGGGGGTATAGCGGCATTTATTGATGCAGAACACGCCTTTGATAGATTTTATGCTGAAAAATTAGGTGTCGATATTGAAAATCTAATAATTTCACAACCTGATCACGGAGAGCAAGCATTAGAAATAGCTGATAATTTGATAAGATCTGGAGCTATTGATATGGTGGTTATTGATTCTGTTGCAGCATTAACTCCTAAAAGTGAGATTGAAGGGGAAATGGGTGATTCAAAAATGGGTTTACATGCAAGGCTGATGTCTCAAGCCTTAAGGAAACTTACAGGATCAATAAGTAAAACTAACTGTACGGTAATGTTTATTAACCAATTACGTGAAAAGATAGGCATAATGTTCGGAAATCCAGAAACAACTACTGGTGGTAATGCCTTAAAATTCTATGCATCGATAAGGCTAGATATAAGAAGATCAACTCAGATAAAAAATAGTGATGGTGTTGTTATGGGAAATAAAACAAGAGTAAAAATAGTTAAAAACAAAGTTGCTCCTCCTTTTAAACTTGCCGAATTTGATATAATGTATGGTGAAGGGATTTCAAAAGTTGGAGAAATTATTGACCACGCTGTAGAAGCTGATATAATCAATAAAAGCGGATCTTGGTTTAGTTATGAAGGTACAAAATTAGGACAAGGCAGGGACTCTGTAAAAAACTTACTTAAAGATAATCCAGAACTGATGGATACTCTGGAAAATAAACTTAAGGAGATTATCTAACCGGATTTCAAATCTTTTAGCATTATACTTCTTACTTTTTCATTAAGACTAACTCTATCATCTTTAACCATACCTCTTGTTGGAATAGGATTATGTATTTTAACTCTTAATTTTCCTGGGGAACCTTTTGATCCACCAATTAATCCTCCAAAGCTCCATGGGAATCTCTTTTTGTTATCGATAAATGTTATAGGAATGATAGGAACTTGATGTTCAATCGCTATTGTGAAGGCGCCGTGCTTAAAAGGCGCAAGTTCAACTTCAATATCGGGTACTGTTCCTTCAGGGAAAATTGCAATACTTATCCCAGAATTTAATTTCTTTTTGGTTTGCTCAAAAACTCTTTTTTTACTTTCATTACTGGACCTGTCAACAAGAATCATTGTTCTTTTATAAACATACCCAAAAATCGGAATTTTTTCTAATTCTTTCTTCCCGATAAATACAATAGGGTTTTCTCTAACGGTTGAAACAAGTAGCATCACATCTATCATTGAAACATGGTTGGCAACAAAAATATAAGCATGATTTTTAATAGTTTTCAAAGACTTGTTTTTTTGGGGGAACATAAACATTCCATATAAAACACAATCCGACCATAAGACACCAGCACTATAAAAATGTTTATATGAAGCTCCAGTTAATTGCATTAAAACAAATGATGGTAAAATAATTATTAGTGTAAATAATAATACTAATATGTAAAACCATATATTGTAAATAGTCCAGAAAAGATATTTAAGTGCTTTCACAAGTTTCAAAACTAACCAATTTATTTTAATAAAAATTTTAACTTTGTTATATGAGCAAAAATTTAAAAAGAATTTTAACAGGAATTCAAAGTACAGGGACTCCACATTTGGGTAATATATTAGGCGCTATTATACCGGCAATTAATTTTTCTAAGCAAAATAATATTGAAACCTTTTTATTTATAGCTGACTTTCATTCTCTGACGCAGATTAAAGATGCTCATATTATGAAAGAAAATACGCTTCATACTGCCGCTGCCTGGCTGGCATTTGGGTTAAATCCTGAAAAAACCATATTCTATCGTCAAAGCGATGTCCCACAAGTAACAGAATTAGCATGGTATTTAAGTTGTTTTTACCCGTTTAGCAGGCTGTCTCTTGCTCATAGTTTTAAAGATAAGAAAGATCGACTGGATGATATTAATTCTGGACTTTTTAATTATCCTATATTAATGGCTGCAGATATACTTTTATATGATGCTGAAATTATTCCAGTTGGAAAAGATCAGCTTCAGCATATAGAAATAACCAGAAACATCGCTAATAGATTTCATACTTTATTTGGAAAAACATTTATAATTCCCAAAGATTATTTGACAGAGAATACAAAACTTATTACTGGAACAGACGGCAAAAAAATGAGCAAAAGCAAAAACAATATAATTAATGTTTTTGCAGATGAAAAAATATTGAAAAAACAGATTAATTCAATTACAACTAGCTCAAATAAAATAGAAGAGCCAAAAGACTGGAAGAATTGTAATTTATTTAATATTTACAAACATATTGCTTCAGAAAATGATTCAAAAAAAATGAAACAGCTATATGAAAAAGGGGGGGTTGGTTTTGGAAATATAAAAAAGGAATTGATTGGGTTAATTCTTGAAAAATTCTCTGATGAAAGAAAACAATTTAATTATTACGTTTCCAATATAGCAGAGGTTGAAAAAATTTTAAGTAAAGGCTCATTAAAAGCGCAAACAACAGCAAATAAAGTTCTTGGAAGAGTTCGTAAAAAATTGGGTTATTAAAATAAATATTTGATATAATTTTATATATTGATATATAATAAAACTTTAAATGAAAGTAAGTTCACACATATTTAATTTATTAAAGGAAAACGATTGTGTCATTATTCCAAATTTTGGAGCATTTGTTTGCAGAAAAATTTCTGCAAAATTAAGCCCAGATGGTAAAAAGATTTTTCCTCCAAATAAAGAAATTTCATTTAATAAAAAATTAATTAAATCTGACGGATTATTGACTGGTGTAATATCGCAAGTGGAAAATATTTCATATGTGAAAGCTGAAAAGAAAATAAATAATTGGCTGTTAAAAACAAATAACAAGTTAAAGAATAAGGGATTTGTAAATTTTGAAAAAATTGGATCACTTGAATTAAAGAATTCCAAATACTCCTTTTATCCTAAATTAAATTCTATAATTTTAAAAAGCTCTTTTGGTTTTAAAAATATTGACTCTACTTTAATTCACAGAGATAAGATGCGTCTTGAAAGAATTAATAAAACTTTCTTAAAATATGCTGCAATCTTTATAGTTTTAGTTGGCTTAGTAAGCATTTTTTCTGATTATTACTTTAACTCAGTAACTGAATATAACGAAACAGCTTACATTCAAGCTAACAAAAAAATTGAGCAAGAAATTGAAAAAGCAACATTTAATATAAGTACGTCATTACCTGCGGTTAAATTATTTGTAAAAAAGAAAACTCAAAATTATCACATAATCGCAGGAGCTTTTAGAAAAGAAAAAAATGCTTTAAAAATGCTTTTAAGATTAGAGAATAAAGGGTTTACGAATTGCAAAAGAGTAGGAGTTAACAAGTATGGCTTAATTCAAATTTCATATAATAGTTTTTCTACCATTGAAGAAGCAAAAAATGCGTTATCTAAAATAAGGATTGCAGAAGACAAGAGTGCCTGGCTCTTAAAAAAATAATTGTTATTGAATGAATAATAAAACTCCCAAAGATTCTTTAACTACTTTAACAGATTCTGTTCTTCCTGGAGAAACCAATGCTCTTAATAATTTGTTTGGGGGGGAATTACTCGCTCGAATGGATAGAGCTGCCAGTATTTCTGCGAAAAGACATTCTGAAGAGATTGTAGTAACCTCTTCAGTTAATCACGTTTCATTTAGCAAAGCAATACCTATAGGGACCACTGTTACAATTGAGGCAAAAGTTTCACGTGCATTTAATACATCTATGGAAGTATTCATCGATGTTTGGGTTGATGATGAAAAAGGAAAAAAAATAAAAGCAAATGAGGCTATTTATACTTTTGTTGCCGTAGATAAAAATGGAAGGCCTACCCAAATAGATAAAATTTTCCCAGAAACAATTCAAGAAAAAAAAAGATATGATGCTGCTCTGAGAAGAAAACAGCTTAGTTTAGTTCTAGCTGGTAAAATGGAGGCTGATGATGCAACAGAATTAAAAGCATTATTTTCTTAACTACATTTTATATATCCACTGAGATGGGTCTTGTGGTTTACCGTCTTTAAAAATACTAAAGCTTAAAATTGTTTGTTTTGAAATGGCATCTGTAAATATTTCTCCTATTATGTCTTTTCTGTAAATATTATCGCCCTTAGAAACATATATTTTCGTTAAATTTTTATACACTGAAAAAAAATTTCCATGCTGAACTATCACGGTGTGAGTATTATTTTTTGAAATAATTATTGAATATACCAGGCCATCAAAAATAACTCTGGCATTTGTTTCTTTAGAGGTTCTTATTCTTACCCCGTTACTTTGAATTGTGGCGGTTTTAACCACTGGGTGTGGTTGTTCCCCAAAACCAAGTATTACATAGCCTTTTAAAACTGGCCAAGGTAGTTTTCCTTTATTTAAATTAAAATTTTTTGAAATAACTTTTGCTTCCTCAGTAAGTTTAATTTTTCCGTCGTTATTTTTTGAATTATTATAAGCATCAGCAATAATTTTTTGAATTTTAATTTCAATTTCTTTGCTAATTTTTTGCTTAACCTTTATGCTATCTTGAAAGCTTTTTTGATTTATATTAATTTCACTTATAAACTTATTCAAGTCTTTGTACTGAATTTTTAAATTAATTCTGACTGATTCATTTTCTTCAATCAAAACCTTTTTCTCAATTTTAATCGAATCTAGCCTTTTTATATTATTTTTTATAAGATTAGAGTTTCTTTTAATTTTTTCTGTAGTTTTTTTTTGAAATTTTGCATATTGCTTGAAATATTGAATCCTCTTGTAAGCTTGGGTAAAAGAATTTGAAGAAAAGATGAACATAATTCTATTTAATGACGATCTCTTTTTATACGATTTAAGAATCATGCTTGACAACTCATTTTTTAATGAAGTTTGAGTTTTGTCAAGTTCAGCTAATTGCTTTTGATTTAATTTGACTTCATCAACTATTAGGTTAAGTTGGTCGTTAATATTATTAATCAGGGTTTCCTGTAATTTAATTTTAAAATTGAGATCTTCTACGTCAGAAACTGCTAATTGCTTTTTCTTTTTATTACTTGATATTTTTGCCTCAATAAGCCTTATATCTTTTTGAATTTGATTTTTTTCGCTTTCTAAATCAATCTTGGTTTGAGAATTAATACAACAGGAGAACATGAAAATTATTACGCAAAATAATCTAGACATATATTAAAAATTAATTCTTTTATAACTTTTTGGAATTCTAAAAGGAAGATTAATCTTATCAAGTGAAACAATCGATTTTATTTCAATGTGAAAATTTTCTACACCATTATTTCTAAAAGTAATTTTTGTTGGAATATTTTGATTTTCTAATATCAAATAATCATCATAGTCAACTTCAAATTTATTTATATCGTCATCAAATATTATTTTCAATATTCTGAAATTGTATGGGCTAATATAAACCATTGATTTAAATGATTTTTTACCTAAAACTATATCTTTTTTAAAAGAATAAATTTCATCATTTATTTCATTAAAAGATGAATAATCATATTTTTCAAATAATACGCCTAAAATTAAACTTTGAAGGATTTGAAAGTCGATTTCTATACCTATTATTTTATTTATATAATTAAAATCTGAAACAAAGAAGTTTCTTTCAATTTTATTATAATATTTTATCGAGTCGTTATTAATTAAAACTCTAGCTGCTCCCAATGTAGCATTGGCCCATAATTTTTGATTTGATGATATTCTTAATGTTATAGTATTTGATTGAATTTTCTTATTGTCTGTAAAAGAAATTTTTGCCTTTGCCTGAATATATTTAATTTTATTTATGTTTTTATTAGCATTTCTAATGACTTTTTGCGGGGAATACTTTCTATCACTTTCAATTGTTTTTTTGGTTAATGAACAGGAGCTAAAGGAAATTATTAATAATAATAGGATTGTTTTTTTCATAATCAGATTCTAAATTCCTGTACTCCCAAAGCCTTTATCTCCTCTAAGAGAATTATCTAAACTATCCGTGAGTTTCCATGAAATAGTTTGATACTTGGCAATTACCATCTGTGCTATTCTGTCACCTGATTTAATGTCAAAATCAGAATTTGAAAAATTAATTAAAATTACTCCAATCTCTCCTCGATAGTCAGCGTCAATAGTCCCGGGTGAGTTCAAAACAGTAATTCCTTTTTTTATTGCTAGGCCACTTCTAGGCCTAATTTGAGCTTCATATCCCTTAGGTAAAGAAATAAAAAGACCTGTTTTTATAACCTTTCTTTGAAGTGGTTTTAAAATAATTGATTCTTTTAAATTTGCTCTTAAATCCATGCCAGCTGAAAACAATGTTTCATATTTTGGCAATCCGTTTGAGGATTTATTAATAATATCAATTGTCATCTGGCTAGCTTTATTAGGTTTTTAATTCGTCTTTTTTCATTAATATAAATTACAATATTCATTATGAATATGCATGACATTCCTACCATTAAATTTTCCCTAAAACCATAAAAAGAAATTGAGGATAAGGATACAGATAATATTATGTAAAACAACATTTTAGAAATATTATAGGGAATTGGATAATATTTCTTACCAACAATATATGATAAAACAGCCATAGTGAAATAAGCAATCAAAGTTGCTATAGCCGACCCTAAATAACTATATTTTGGAATTAAAATTATATTTAGTGTTAATGTAATGATTGCTCCTAATGATGAAATGTATGCGGCAAATTTAGTCTTATCCGTGACCTTATACCAAACAGATAAATTTTGATAAATTCCAAGGCAAAAATTAGCTAGTAATATTATCGGAACTATATACATCGCCTGCCAATACTCAGGGTCACCTATAAAGATTACTTTTAAAACATCTAATAAAACTACAACCAAAACTAAAATAGAAGATCCTATTATTACAAATGTTTCAAGGATTAATGCATAGCTTATTGTTGAATTTTTCTTGTCAGCTTCACTAAAGAAAAAGGGCTCAATTGCTAATTTATATGCTGTGGAAAATAATGTCATAAAAATTGCTAATTTATAACAAGCAGCATAAATACCAATCTGAGTTTTGGCAATTGAAGAAGGAAGAAGAAAATCTAATAAAATTCTATCAAATGTTTCATTAATACTAAAGGCAAGCCCTGAAATTAAAATTGGGAAGCCATAGGCTAACATTCTTTTAAGTAGTTTAATATTGGCTCTGTAGTTAATTTCAAAGTAAAAAGGAAATAACAGTAATAATGAAACAATGCTAGCGATTAGGTTTGAGATAAAAATATAGGAAACTTCAAAATTTTCAATATATATAGATTGTAATATTTTGTAATCATTAGTCAGCCCTTTCAAATAAATTAATAGAAAAATATTTAATGAAAAGTACACTAGGATATTAATGATTTTTACTGTTGAATATTTAAATGCTGATCCTTTTAATCTTAAATAAGCAAAAGGAATAACGGTAAGTACATCCACAACTAATATCCATACAACTATGCTCAAATAACCTGAACTAATTCCTATAAACTCTGAAATATTAAATTTGAAAATGCTAAATAAAGATGCGAATAAAATCGAAGTAATAATTATTGAAATTGCAGCAGTATTTAATACGTCTTTTTTATTTTTTTCTTTATTATAAAATCTAAAAAACGAGGTTTCCATTCCAAGAGAAAGAATAACATTGAAAACAACGATATAAGTAAAAATAAGCGAAATTGTCCCATACTCCGAAGACTCACTAATTACACTTTTATCAGTATGAATCCTAAGAAGAACAACACTAATTATTCTTGGAAATACGGTGGCTATTCCATAAATAAAAGTTTGTTTGAATAATTGTAAAAATTTGCCCAAGTTTATAAAGTTTAATATCTAAAATAAACTAATATAACTTGGAATGCAAAAGGTTCAAAAGGGAATTAGCCGTTTAAAGCTTCGGCTCCACCAACAATTTCAAGGATTTCATTAGTAATAGCCGCTTGTCTTGCTTTATTATAAGTCAATTTTAATTGGTCTCTTAATTCAGTTGCATTGTCAGTTGCTTTATGCATAGCTGTCATTCTAGCTCCATGCTCAGAAGCATACGAGTCTCTAATCGCTTTATACAATTGTATCTTTAGAGATTTTGGAATTAATTCAGAAATAATTTCTGTTTGAGATGGCTCAAAAATATAATCTTTGGATTCATTTGCTTCTCTAGATTCATTATTTTCTATGGGTAGATATTGTTCATTTTTAACAATCTGAGTTGCCGCATTCTTGAATTTGTTATAAACTATCTTTATTTGATCAAATTCTTTTACAGAAAACTTTGACATTAATTTCTTAGCAATTAAAGAAACATTTTCAAAATTTAGATCATCAAAAACCTCATTGCTTATCTCAATAACATTATGCTTTTTTGATAATATATCTGCCCCTTTTTTACCAATGCAATAAAATGAAACTTCATGGTCAGCTGTGTTAGCTATTTCCAAACACTCTTTTATAACATTAGAGTTAAAAGCGCCACAAAGTCCTCTGTTTGATGTTACGCATACCACTAATAATTTTCTGTCTTCTGTTGATTGAAGATAATGGTTTTCAAAATCAACAGAAGAAGCAAGGTCAACTAACATTTGGGTTAACTTATCAGCATAAGGCCTCATGGCTGTAATTGCATCTTGTGCTTTTTTAAGCTTGGCTGCAGAAACCATCTTCATAGCACTTGTAATCTGCATTGTAGAAGATACAGATGAAATTCTATTTCTTATTTCTTTTAAATTTGCCATTTTTTAAAACATTGCCACCAAGTCAGTACATACTTTTTCTAATGTCCCTGTGACTTCATCGGTTAATTTACCTTGTTTAATCATTAACAATACGTCTAAGTGTTTGTCGTTCAGAACTCTTATATATTCAGATTCAAAATCTTTTATCTTATCGACAGGGATATCCCTTAGTAGATTCTTGGAGCCAACATAAATTATCGCAACCTGATCTTCAACTTTAAACGGATCATTTTGAGCTTGTTTTAAAATTTCTACGTTTCGCTTTCCTTTTTCAATAACATTAAGTGTTGCTGCATCAAGATCGGATCCAAATTTTGCAAAGGCTTCTAATTCTCTAAATTGTGCCTGATCAAGTTTAAGTGTCCCCGAAACTTTTTTCATTGATTTAATCTGAGCTGAACCTCCTACCCTCGAAACGGAAATACCCACATTAATCGCAGGTCTAACTCCAGAGTTAAATAAATCTGACTCTAGAAAAATCTGACCATCGGTAATGGAAATTACATTTGTAGGGATGTAAGCAGAAACATCTCCTGCCTGGGTTTCAATAATCGGTAATGCGGTTAAAGATCCTCCTCCTTTTACTTTCGATATAAGTGACTCTGGAAGATCGTTCATGTCTTTAGCAATTGTATCATCATTAATAACCTTTGCGGCTCTTTCTAATAATCTTGAATGAAGATAAAAAACATCTCCAGGATATGCTTCTCTTCCAGGGGGCCTCCTTAATAATAGTGAAATTTCACGGTATGCAACTGCTTGCTTTGATAAGTCGTCATATATGATTAGAGCTGGTCTTCCAGTATCTCTAAAATATTCTCCAATAGAAGCGCCTGTGAAAGGAGCATAGACCTGCATAGCTGCTGGGTCAGAGGCATTTGCTGCAACAATTGTTGTATATGCTAAGGCTCCTTTGTCTTCTAAAATTTTTGCAATTCCAGCAACGGTGGATGCCTTTTGTCCTACAGCAACATAAATACAATAAACAGGTTTTCCTGCATCATAAAATTCTTTTTGATTTAAAATTGTATCAATACAAACTGTTGTTTTACCAGTTTGTCTGTCACCAATAACTAATTCTCTTTGACCTCTTCCAATTGGAATCATTGCATCAACTGACTTTATTCCTGTTTGAAGTGGTTCATTTACAGGCTGTCTAAAAATAACTCCAGGTGCTTTCCTTTCCAGTGGCATTTCATAAAGATCTCCAGCTAAATCTCCTTTCCCATCAATTGGATTACCTAAAGTGTCAACAACTCTTCCCACAATACCTTCACCAACTTTAACAGAAGCTATTGTAGAAGTTCTTTTAACAGTGTCTCCTTCTTTAATGTCTGTGGACGTACCAAGAAGCACTATTCCAACATTGTCTTCTTCTAAATTAAGAACAATTCCTTGAGTTCCATTTGAAAACTCCACAAGTTCTCCGTATTGAGCATTTGAAAGTCCATATGCTCTTGCAATTCCATCACCAACAGTTAGAACACTTCCGATTTCGTTTAATGACGAAGAAGAGTCAAAATCTTTTAATTGTTTTTTTAATATTGCTGAAATCTCAGCAGGATTTACCTCGGCCATATTATTTAATTTGTAAGTTCGGTTTTTAAATTGTTTAAATTTTGCTTTACGCTTGCATTATACTCTTTTCCATCAAATCTTATAATGAAGCCTCCAAGAATACTTGGATTCACTATGTTTTTTAGATTAATTGATTTAATGTCAGCAACATTAATCTTGGAAAGAATTTTTTCTTCTAAGTCTTTATTAATTGGGGTGGCTGTTATAACCACAGCTTCCTTAATATCATTGTGACGGTTATATAATTGTATAAAGCTATTAGCAATGTCATTAACTATGTAAATTCTTTTGTTATTGATAAGCAAGTCAATCAATTTTACAGTTAATCTGCTATAATTTTTGATTAATGACAAGATTGCATTTTTCTTATCTTGATATTTAATCTGTGAATTAGTCAATAAATTTTTGAAATCTGAGGAGTCATTTGATAAAGAGTCAATAGTGCTCATGTCATGGAAAATATCATCTATTGTATTCTCTTCAACAGCAATTTCAAATATTGCTTTTGCGTATCTTATGGCTGCTCTTGATTGCATTAATTTAATTTTGTTTTGTCTAGAATCTCTTGAATATTTTCTAGTTGCTTATCCTTATTTTCTAATTCCTTAGAAAGTAATTTTTCAGCAATATTAAGCGAAAGGTCTACAACAGTGTTTTTTAATTCTTTCATTGCAGCAGTCTTTTCATTTTCAATTGCTGTTTTAGCAGACTCAATCAGCTTATTTGCCTTTTCAGTCGCTTCATTTTCAGCATCAAAAATTATTTTTGATTTTATTTCTCTGGCTTCTTTTAATAACAATTCTCTTTGAAGCTTTGCTTCATTTAAAATCTTTTCATTATCAGACTTTAAATTTTCCATTTCATCTTTGGCTTTTTCAGCCGCAGAAAGTGCGTCTTTGATAGACTTTTCTCTTTCATTGACAGCCCCTAAAATAGGTTTCCATGCAAATTTTGCGAGAACGAAATACAGGATCCCAAAAGAAACTGTAGTCCAAAAAATAAGACCAATGTCTGGTGTAACTAAATCCATATTAGTTAATTAATGTTAATATAAGTACCTACTTAATAAGAGATACAACAACTGCAAATAATGCAACCGCCTCAACGAATGCAATTAATACAATTGCAGATCCTTGTAGCTTACCTTGCATTTCTGGCTGTCTTGCCATAGCATCCATAGCCGATCCACCGATTTTACCAATACCAATACCCGCACCAATAGCAGCTAATCCTGCACCAATAGCGGCGAATGCTCCGTAATCAACAACTGTTTCTTGTAAAAAAATAATTAAACTCATGTTTATAAAAATTTAAAATTAATGTTCGTGTTCTTCAATTGCACTACCTATGTATAAGGCAGACAACATTGTAAATATATATGCCTGAATGGCAACAACTAAAACTTCGATAAGACTAATAAATACTGAAAAGAATAACGACGCTGGCGCTAACCAGATACTCTTAAATATAAATATTAATGATATCAAGCTTAATACTATAATATGCCCAGCTGAAATATTTGCAAATAACCTTATCATCAAAGATATGGGCTTAATAAAAATTCCTAAAAATTCAATTGGTGCAAGGAAAAGCTTCATAGGAACAGGAATCCCTGGCATCCAAAAAATATGTTTCCAATAATCTTTATTGGCAACTAATGTTGTAATAATAAATGTAATCGCAGCCAGCACAAATGTAAAAGCAATATTCCCACTAAGATTTGCACTAAAAGGAAAGAAAGGAATTAGCCCCATAAGATTATTAATCCAAATGAAAAAGAAAAGTGTTAATAAGAAAGGCATATACCTATTGTAATTTGTTTCTCCAATCATTGGCACTGCTACCTCATCTTTTATAAAAATAATTAAAGGCTCTGTAAATTTACTCAATCCTGTTGGTTCTCCTTTTACTGAACCAGAATAAGTTTTAGCAGTAGCTACAAAAATAATCACTAATAAAATCATGGAAATAAACATTGAAAAAACAAGCTTGGTTATTGAGAGGTCTAATGGTTTTTTATTTAAAATATTCCCTTCTTCATCATAAGAAACATAATTACCGTTTTTTTCATCACTTGCATAAAGTATTTTTTCATGATATTTAACAAAAGATTGGCCCTTTCTGTTAACAACTACTGCCCCCGAATCATCATGATCAAACTCGGAAGAAAGAAATGAGACCAGTCCATTTTCTGTCCAAAGTATAACAGGCAGAGGAAAAGAAACTCCATGTCCATTAATATCCATTATATGAAATTCATGTGAGTCTTTAATATGATGCATTATCATTTCATTTACATCAAAGTCTTTTTGATCATCAAACTTTTCTGCCGAAAAAGCAATGCTACTTCCAAAAAAAAGAAAGAAAAAAATTAAGAAAAATTTCGTTGAAAATCTTAAAAGCATTTTTGCTAAAATTTCTTCTATTAATTATGGTTGCAAATGTACACACATAAAAGGAAATTTCAAACAAAAAAAAAAGAAGAAGTTTTTAAATATTATTCAACGTTTTTTTTAGGCTAAAAATTTCAAATGAAAGGAATAAAAAATAAACTGGGAAAAAATGATACGCAACTATTTTAATATCATAAAAGGACCCTAGGTTATAGTAAATAAAGAAAATTATTGTAGCAAGCATTTTAATTAATGTGAGCAAAATGAAAAAGGTCAGCGGGTTAACTAACTGATGTTTTATATTCAGCCTTGAACCTGTCAAAAAGATTAAAATTGCAAAAAAATTAAATATATAGATAGAATTAATGGGTGTTTTATCAAAGATTGAATAATTAAATTCCAAATTTGAATGAAGATTGTATAACAGAATTGTAAATAAGAAAAAGATAGTAAAATCTATATTTTTTTTTAGAATATTACCCATTTTTTGTTACTTGACTTGTAATATAATATATAGAAATTGCTATTGAAACTAGAGAAAATAAAATTGTGAAAAAATTATTTAAGTTATTATAATGAGCATCAATTTTTAGGCCTAAAAATATTCCTCCCCCAATAATAATTAGCATTTGAAATGCCATCTGTGAGAAAATTATGAAATTATGCTGACTTTTCTTTTTTTTCGGTTGAGTCTTTTTCTTCACTCTTTTTTAATTCTTTAACTCCGCCTTTCATAATGCATGTTGCATTAAATGTTGCCCCGGGCTCTACGGATAATTTTGATATTTCTACCTCACCTTCAATGTATGCAGATGATCTAAGAGTTAACATTCCCGTTAATTTTAATTTGCCCGAAAAGCTCCCTTCAAAATCAGCGCTCTCTGCGTCTAAACTTCCATTAATTACTCCTGTTTTACCAACAACTATTTTTCCAGATGTTTTTATGTCTCCTTTAATATTTCCCTCAACTCTAAAATCTCCTTGGCTGTGGATGTTTCCATCTAATGTTGTGCCTTGAGTTATCATATTTTGCTGATTTGTATTATTCATATTTAATTGTTTTAATTCTTAAATGTTTCTAAATTTTTATGAATCTGAATAGTTTTATAATTTTTAGAAGATATTACAAATGATGTGATCGACTTTTTCCTTATAATATTATCTAACCTTTCTTTCAGCCCCATGCCACCATCATAACTCTTCAAACCATGTATTACAACAAATGTAATAATATTATTGTAATAATCTTCAGAAACTCTTAAGTCTAAAAAATCCTCACCTTTTATATACTCTTCTAAATCAGCGACTTGAGAATCTATACTTTGAGATAATGTAGAGTTAAATGTATATATTATTTTGTAATTATCAGATAGCTTATTCTCTTCAAAAGATTGATCTTCTAAAAGAGGAAGTACTTCTTTCAGTAATATTTCCGCCTCTTTGCCTTCAACGGTACTTGAATAATTCAATTTTATAAATTGTAACGATTTTTTATATTTTTCAAAACCATAAGCTCTAGCTATAGCTAAAGCTTTTAAAAGCTCAAATTTAGGTACAATTTTGTCTCCATTGTATGAATTAATATATTTATCGCAATTTGAAATTACTTCTAAATATTTTTGATCTTCATATAAAGAATATATCCGCTCATAGGAGTCAGACGCATCGTCATTGAATATTGACTTACTTGGGTCTAATAAAATTGCTGCATATTTAGAGTCTTTATAATTTTTAATAATATATTTTTTAATTTCATTGGCTAGCCCTAACTCTTTTAAGTCCATAAAATTTTTATAAATAAAATACTTAGCCGGCAAGAATAACTCTTCACTTGGGTTATTGTCTAATAATCTATGAAAAAATTTATTAGACAGGCTATACTCTTCAAACTGATCTCTGTAAATAGCGCCCAGCTTAAAATACCCTTCATTTCTTGTAAGCTTTATACTATCTATTTCTTGTAATTCTTTTGGAATCAAGCTAATATAGTAAGTCGCAGAAAGTAAGCTATCCCTGTTTATTAAATATGATTCATTATTAATTGTATTCTCCTGTAAATTTTTTTCCGTAATTGACCATCTCCAGTTATCTTGAAGCTTTCTATTTCCCCACTTATTATTAAAATCCGTTTTGCCGTATGCCACGACTGATGGGTTATAAAAATAAAAAGTAGCATTTTCTGGGTTAATTCCAGAAGAAATGAAATTTTCAGAGCCTAAATTATTGCTTTTTACCCCCTCTTCTTTTTTCCTTTTCTCAAGCTTGGAAACATATTGGTTAAAAAACTCTTTTCTTTCAAAATCAGACATTTCTACCAAAAACATAATACTGTCTAGTTTTGATGTTTGAGTTTCATAAAATATTAAATCATTTAAATTATCTCGCTTCTTTTTTATCTTTCTGTATTTCTTAGCTTTTATGTTAATTTCAGCCAATGTACTGTCGTAATACAACCCTGCTTTTAAATATTTTTTATTTCTAAAATTTAATTCTGCTAATTCACTGTAATTCTTGGCTATTAAAAACTCCTCATCAGAATCTATTCTTAAAGATTTGTTAAAATATTCTACAGCTAAAGAATCTGATTTTTTAAAAAAACTTTTATCTTTTTTTAGTAATGCTCCTTTTTTTAAGTACAACATGCCAGTCTGATGATAAATTAGGTCTAAAAAATCTATATTCTCAATATTTTTTGCCAATACTTTTAATTCAGTAATTGATCTGTCTATCGAATCAGAAATCATAGATCTTTTTATATATGAGTTAATATAAAAATCTCTAGGGATCTTTCTATGAAGATCAATCAACTCAGAATAAATATTATTAGCCGTGTCATTAATAGATAGTTCCTGAAATAGCTGTGCAAGCAAAAAATCTCTTCTGAAATTTAAGCCTTTTTCAAGTCTTGTTTTTTTTAAATAAAACAACGCGCTGTCCATGTTCTGTTCATTAATAAACGATTGGCTAATAAAGGAGTTTGCCATTGATCTTTCAAATTGATTTAAATCTTCTTGATTTAAAATTTCTTTTAAATTTTTTATCGCATAATCATTTTGGTCTAGTCTAATGTTTACCTTTTCCTTCCATATCTTAACTAAGTTTGTAAGCTTACTCTTTGGATATTTATATAAAATATAATTAAACGCTTCTAGAGAGGGAATGAATCTATTATCAAAATATCTAGATTTTCCTAATAAAAAATATGCTTGATCCATTATGGGGTTTTTTTCTTTACCCTTAACATTCATTGAATGTTTTTGAATCGCTAAAGTTGCTTTATCTTCAGACTTTGTGAAATTGGTTTCCTTATCATCATCATATTCACTATTTAAATATTTAAACTTTTCAACAGGTATTAATTCCCAAAAATTTTCATTTAAATTATTTTCAAGTTCATTTAATCCTAGGTTGTATAAATTATTTCCGTTAAAAAGGAAATTATATTTGGTTGTTATCGAATGAAATTTTTTGTTTAAAAATTTATCTTTTTTTCTTGAACAACCTAATAGGAAAGTTAAAATAAAAAAAATAGCAAAAATAGTTGTAACAGCTTTTTTCAATAGATCAAATTAATATATAATTATAAAAACATAATAAAGTCAATGATATTGTTCATGTTGCTAAAATAATCATCTTTTTATTATGAAACGGAAATTAATTAAATTCGCGTTAAATAAAACATTTGGATTTAATTAAAATAACATATAAAGTTGATGGGGTCAAGACTACTGCTATTGGCGACAAAAATAAGACCCTTCTTGACACGGCCATAGAAAACGATATTGATGCGCCATACTCTTGTAAAGGAGGTGCATGTGCAACGTGTATTGGTAGACTAAAAAAGGGTTCTGTAGATTTAGAACAAAACTATATATTAACAGATGATGAAATTGATGACGGCCTTATTATTACATGCCAGGCTTACCCTACATCTAATGAAATTCTATTAGACATAGATGATATCTAGATTATCTCGTTAATTTTGTCTAATATTTTTTCAGGCTTAATGCTATTTATTGCATTTATATATTGTTTTGGGCAATTAGATCCGTATATGCTAACAGGAATTTTAGGGTATCTTTTTTTGTCAACTAATATTGAATTTTTTTCAGGCTGACCAAAGGGTGCGTATCCTAAAAATGGATGTGTTGCGCCCCATATTGAAACGACATTAATTCCGAAAAGAGCAGCTATGTGTCCGTTAGCGGAATCCATAGAGATCATTAAATCTAAATTTGATATTACATCCATCTCTTCTTTTAAGGTTAATTCACCAGCTATTGAAAAGGTGTTTTCTCTATTCTTTGCAATGTCTTTCAGCTTTCTCTGCTCTTTGCCAGCTGCACCAAATAAAATTACAGAAACTTTTGATCTCAACAAATCGATGACTTTTATAATATTCTCCAAAGAATATTCTTTACAGCTGTGCTTTGCAAACGGCGCTATTCCTACTAATTTTTTAGAATTCAAAAAATTATAATTTTTTTTAGAAATGTTAATTTTTTTATATTGAGAAAATTTGTGTAAGTCTAGATTTATATTAATTTTTTGAAAAACATCTGCATATCTTTGATGCATTGTTTTTAGTCTCTTTAACTGGCCACCTTTAATAATTTTTTTCTTTTCTTTTCTTGCTTTATCTAGCTTTAAAAACGGGACTGAATACATAGGGGTTGAATTAATAAAAATGTCAAGGATTTTTGTCCTTAACACATTATGAAGATCAATAATATAGTCAGCCTTAATTTTTTTTAGTCCATTCTTAAAAGCCCAAAGTCCTAAAAGGCTTTTGTATTTTTTTTCAAAAAAAATAAAATTAATGTCAGGAACTTGATTAAATAATTGAGAAAAAAACTTTGTAGTCAAAACTGTTATTTTAAGTTTTGGATAATTTTTTCTTAAAACACTTATAACCGGTACACACATTGCAACATCTCCAAGAGAAGATAACCTTATTATTAATATATGCTTATTCAACTTTTAAAGTTTAGCTTATTTTTCATTGATAATTTTCATATGACTTTTCTTCAATAAATCCCGAGCCTGTAAGCTTATTAATTAATTTTTTCACATCACTTCTTTTGTCATTTGTGAAGTATACAGCTCTTGCTAGTTCAATAAACCTGTCTCCAAATTGTTTGTGCCTTTCACATTCTCTAATATCATCTTCAATATTCCATAATTGACCATTTATTTCACATAAATTGTCGTATAGAGCAATCAAATCTTTACCAAATTTTTGAAATATTTTTTTGACCATAGGGGACAACGATGCAAACTCTTTTCTAACATTTATCAATTTTTTGTCATCAGTAATGTTTTTCAGTTTTAACTCTAAAATTGAAAACTTATCTAATAGTTCACCGCTTGAGACTTCTACTTTCATGTTTTTGTTTTTTTAACTAAAAAGGATATAGATTAATTAGAATGAAAATTAAAATTACTAATTCAAAAATCCAATTTCTATATTGTTCTGCAATAATTTTTATTAAAGTTATTAGAAATGGGAAAAATATAAAAATTAAATATGTTTCTAGAAAATAAATTAAAGCAATAGAATTAANAAAAAAAATTAATAAATATAAATTCTTTAACCTAGCCACTAGATTAGTGCCAAAATTTTTATATAAATAGTAAATAAATAAAATAATCACTATAAACGTAAAAATTATTTCTGTGGTAAAAAAATTTAAACAGACAATACAATAATAAAATGAGCTNCTAATTAAATCTACTTGATTGTATAAAAATTTCGATAAAATAATTTCTTCAACTACTATATTTTGCANAATCCAGCCTAATAAAACAGATGATAAAAACCCAACTAGCATTTTAAAAAAGGTTAAAAAATCTAATTTATAAAATATATATACGCCAAAAATTACAGAAATTATATATATAATGTTTACGGGCTGTACTATAACAGAAGATGAAAACCAAAAACCAATATCAATTAATTTTTTATTTATATTTTTTTTACTGTTTAAACTATATATTTTTCTAACTGATAATAACAATAATAAATAAGATAAGATAGAAGAAAAATCTAATTCTGATTTAAAAAAAATACTGCTAAAAACCACTAACCCAAAAGTTGTAAATTGATTGTTTTTTAAAAGCGNATTTTTTGAAATTATAAAAATTGACAAGANAAAAANAATTATGAATGATGAAAAAGAATAAAAATGAGACAAAGAAAATTCGTCTATTGTAAANTTCAGNAAAATACAAAANGACAAAACNATTGCAACAAATAATTGANGGGATTTTGTAAATTTAAAAAAACGAATTATCATTTAAAGATTTGTATATTTGCAAAATAAATAATTATATCCAAAATGAAAGAATTCTTTCACTCAATTGAAAACCTTTTTGTTAACNATTTTTTCATACCATTCGATGCGCTAAGAGAAATTGGAGATTATAATTGGTGGTTGGCCAATATTATGGCTTGGTTATTTACGGCTATTGGAACAGCTGCATTTATATATTGGATGATTCAACTTAAAAAGTTTGATGACAATAACGAGGAAGATAAGAGCATAACTGCTCANGATTATTTATAGATCGAACCCAATATCCTTTCTAAAATTCATGCCCTCAAAATTTATTTGCTTTATAGACGAATATGATTTTTCTAAAGCTTGCTGAATTGTATTAGCCAAAGAAGTTATTGCTAAAACCCTCCCNCCTGAGGTAAAAAATTTTTCATCCTTTTTAGTNGCTCCAGCATGAAACACCATCGAATGACTNACTGTTTCTAGTCCAAAAATTTGTTTGTTTTTCTCATAGAACTCCGGGTATCCACCAGAAACCAAGAATACTGTTGTGGCTGGGCTATCATCAATTAACAAATTGTAATCGCTTAATGAGCCTCTATTAACTGAATCTAATAATTCCAAAAAATCNGATTTTATTCTTGGAATAACTGCTTCAGTTTCTGGATCTCCCATTCTAACATTATATTCAATAACGTATGGTTCGTCACCGACTTTTATCAGCCCAAAAAATATAAATCCTTTATATTCTATTTTATCATTTTTTAATCCTTGAATTGTAGGTTTAATAATTTTATTTTCTATTTTTTTCATCAAACTATNGGATAAAAATGGTGGAGGTGAAACAGCCCCCATACCTCCNGTNTTTAATCCGGTATCCGATTCGCCTATTCTTTTGTAGTCTTTAGCGCTAGGTAATAACTTATATGTTTCTCCGTCAGTCAGCACAAAGCAACTCAATTCAATTCCATCTAAAAACTCTTCAACGACAACACTGCTACTAGCGCTACCAAATTGAGAATTAACAAGCATTTCGAAAAGGGATTTTTTTGCTTCTTCTGGATTGTCTATAATCAAAACGCCTTTTCCTGCAGCAAGCCCATCTGCTTTTAACACATAGGGCGAATTCATATTATCAATATAATCGTATCCTAACTCAATATTATCAGCGGTAAAAGTTTCGTGGGTAGCTGTTGGAATATTGTGTCTATTTAAAAANTCTTTTGCAAAGTCTTTACTCCCTTCTAGNTGTGCTGCTGCTTTTTTTGGTCCGATTACAGANACATTTTTTAATTTGTTNTTTTGGGAAATATAATCGTGAAACCCTGTNACTAAAGGAGCTTCTGGGCCAACAACCACTAAGGAAATTTNGTGTTTAATTATTGCTGATTCNATTTGAANAAATTGGTCAACCTGTATGTCTAAATTAACAGCTAAATCAGCCGTTCCTGAATTTCCAGGAGCGACAAAAAGATTTTTACAAAGCCTGCTTTCTTTAATTTTATACGCAAAAGCGTGCTCTCTGCCCCCTGACCCTAATATAAGTACATTCATCGTATCCAAAAATAATATTTTGGTGTTAAAAAGTTTAATTAATATGCTTTTTTCTCACCTCTTATTGCGTTAATAATTGTTATGATAATTATTTTTATATCTAAAACAAATGACCAGTTTTCAATATAATAAATATCATACTTGATCCTATTTACAATGTCTTGTGTCGTTTCAATTTCTCCCCTAAAGCCCTTTGTTTGAGCCAGACCAGTTATACCTGGTTTCACATAGTGTCTAACCATAAATTTGTCAATTGTAGTCTTATATTTTTCGTTCTCCTTAAGCATGTGGGGGCGGGGCCCAACAACAGACATCTCGCCTATTAAAACATTATAAAATTGAGGCAATTCATCTAAGCTAAGTTTTCTTAAAAATTTACCAATTTTAGTAACTCGATAATCATTTTTAGTAGCTTGAGCAGTATTTGCTTCTTTGTTTAATTTCATAGACCTGAACTTATAGCACCAAAATTCCTTAAAATTAAAACCGTTTCTTTTTTGCTTAAAAAAAACAGGTCCANTTGAGTTTGTTTTTATAATAATGGCTAATATNGGTGTCAGCCAAGACATTAAAAGAAGTAAAACAAGGGTGGAAAAAATTATATCAAAAGATCTTTTTAAAAAGCTATTAAAAGAATCTTCTAAATGAATGGTTCTAAGTGAGAGCACAGGAATAAGTCCATAATTTTGATATGTTAGTTTTTTGGAATAAATCTTTCCATACGACGGAATATATTTAACCTCTTTTAAATTGCTTTCTGCAAAATTAGTTATTTGATTCAATGTTTCATCATCCGTTGTGCTTAGGCAACAAAATATCTCNTCAATTGATTCAGCCAATATAAAATCAAACACGGCCTTTAAATTTAAATTTGTTGAATTGAAAACCTTCTTCAGCTTAAATCCAGCTTCTTTTTGCTTATTAAAATATTCTTTTAAATTTTCAGACTGCTGACNGGATCCGATGATNATTGTTTTNCTGTAATTTCCCCCAAAAACAACTCTAAATTTNAGGAGTAAATAGTAGACAACGAACTTAAATGATGCNACTACTACTATTATTAAAGTTGAAATCATTATTNTCTGATTTGNAGAAAATAAAGGATATAATAGAGGTAACAGATCTCCTGATTCAATAAAGCCTATAAATGCGAAAAGAAAGAANGTAAAAACAAAGTATTGTTTTAAGATTAGAGAAAATATTTTTATCTCAGGTGTGAACCTATAAATTTTATAAAAATTTGTAAATGCAGAAATTACTGTCCAAGCCAAAGATGCCAATAAGGAAAAAAAAAGCCCTTTTNTCTCAAAATTAAAATGGCAAAGAATAACCAAGTTAATAATGACTAAATCATACAGGCTTAATATCGGACGAATAAATCTTGAAAATCTACCTTTTTTCTTTTTCATTATAAGTTCTGTAGCTTTATTTTGTTTTCAACAAATTTTTNAAAATTAGTCTTAAATGTGGTTTCAGAAAATTGCTGAGCATGTTTGCTGATAAATTCGTAGTCAAATTTAATAGTTTTAAAACGTCTTAATGATTTTAAAATTGCCTCTGATGTTTGAAACTTAAATAGTATGCCTGTTTTTCCTTCAATAACAGTCTCCGCTAATCCNCCNGCATTATATCCNATAACTGGTGTGCCACATGACTGGGCTTCAACAGGGGCTATTCCAAAATCTTCAATACCAGCGTGAATAAATGCTCTTGCCTTACTCACTAGCTCATTAACTTTTTCTGAGTCTAAGTAGTCAAAGAATTTAATATTTGAATTAGCCATTTTCTCAAGCCTTCTCTTCATTGATCCATCTCCCAATACATATAAAATTTCATTGGTCTGATTGAAAGCCTCTACAATAAGATCAACTCTCTTATAAGGTTCTAGCCTTGCGGTAGTAATAAAATAGCTTGACTTTTCTTTTTGAAGTTTGAAAAGGNTTGTGTTTACAGGAGGATAAATTACCTCACAATTAATATCATACTTTTTTTTAATCCAGTTTTTAACGAAATACGAGTTTGCAATAATATAGTCTGGTCTTTTAGAATGATTTATGTCAACTTTACGAAGAANATATAATAATGGNAATANAATAAGTTTTTGAAAAAATGAAAAATAGTTGTTTTCATTGTCCCAAATGTATCTTTGATTTCTTGCTTGGTAATAACATATGTGTAGTTGATTGCCTTGTTTTTTAAACCCCTTTGCAACAGAGAAAGAGGACGATATAATTAAGGTTTTCTCCGCNGAGATTTTAAATCTTGAAATAAAAAAAGGAAATAAAAAAAACAGGTATCTAAAGTTTGATTTAAAAACTTTTAAAGGGGATTCTATTATAGGAATATTCTTGGTTTGAAAAACTTTAGACTGGTCAGCATCTGACATAATATTTAAAAGAGTGTAACATTTGTCGAAGTCAAANCAACTGTTAAGCAGACTTAAGACTCTTTCNGCGCCACCATATTTATCAAGCCAATCAGCTACTAATATTTTTTTCATTATCTAAATTAATTGTGAATACTGCAAAGGTTACAGTTAAAGCAAAAATAAATGACCCTAATTGCCTATGAAAAACATTTTCGATTAACAAAAACAATACTAAGCTTAATATTAAATTTGCTGANTAAATATTTTTATAACAAAGTACTATTATTTCTTTTAAAAAAAATAAAAACACAAATAAACCTATAATTCCATAGGACAAAACAATATCTAGATACTGATTATGTGTGTTAAAATTTCTCTCTATAAACCAGTTCTTTCTTTTATCAATAGGCATTAATTGATATTTTGAAACCAATAATTCTTGTGTTCTAAATGTGCCTATTCCAAAAAAATAAGGCTTTTCTTCTTTGAAGATTTGAGTTGAAAATTTCCATATATCATATCTTGGTTCATGCGTTTTTATTTTTTCTGTAAATGAAGTTCTTATTGAGTCGTCTGAATATAAAAACCTCTTGGAAAGAGTTTTGCTATTTAAAATAATAGCTAAAAAAATAATAAACGCTGTCAGAAGAAAGCCTATTCTATACTTGTTTTTGATGTTATAAATAATTGATGAGGTCAAGGCCAAAAAGGCTATTGCTATAGCGCTTCTAGATGCAATTAAAAACAAAGAAATCAGAAAAAAAACAAGCAAAAATAAATAAATGTACTTCGCTTTTTTGTTTGATATTTTGCTATATCTTTCTAACAATAGTATAATTGAAATAACAATAAAAAACCCAAGATAAAGTCTTTGTGTTATGAACAAATCTTTAACAGCAACGCCTGAAATTAAAAATTCGAAGGAATTTAAATAATAGTTTATAATATTTATGTCTGTGATAAAAGCACTAATAAATGTTCCCGCAATAAAACCATAGATTAAAACTTCTTTGTTTTTTACATGAGAAAATAACATTAATAAAAGAATTGTTTGAGCTATCTTTCTAGTTTCTGAAAAGTCATTAAAAAATGATTGATTAAAAAATGAAAATAGGATAACAAAGATTAAAAAAACAAAAAATATCTTTAAATAACGCTGGTTTAACAACGCTATAATTTTATCTTTTTTAAAAACCAAAATTAAAATCCCAAACAGGCAAATCATTGTAACATTTACAAATGCTTTTGCATAGGTCATAAAAGGTATAGATAAGCATATAGCAGCGGCTAAATAAGTATATGTTTTTTCTAGTCTAGTATTCATGCTTTGTTAGTTTTTTTTTAATAAACGATATTGAACTCCTTGAAAAAAAATACAATACAATACTTCTTAAAAGTCCGTATAAAGGATAAATCCCTGGTTTGAAGTTTTCTAGAATAACTTTAATTCTATTTTTTACTTGAAGCTTTCTTTTCTTTGTAGAAATTGAGTTTTCATCTGAAACATAGTCAAGTAAAACCTCTGGTATATTGGCGCATTTAAAATATTTAACAACCTGAAAGAAAAAAGCATAATCTTGCGCTGCATACCTATATTTTTCTGGATACTTTGTTACTACATCTAAAATAGATGAATAAAAAACAACTGTTGGATTAACAAACATGCTATTTAAATACATATTTCTTTTTATGTCCTTGTAATCAACTGGATGCTTAATTGTATATAAAAAATCTCCACTAGAATTGACCACTCTTGCCCAAGTACCAACAAGTTTAATTTCCTTATTAAGCTCTAGGAAATTAATTTGTTTTTTAAACTTGTCTTTATAGCAAATATCTCCGGCGTCTAATCTCGCGGTATATTTATAATTTTTGCTTTTTACAAAATCAAGGCATTTGTTAGCTGCAATACCAACACCTTGATTCTTTAAAAGATATTTAAAAATCACATTTCCATTTTTGTATTGCTTCTTGATTGCTTCCTTTTCAGGTTTTTCACTGCTCCCGTCGTCAACAATAATAATATCAATTAAAAAATCCTCATCAATTGACTGAATTGTTTTTAATAGTCCTTTTGGATTGTTAAAGTGAGGTATTGTAATTACAAGATTACTCATGGTTTAGTTTTTTTTGGCTTTCCGTAACGAATATTAAAGCTAAACATATCCAGAAGAAATATATTCTAAAGGAGTCCATTTTTAACCAATTCAATGAAAAACCCAACATTGAAACTAAAATTATGAAAGAGAGAAGACTTTTCTTGCTTTTCAAATTATTAAAGCACCATACAAAAATATGAAGGATAAAAAGTATAAAAATTGACATTCCTATTATGCCCGTTTCACTCAAGATTCTCAAATATAAATTATATCCTGGTGGAAATTTTTTGTCATTTTGATTTAGATATTTTAGCCTAAATTCCCAATTATTATTTTTCGCCCAGTTGGGATACTTTTTCCAAGACTCAAAAGCTTGCAATCCATATCCAGTTCCTGAAATAGGATTTTCTAAAAATACTTCAAACATTGCTTGTTGAATCCCAAATCTTGATTTATTTGAAAGAGCATGGGTGGGGTCGCTTAATTTGAAAGAAGCTACCTCATCTTCAACATATTCGAAAATTTGCCTATGGTATGTAAGTAAAATTACTATCGAGGCGAAAAAAGAGATCAAGCCAATCTTATAAATATTTTTTTTAACTGGTGTTTCTTTAAAAATAATTATGAGAGCTAGTACAAATTGTATTAAAATTGCGAAAAAAGCTGTCCTTGAGCCAGAAAAAAAACCCAGGACTAATACAATCAATCCAGGAATATATTTATGGTTTTTTTTCTCTGTGATAACATAACTGAACATCCATCCGGCTATAGAAATTAAATACGTTCCCAGTGCTGGCGGCTCAAAAGTGACAGACGAAATTCTTTTAAGACGCATGTCTGTCTTTGCTTCTGTAAATGGAAAATAATCAAATAGATTCAATACAGATTTCTTTAAGCCAATGAAATCAAATTTGACAATCAAGATCTCAACAACAGCATATGCCGAAACAATAGTCAATGATATAAGAATTGATTTTCTTATCAAGAACAGAAGCTTATTGATATTTATGCCTTTGAATCCATTATAAAAAGTAATAGGTATTAATAATGCTGCAATTATTAAGGACCCAAATTGATTAATAAATCTGGAGCTACCGGTTGTTTGTTTGAAATAATACTCTGAAACACTAAACAGATTTAGTAGTGTGGCAAATAGGGCCCATAAAATAAAAAAAAGTAGTAGCTGAAATATTAAATTTTTATAAGGTAGATTGATTTTTCTTTTAAATAAAATTATCAAGAAAGCCAGTGCAAAAAACAAGAAACATGAGTCTCTATGATACTCGCCTAAAAAGGATATTCCTTGCCAAGAATTAAACGGAACGAAAAAAATTCCCACAAGAATTAGCTGTAATGCAATAAATGGAACATCTATTTTTTTCATTTTAGTATTCTCTCCAGTTTTTTATGTTAATATTCATTTTTTGTATTTTCCTGACGTCATTTTTGAAATGCTTTCTTAATAAACTAACCGTTTCTAAATCAATTTCCTTTGTGGGCTTTAAAAAATGCTTAGACAAAAAAGCTAAAAACAATTTTATCTTTGATGTTGGTTTGAAAAATTTCTTCAGTATATTCTTTGTTTTTGATGGCTTAAATAGTGCCCTAGTAATAATATTAGAAGAATAGTTTCCTCCCAGGTTATATCTTTTACCTAAGTTTCTAATTTTATGATTTTGATTAACGCCCAAAAAAGAATAAACAACTTTTATCGTCTCCTTAGGATTTTGATTTAAGTCTTCAAGGGTTAAAATCAAAACTTTTGAAAAAATATTTTGAGCTTTTTTAATCTTGTCAAAGTATGTAGAATTAAATTTATAATACCAAAAATCTGAAAACCCTAGTTTTTTTCTTTTTTCTTCAGCAGAAAGAGATTCCTTAAAAGATAAAATTTCTCTACTTTCTCTTTTAAGGTGCATATAATTAGAATATGCCCTGTTAATCGGATCTCTTATAATGATAATGACTTTTGGGTCATTCAAAGTTTTTTTGATTTCAGGAAAAAATTCTGGATAGTTAATATAAGAAGGTGATGCCTCTCCTACAGCAATTTGATCATTTACATTTTTAAAAAAACTTAAATATTTAGAAAATGATTTTATTTGGGTCTGTTTAACAATCTTGTCCCCAGGGCCATTGTTTAGTTTTGCTAGTTTTTTTGACGTAAAATAATGTAATTCTTTCTGATTTGGCATAAAAATATTTGGGTGTTCTTCTAAATAATGATGAAGAGACGTAGTTCCGCATTTTGGGAATCCCATTATAATGAAGTTTGGTTTTCTCATATTATGTTAAAAAAACTTTTACCTGATCTTTACGGTATATGTATAGAATAATTATAATATTCCAGAAAACAAAACTTATTAGCGTGGCTATTGCGGCTCCGCTAATTCCGTAGTTTGGGATCAAATAAAAGTTTAATGCGATATTAATAATTAGCCCAGTCAATAATATTCTGTTTAACACTCCTTGCCTCTTAGTCATGTTCAAATAAATTGCTCCAGGCCCACTTATAGAATTAAAAAATTGACCAAAGATTAGTATAATAAGGGCTTGCTTTGAGACTAAGTAATTTTGGCCAAAAAGCCCTAAAACAAACTCAGAAAATAAAACTAAAAACAATAGTGTAATCACGCTTATAATAAATATAATTCTAGTTGATTTTTTAATTATTCTTTGCATTTCTTTCTTTTTCTTCTTTTCATATAACTCGGCAATTTTTGGAGCAACTACAATGTTTACAGACAAAAGCGCTAGCGCAATTAGGGTGGCTAATTTAACCGAAACAGAGTAATAGGCAAGCTTATCAAATCCTTCATAAATTGCTAAAATTATCACATCAATACTTTGCATAACAAAATAAGCCATAGCGCTAACGGCCATTGGACTCGAAACTTTTAAAATTTCTTTTGTAGTATAAGACAGCGGATTGTTCTGAGCATATGGTTCTTTTTTAAAAGATAATAAAACATGTGTGAAGGAAATCATCGATAGTATAAAAAATCCAGCTAAATAAACATCTACAATTAGATCTTGTCGATTCATAAAAAATAGTACTATAGCGCCAATAAAGACGGGAGTATATCTAAAAATATTTCTGTATAGTTCTGAAATCATTGTTTTTTCAATTGCTCTGATTGTATCAATATTTAACATTGTAGATGTAAAAAATATAAGTACTGCAAAAGACTTAAAGACTAAATTAAATGCATCTGGCTTATTAAAAAATGAATTTATTACAGCTTTATTTTGAACCGCTAAAAACATATATAAAAAAAGAAAAGAAAAGCTTGTCATTGCGATTATTTTTAACATCTTGAAATATATGTTTTTAATTGAGCCCATACTGTTTTTAGCTTTTAACAATCCCGAATAGTATACAATTGCCTGATTAGTCCCCATCAAAGCAATACCTCCTATTATCATAACTGTTGACCTGACAAAGTCATATCTACCTACATTTTCTGGGCTAAAAAAATTGGTTATAAAAAGAGTGAATAAAAACAAGACAATAACCCCGGTTATTCTTATTATAAAGACCGATAAGCTTTTTTTGGTAAGTTCTCTTGATAGCATTTAACCAGCTCTGTCTAGTTTGTCTAAATAAGAATAAAGCCCAATTGATAAGCTTATAAATAGATAAAGCCCTAAAAACATAATCGGGTAATAAATCATCAAATTTGACGATAAAGATTTGTCTTCGATTAGCACATTAGTGTCGTTTATTATCATTACTGTTTGTTTTGATATTAAGCTTTCGTTTTTAAGTTCTTCATTTTCTTTTTGAAGGTTTACCTTCGTTTTAATAAGGTCGTTTGGCCTAATATCTTTGTTGTCTATATAAAATTGGGCTGAATTAATTTCCTTTTGCGATGAATAGTGGTCAATTATTTTGTCGATCTGATTAATAGTCTGTTCGTTGTCATAAATTACACTAGATATTCTCTGTAAATTTCTGTCTTTTAATTCAGCAAATAGCGGGTTCCTATTAAAATAATCTATTACCTTACCAACTGTGCTGATCGATGAATTATCTGAAACATTTAATGTTATCAAATGGTAATCATAATCAGATCTAAAACCTTGGGTTACAGAAAAACTGTCTTCATATTCTAGGTTTTCAAACAAGGCTCTTACCTCATTAGCATTGATATCTTTTTCCATTATATCTTTAATGTCAACAATAGGTGTTATTGATATCTCATCAATTACTTCTGTTTCATCAAGCATCATTTCCTGATTAAAAAAGCTTAAATCTCCTGTAGAAATTTTTGAATTTATAAGTGCTATAGCATCATAAACATAATTTCCTGCGTCAAAATTTACCTTAACTAATATATTGGCTTGTTTTGATTTTTGCTTTTCTTTATCTGTTAGTAAATAGCCTACAGCTAAACCAACTAAAACTACAACTAAAAGCTGTTTCCATTTCAAAAACATGGACTTTGTTCTTCTAAAAATCTGTAAAAACAAACTTAAAAACATAAGTTTAATTTTTTCCATTAAGACTATTATGTCAAGTTCTTCGTTTTCTTTAAAATTATTTTTCATTTGATTCTTATTGTCTTTTTAGAACGATTATTTCTAAAAAATATTTTAGGTTAATTTAATTAATTTTAAATTTTCTAATAGAGAAGCAATTTCTCTATCATTAGCAATTTTTGGAATTTTATTTTGGCCTCCAAGTTTGCCAATATGCTCCATGTATTTTTTAAAACCGCCAGGCAAAACATGTGTAATGACAGGCTTTGAAATGATCTTCCCATCTATCAAATCTTTGTAATATTTATTTTGTGCTTTTAATTCACTGTTTAGTATGTCAGCAAATTTTTTGTCGTCAATACACTTTGTTTCAAACTCAATAAACCATTCGTGACACGAAAGTTTTTTGTTTGTTGTGTGCCTTGGGGCAACAGTAAATTCGTTAACAACACTAGTAGTTTGATTAATAGCCTTTTCGATAGCTTGTTCTACCTCCTTAACAATTACATGTTCGCCAAAAGCAGACAAATATTGCTTAATTCGTCCCGTTACAATAATTCTGTAGGGAAATAATGATGTGAATTCTATTGTATCTCCAGTATTATATCCCCAAAGGCCAGCAGATGTCGATATTATTAATACATAATTTGTGTTTAGCTCAACGTTTGCTAAGGAAATTCTTTTGTGATTGTTTTGTCTAAAATTTTTAACGTCAATAAACTCATAAAATATTCCTGCATTTAATATTAAAAGCAAATCCTTTTTCTCTTGACGATCTTGAAATGCAAAAAATCCTTCACTAGACGGAAAAAGCTCAATAGTATCAATTTTTTTGCCTATTAGGGAATTAAATTTTTCTTTATAAGGTCTAAAATTTACCCCGCCATAGATCAACAAGTTAAAGTTTGGAAAAGTAGTAGATATGTTTTTATTGGACTTTTTTGATATTTTTTCAAAATACATTTGAAGCCAAGAAGGTATTCCGCTAATAACTGTCATGTTTTCATTAACAGTTTCTTCAACGATCTTCTCTACCTTATTTTCCCATTCGTTAATAATATTTACTTTCCATGAAGGCAACATGTTTTTTTTCATATAAAACGGAATGTGGTGGGCTGAAATCCCGGAAAGTCTTCCTGAGAGGATACCATTTATTTTGTTGAGTAAAGGTGATCCCTGAATAAATATAAACTTTCCATTTATAAATTGGGTAGTTTTTTTATTTACCACATACATCAATAATGCGTTTTTAGCACCGTTTAAGTGGTTGGGAAGGCTGTCTTTTGTTATGGGTATATATTTTGCCCCAGATGTTGTTCCAGATGTAATTGCAAAATATTTTGGTTTACCAGGCCATAGAATATTTTTTTCTCCATTTTTTATGCGATCAAAATACTTTTTTAACTGCTCATAGTCCCTTACAGGAACCTTTAATTTAAAGTCATTGTAACTGTCAACATTGTATAACTTATGATCCTGTCCAAAAACAGTATTTGCTCCTTTTTTTAAAAGAATTTTGAGTTGTTTCCTCTGGGTTTTTATGGGTTTTCTTGCCCAACTATAAATTTTGTATTTTGCTATTAAGGCTGCTAATTTTAAAACCTTGTGCTTAAGCATTTTAATCGAAGTTAATTAATAGTTCAGGGTTAATTGGAGCGCCATTTATCCAAATTTCTAAGTGAAGGTGGGGGCCAGAACTAAGTTGGCCTTGATCTCCAGAGTATGCTATGATCTCTCCAGCTCTAACAAGGTCATTTTGTTTTTTAAGAACCTTTTTGTTGTGCTTGTAAACAGAAAGGGTCTTTTCTCCATGATCAATAATTAAGACATGTCCTGTATCCACTGACCATTCTGAAAAAACAACTCTTCCGTTTAAAATAGATCTAACAGCTGTACCTAATTTAACCGAAATGTCAAGGCCAAAGTGGTTCTCCTTAAAATTAAATGACTGAGTAATTTTCCCCCTCAAAGGAGTATAAAAGGTCTTTTTTTCAATATTAAGCTGGTTTTTTGTTAGATTAAATCTATCTTCACTTTCCACATAGTCTCTTAATAGAGAGTCTTCAACGACAATTGAAATATCGGTGCCTGTCTTTTTTGATTCCGAAATTTTTGTAGAAATCGTATCTTTTGAAATAACCTTTTCAGATTTGCCCATTAGAACATTTTCAATTGACCTATAAAACCTATTGTTGATGTCTAGAGCTTTTTCAAGTGAATCTGTTTTTTTTGTCAAGTATTTTGATGTTTCATAAAACTCTGGGGGAGAATATCCGGGCACATATTCTCTTAAAGAAGTGTAGAAAACAAGTATTACTGTAAAAGCAATAAGAACTGCGGAAAAAGAAAATAAAATAGAAATTACGTTTATTTTACTGAGCTTAAACGAAAGTCGCTCTTCAAAAGTATCCTCATTTGATATTACAATTTTATAATTATAAAAAAAGTGTTTTAAAAGGGATTTTTTGCTTTTTTTCCTTTCATCCATGCTCAAAAATACTTAAAAATAAGAAAAGGATCTACAAGATGATTCTCTTATAGCACAAATTTAGCGTATTATTACTAACTTAGCATTAAAATAAAGATGATGAATTTATATATTTTACCTTTAATTGCGCAAATTGGAGTTTGGGGGTGGGTTGTTATCGCTTTAGCCATACTACTTCTTTTTGGCGGAAAAAAAATACCTGAATTAATGAGGGGTACTGGAAAAGGAATCAAAGAGTTTAAAAAAGGTCTAAATGAGGGGCTAGATGAAGACTTAAAAGAGGAAAAAAAAGACTAGTCCTGAATCTTTATGCTTCTCATGATTGATTCAATCTCAAATAAATAATCTCTTTTTCTTGTTCCAGGAGAGTAAACAAATCCATCTAACATATATGTTTCATTTTTCTGAGGATGAAGATTTATGAGGTAATTTATAAATGGCCCGGCCATGAATTGACCTTTGGCTTCCCATAGGCCTCTTGTTTCATGCACAAGAATCGTGTCAATTTTAATTTTTTTTGTAACGGTTTTATACAAGGTATCAGTACTCATAAATGAGACTGAAGGATCATTGCCGGGTATATGCATCTTTGAAAGTGAGTCTCTAATCTTTATAATATTTTTGTCTTCAAAGTTTAAAACTCTACTGACAAATAAATTTACAGATCCCGTCTGAATATCTCTCCTTATCCATACAAAATTTTGATTTGATTTTGCAACTCTATAAGCTGAAGGGAAAGTTAGGGATAGTCCAAATTTATTCATAAATATGTTAGAAGAGTTTTTGCTCTTCTTTATTCTTCTTTGTTTTTCGCTTATCTCCCCAGCATAAATATAGGACCTTATTAAATCTGAATTCTTTTTAATTAAGCTAATTAAGCTTTGGTTGTTTTTTGCTTGTATATAAATAATCCTTTGAGGAAAAGCATAATCATTTGATGAAAAATAAACCTCTTCTTTCTCTTTAATTTCAACTTTAATTATAGATCTTGATTTGGTTGCAAAACCTGAAAAGATTTTTGGCGGCATTTGTTTTAAATCAAAAAGAGGTTCCTCTTGTGGAAGGCCATATGATGGCTTTTCAAGATGAGCTCTAATTTCTTTACCAACATTACCCTCCCATAGCTCGTTTTCTATTACAACTGAAATTGTATTAATGTTTCCGTTTGAACCAGGTAACATTTGAACAGAGTTTTCATTACATGAAAAAATGATAATTATAAAAAAAATTAAAGCTCTCATCACTATTAAGTATTTAATTTCTAGGGATTTTTTTCGGATATACTATGAGTCTTTGATTTTCTTTAATATAATCTCCGTCAAGCTTATTCCATTTTTTAATGTCAGAAATTTTTACGCCAAATTTTTTAGCAATTTTTCCTAAGTAATCTCCATATTTTACCTTGTATTTAATTCTAGAGTTTCTTGTGTAAAATTCCGGTAATTTTTTAGCGCTATTATTAAACTCTTCTTTTGAATAAGAATAGAAATTATTTTCATTAGACAATAATTTTCTTATCTCTTCTTTTGGAAGAGTTAAATAGTTTTTTTTATCTTCTTGAAAGGGAATAATTTCATGAGTATAAGAAGGGTTTAGAAACCTTATCGAATCAAGAGGAAATTTTAAGAAGTCCGCGACATGTTTTAAAGAAATTTTTTCTTTGACAGCGAGTCTTCCAATTTTTGAAAAGCTATTGTGTTTTCTAGAAAAATCAACCCCATATTCTTTTGCATATTCAATTAAATACATTGTCGCGATAAATTTTGGGATATAATTTGCTGTTTCTTTGGGAAGAAACGGCCTAATTTCCCAATAATCAGATTTTCCGCCAGAATTTCTAATCGCTTTTCTTACATTTCCAGGGCCAGCGTTATAAGAAGCAAGGGCTAAATTCCAGTCAGGATATATTTCATATAATTTTGTTAAGTACCTACAGGCCGCCATAGTTGATTTAACAGGATCTATTCTTTCATCAACATAGCTGTTGTTTCTGAGTCCGTTTTTTAAACCAGTGTAAAACATAAATTGCCAAAGACCCGTTGCTCCTGCCCTGGAGACAGCTTTTGGGTCTAACATAGACTCAACAATTGGCAAATATTTTATCTCCAAAGGTATTTTGTTCTCTTTAAGATGTTTTTCAAACATCTCTAAATAATAAACAAATTTTTCTTTTCTGTTGTTATAATACTCAATCCTTCTTTCTAGGTGTCTATTAATAATCTCTATAACCTCATCATTACAATATATTTCAAAAGTCGTTTTTTGATTAAGTTTGTTCAATCTGTATTTTATAGTGTCTATTTGAACATCTATAACGTTTCTAGAGTTCTGGGCAATATTGTGTTGGCTTACTGAAATAATCAGCCAAGTAAAAATAAAAACAATTTTGTTAATCATAGTTTATCTCTTAGTGCATTAATTCCGGGAAGGGTTTTGCCCTCTAGGCTTTCTAACATAGCCCCTCCCCCTGTGCTAATATAGCTTATACTTTTTTGTAAATTAAATTTTTTGAGAGCTGCTATAGAATCTCCTCCTCCTACTAGAGAAAAAGCTCCTTTAGATGTTGCGCTTGCAACTGCGCTTGCAACTGCGCTTGTACCCTTCTCAAAGGAGCTCATTTCAAAAACGCCCATTGGCCCATTCCATAAAATAGTATTGCTTTCTAAAATAATTTTAGAAAATTGATTCCTGGTTTTTGGCCCAATATCTAAGCCTTGCCAACCATTTGGAATTTTGTCAATTTTGACTGTCGTTTTTTTAGCTGAATCAGAAAAGTTTTCAGAGGCAACAACATCAGACGGAAGAAAAACATTAACATTCTTTTTTTTGGCAGAAATAATTATTTCTTGGCAAGCGCTNAGCANATCTTTCTCAAAAATTGAATCTCCAATCTCTCCGCCCTTAGACTTGATAAAAGTATACGCCATGCCGCCGCCTATTATAAGATTGTCCACGACTTTTAAAATATTTAATATCACTGAAATCTTAGATGAGACTTTTGCTCCGCCAATAATTGCAGTAACTGGCTTTTCTGGCCCGCTCAAAACCTTATTGATTGANTGTATTTCTTTTTGCAACAANATCCCCGGACATTTCTTGTTAAAATATTTTGCGACAGCAAAAGTTGATGAATGTTTTCTGTGACTTGTTCCAAAGGCATCATTTATATATATGTCTGCAAAAGAAGATAGTTGTTTGGCGAATAGCTCATCAGAATTAATCTCCTCTGGATAAAACCTAATGTTCTCTAACAAAACAACATCGCCATCTTTTAGTTTAGAGCAAAATTCTATGGCAGATTTATTATTGTAATCCGATAGAAACTTCACTTCTTGATCAAGTAGCTCTTCTAATTCATGCTGAACTATTTTTAAGGAAAGTTTTGAATCAAAACCTTTGGGTCTTCCCAAATGAGAGACTAAAATACACGACCCTCCTTTGCTTAAAACATGCTTAATCGTTGGCAATGAAGAAACGATTCTTGTGTTGTCCGAAATGTTATTATTTCGATCTAGCGGGATGTTAAAATCCGTGCGAATTAAGGCTCTTTTTCCTTTAAAAGAAATGTTGTTAATAGAATTCATATAATTATAATAGTGGCAAATATAATTCTTTATATTTGTTAACAAGGGATTGACATGAATCAAATTGAACTTAATAAAATTCTAAAAAGCATTGAAGAAGGGCGTGTTGCCAACACCTACTTGATTGTTGGTGACAGCAGTTCAAACGCTCTTGGCGGGGCGCTTGAGATGGTTAAGTCCATCCTTAAAAGCCCCTATTCTGAACTAAACGAACATCAAAAGAAGCAATCTATTTCTAAACTTGAAGCTTACAACAATCCTGATGTTCACTTTATATACCCAACAAATACAACTAACGAGGTAAAGAAGGCTCCAAGCTCAACTGATTTTTTAGAGCAGTGGAGAGAGATGATTCGGTCCAANCAGAGCTTTAGTCTTGCGGATTGGTATTCCAAAATAGGNCTAGGNAATAAGCAGGGTATTATCAACAAGTATGAGGCCGAGAAAATTTCAAAACTGGCCTCTTTAAAGTCATATGAAGGCGGGGTAAAAATCTTTCTAATATGGATGGCAGAAAAGCTAAATGCAAGTGCATCAAATAAGCTTTTAAAGGTTTTAGAAGAGCCCCCCAATAAAACCGTGTTTATTCTTGTCTGCGAAAAAGAAAAAGCCTTGTTAAAAACAATTATTTCTAGGTGTCAGAAAATAAACATTTATTCACAGTCAGCTGATACAGAAGGGTTTAGCGAAGACCATGACGGTTTGTTTGCTGAGTGGGTTAGGGCGGCTTTTAGAGTAAAATCAAACAAAGAAGCAATTAATGATCTTGTCTTAATTGCAGAAAAAATTAGTAAAAAAACNCGTGAAAAGCAAAAAGAATTTTTTATATATTCCTCTACGGTTTTTAGAGATGCCATACTTTACGGATATAAAGTTGTAGATAGTTCAAAAAATTATACTAAAAANTTTAGTTTATCAAAATTCTCACCCTTTGTTCACGAGGAAAATATAATTTCCATATACGAGGAGCTACAAAAAGGTTTTTTAGATATTGAAAGAAATGGTAATCCAAAAATNATCTTTCTTGATGTTTCGATTAAGCTTACNAGGCTTCTTCACAAAAAGAAATCTGAACATGTCTGAAAAATGGTTTGCAATAGCCAACCCTCAAGCAGGGTCAGGAAAATCTAAAGAGCTCTTGAGCTTTGTGACTAGAGANCTTAAAAGAAACAAAATTGATTTTTTACTAAACCTGACAACTATTTCTGGTGATGAAATAAAGCTCGTTAAAAAAGCTACATCTCTGGGATACAGAAAAATACTTTGTATTGGAGGCGATGGAACACTTCAAAAAGTTATAGCAGGNATACAAATTCAAAAAAACATTTCCAAAGAAAATGTNTTGTTTGGTTTAGTTCCNTTAGGCACNGGAAATGATTGGGCAAAATCNAGGGGTATTTCATTGAAAATTTCAGAAAGCATATCGTTATTAAAGTCAGGAAAAANAAAAACCCAGGANNTTGGGGTGGCCAATATAAAAACNAGTGNAAAAGAAATTAAAAGATATTTTATAACATATTCTGGGGTTGGATTTGACTCTTTTATGTTAAAAAAAATTCATAAATATAAGTGGCTTGGAAAATTTTCTTATTTGTTTTGTGCCATAATGAACTTTATGAATTATAAGAACATTGAGGTAGAAATCAAAACCGATAATGCGAAAATAAACAGTAAAGTTTTTTTGCTCGGGGTCGGTTTGTGCAAGTTTACAGGCGGAGGGATGCAATTAATAAAAACTCCTGCAGGAAANAATGGGCGGCTAAACATGACAATTGCACAAGATTTAAGAAAAACAGAAATAATAAAAATTTTTTTTAGTCTTTTTAATGGGGGTGTATTTAGTAAACGTAAAGTTTTGACAATGACCTCTGAAAAAATTTTAATCGTCGCTAAAAACACTATTTTAACGTGTCAGGGAGATGGCGAGATTTTTGGTGCCGGAAAAGTGAGTTATTCAGTCGTTAAAAAAGGGCTTCATTATATTTGTTGATTTTTTTTAAAAACAAAATAGTTTGAAGAATATTGTCCGTTGAAAAGCGCTTTCAAGTTTGAAATTGTCCCAATNACAAAAGACCTTAGAATCGGAAATTTAGNTTCTTTATATTTTTCGGAAAGAAAGGAAACATAGTATGCGTCTATAATNAGTGGATGNGCAGAATGAAAAACAAATTTATTTTTTTCAAAAACTTGTATTAATGCTTTTTTATTAAAATGCCACAAGTGCCTAGGAACATCATAACCAGCCCATAAATGATGGTAATGCTTGGCGTCATAAGAGTTGTAGTTTGGAAGGCCAACTATTAAAAGTCCATTTTCAGAAAGAAGATCATAAAGGCGTTTAATTGTCTTATCTAAATTATGGACGTGCTCGATTGAGTGCCATGCGGTGATCGTTTTAAAACCAACATTTGACAATTCTTTGTCGAAGATAGATTGACTTATTTTTTTTGATTTATTTTGATAGGGGTCTACCCCGTATGAACTAAAACCTCTTTTGCTCATCTCTTTTAAAAAGTAACCCTCTCCACAGCCAAAATCAAGAAGGCTGCCCTTACACAACAGGTGTTTTAGAGAGCTGTATTTAAGCTGAAAGTTAAAGGCTCTAGAAAGGCTGTAAAAAAAAGAAAAAACACCTTTTATACTGCTGTTGTGTGAAAGGTACGCTTTTGATTTATAGTATTTGTGTATTTCTTCTTTTAAAGGAAAAGGATCTGTTTTAAAAAGGCCGTCTTGATTTGTTTGTATTACTGAAAAGGCTTCTTTTGTTAAAAAATAGTCTTTGGTTTTTATATGTATGTTTTTTTGTTCCACGTGAAACATTTATCGACCCATAAAAACAAGCAAAACAGAAATGTCATTAGGGGAGACCCCGCTAATTCTTGAAGCTTGAGAAATGGTTTCAGGTTTTATTTTTATTAGCTTTTCTAAGGCTTCAGCACTTATAGATTTAAGCTTATTATAGTCAAAGTCTTTTGGGATTTTAACAGACTCTAACCTGTTAAGCTTGTCAGCATTAGCTTTTTCTTTTTCAATGTAGCCACTATATTTAATTTGAATTTCTGCCTGGTCTTGAACCTCTTTAGAAAACTTGTTTGAGCTTATAAAAGAAGAGACAGATTTACATTTTTTAAGATCATCAAGACAAATGTTTGGTCGTGAAAGAATTTTATCCGCTTTTCCAGACTGTTTTATTTTAGCTGATTTTTTCTTGATTAACAGCTTGTTAATTTCTAAAGGGAGAATACTTTGTCTTTTTAAAAAGGAGATCAGGCTTGATGATTCAGAATATTTTTTTTCACAAACTTGAAGTCTTTCGGTTTTAGCCAAGCCAATATCATGACTAATTTTAGTTAAACGCTGATCAGCATTGTCTTGCCTCAAAAGCATGCGATATTCAGCTCTTGAAGTAAACATTCTGTAGGGCTCCTCTGTTCCTTTTGTAATTAAATCGTCTATTAAAACGCCAATATATGCCTGGTCTCTTTTTAAGACAAGAGGAGGCTTAGCTTGAATTTTTTTTACAGCATTTATTCCTGCTATGAGACCTTGAGAGCCTGCTTCTTCATAACCCGTCGTCCCGTTAATTTGTCCAGCAAAAAACANGTTTTCAATTATTTTAGTTTCTAAAGAATAGGAGAGTTGTGTGGGAAAAAAATAGTCGTATTCAATTGCATATCCTGGTCTAAAAAACTTTACGTTCTCAAAGCCAGAAACGGCCCTAAGGGCATTAAACTGAACCTCTTCAGGCAGAGAGGTTGAAAAACCATTAACATACACCTCTACTGTATTCCTTCCTTCTGGCTCAACAAAAAGTTGATGCCTTTCTCTTTCAGAAAATCTGTGTATTTTGTCTTCAATTGAAGGGCAGTATCTTGGGCCAACGCTTTTGATTCTACCATTAAACATCGGAGATCTGTCAAAGCCTTCTCTTAATAAATCGTGAACCTCAGGGCTGGTATAGGTCATATAACACGAAACTTGTTTTTGTAATGGTTGGGTTGAGTCCAAATAAGAGAATTTTTGTGGAGCAGAATCTCCTGGCTGCTCGATCATCTTGGTATAATCAAGAGATCTTCCATCGACTCTAGGTGGGGTTCCCGTCTTCATTCTGCCAGACTCAAAGCCAAGAGAAACCAGTTGCTCTGTAATTCCNGTTGCTGCTTTCTCTCCAGCGCGGCCGCCACCAAAATTTTTGTCCCCAACATGTATAAGGCCGTTTAAAAAAGTCCCGTTCGTGAGCACAACTGACTTGGCTTTTATTTTTTGTCCAAGTGCGGTAACCACCCCTTTCAGTTTGTCTTTTTCGATCCACAAAGACTTTACCATTTCTTGGTAAAAATCCAAGCTTGGCGTGAGCTCTAACATTTGCCTCCAGCACTGTGCAAAAAGAGCCCTATCATTTTGTGCTCTAGGGCTCCACATTGCAGGGCCCTTAGATAAGTTTAGCATTTTGAACTGAATTGCAGACCTGTCTGTAACTATACCGCTATATCCTCCAAGCGCATCAATCTCTCTTACAATTTGACCTTTTGCAATTCCTCCCATTGCGGGGTTACAAGACATTTGGCCTATTGTCTGTAAGTTCATGGTGACCAAAAGAGTTTTAGCACCAAGGTTTGCTGCTGCTGCTGCCGCCTCATTACCCGCGTGCCCACCGCCAACTACAATAACATCATATTCTTGATTAAACATATTCTTGTTTCACGTGGAACATTCTTTTGCAAATATAATTCATTTCGAAGATGTGTAATAGCTCTTAATATACAAGTCTTCTTTGCGCCTCATCTTTAGCGTTGATTCCTGGGTCTTATCATCATACCCGCAAACATGAAGGAGTGCGTGAATTAGCACTCTAACAACCTCNTTTTCAGTTGTTTGGCTATATTTTTTAGCGTTAGCCTCAACTTGTTGAGGGCAAACGTACGCCTCAACTTTAAGATCTTTACACGTACTGTAATCGAACGTTATTACATCTGTTACATAGTTGTGTGAGAGGTGTGTGTTATTAATCCTTGTAATTTCTTCAGCAGAAACAAAGTGGTAATATAGTTGAGACACAGCATAGCCTTCTTGTTCAGAGGCATGCAAAAGAAGTTTTCGTATTTGCTCTGGGTTCTTTAATATAAAGCCTGTTGTGTATATAAAGTCAATCATAAATTATAAGCAAATCTACACAATCAATTGAAAGATTATTGTTTTATATTTGATAAAAATTCGTTTTGACAAATAAAAAAGTATGTGTTCGATTTGCTCCTAGTCCAACAGGGCCCCTTCATATTGGCGGGGTGCGGACAGCATTGTTCAATTATTTGTTTGCAAAAAAATCAGGAGGGAAATTTCTTATAAGAATTGAAGATACAGATAAAAAAAGAGAAGTTTTTGGTGCGGAAAAGTATATTATAGAGTCTTTAAAATGGTGTGGAATCGAAGCCGATGAGGAGCCTATTAGGCAAAGTGTAAGAAAAGAAATTTATAGCCGCTACATTATTAAATTAGTTGAAAAGGGGTGTGCATATTATGCTTTTGACTCAGAAGAAGATCTCAGGAGGGTGCGATCTGAGGCTGAGGCTAAAGGGGTGTCTTTTACATACGGCTGGAGAAATAGAGGGGCTCTTAACAACTCAACTTCTATGGCAAAAAAAGAGGTTGAAAAAAAAATCAACAACAATGAAAAATACGTTGTCAGGTTTAAAGGTCCTGGGGAAGGGTTTGTAAATACAAAAGACCTAATTAGAGGCTCGTCGTCAATAGATTCTAGTCTTTTGGACGACAAGGTTTTAATGAAGGCTGACGGAATGCCAACATATCATTTTGCAAATGTTGTAGACGATTATTTGATGGGAATAACACATGTTATTAGGGGTGANGAATGGCTTCCTTCACTTGCACTACACACTCTTCTTTATGAAGCCTTTGGATGGGGGAAGCCGCAATTTGCACATCTCCCCTTAATTCTAAACCCTAACGGAAAAGGGAAGCTAAGCAAGAGGAGTGGGGAAAAAAATGGTTTTCCTGTTTATCCAATATATTGGAAAGNNGAAAAAGAAGTTGTTGGATTTAAGGAAATAGGCGTCTTGCCAGAAGCTCTTGTTAACTATATTTCAACTCTAGGCTGGACCCCAAATGAGACAAAAGAAATTTTATCTTTAAGAGAGCTTATAGGGCTTTTTAACCTGGAAAAAGTAGTTTCTTCATCAGCAAACTTTGACTTTGAAAAGCTTAAGTGGTATAACCAACATCATATTCAAAAGACGCAGGACGATGAGCTGCTAAGGGTTTTGCTTAACACAAAAAAAGAATGTAATCTTGATCTTGTTAAGCTGAAGTCTGCCATAAGTCTTGTCAAGGAGAGGGCAAGTACTGTTAATGAGCTTTGGGCTCTTTCAAAATATTTGTTTGTGGGGCCACAATCATATAACGAAAAGAGTCTTAAAAAAATACTAAAGCCTGGCGCAAAAGAAATTGTAGAAACAATGATCGACTTAGCTTATTCAAAAAACGCATTAGAAGATTCATTTATAGACGGCTTAAAGGCCTCCTGCAAAAACAAAGGTTTTTCGCCAGGGCAAGTAATGATGACCGCAAGAGTGGTTTTAGTTGGAGGCCTCTCAGGTATTGATTTGCAGAAGATTGTAACTTTCATTGGCTTGAAGGACACTTCTAATCGAGCAAAAGGGATTTTGTTAAAACTGTTTTAACATTATTTTAATAAGTTTTTTTTTTTTAAAGTGGGGCTTTTAGTTATATTGTTATTTACGAACCAATAACCATAAAAAATGATTTTTTATACAATTATATTACCGATAATTTTTTTACTGCTTTTCTTTACCTTTTTTATTGTTAGGCAGCAGTCTGCAGCAATTATAGAGCGTTTTGGGAAATTTGTTAGCATCCGACAATCGGGGCTACAGCTAAAGATCCCTATAATAGACAGCGTGGCAGGAAGGTTAAGTTTGAGAATTCAACAGCTGGATGTAGTTATAGAAACTAAAACAAAAGATGATGTTTTTGTTAGGCTTAAGGTTTCCGTGCAGTTCAAAGTAATTAAAGAAAAGGTTTATGATGCGTTTTACAAGCTTGACAATCCTCATGACCAGATAACAAGTTTCATTTTTGATGTTGTTCGTGCCGAGGTGCCTAAGCTTATCCTTGATGATGTCTTCTTAAAAAAAGACGACATCGCTATAGCGGTTAAGAACGAGCTACAAGAAGCAATGAGAGAATATGGTTACAATATTATAAAAACATTAGTAACGGATATTGATCCTGATTCGCAGGTTAAAGAAGCAATGAATAGAATTAATGCTTCGGAGAGAGAAAAGGTCGCTGCTCAATTTGAAGGGGAGGCTCAGAAAATCTTGATTGTTGAAAGGGCTAAGGCAGAAGCGGAAAGCAAAAGATTGCAAGGTCAAGGTATTGCAGATCAGAGAAGGGAAATTGCAAGAGGGCTTGAAGATTCTGTTAAGGTTTTAAACAATGTAGACATAAACTCACAAGAGGCATCAGCCTTAATAGTGGTGACGCAGCATTATGACACACTCCAGTCTGTCGGAGCAGAGTCAAACAGCAATTTGATTCTTCTTCCAAATTCACCACAGGCTGGCTCTGAAATGCTAAACAATATGGTTGCGTCATTTACAGCAAGCAATCAAATCGGGGAAGAAATGAAAAAAGCAAAGCAAAATAAGGAAAACAAAGAAAACAGTTAATAATGACAAAAAAAGAATACAGGATAGAGGTTGTTACAGAAAGTGCGCTTAGTACTTTTTTTCTAGGCTCAGCTAAAATGCCTACAAGGAAAATTGAAGAAACAATGAACAGGTTTGGGCTTCAGGGCTGGGAGGTTGTCTTCCAGGTTATTGAGAAAAGAAGAATGCTTCTCTTTTGGAACAGAGAGGCAATGGTAATAACCTTTTCAAGAGAATTAAAAGATTAGCTCTTTTTGTTTTTTTTCCAATTATCCCTTAAGGAGACTGTTTTGTTAAAGATGTGTTTGTCTCCTACAGAGTCTTTATCTTTAACATAGTATCCTTTTCTTTGGAACTGAAAAGATTCTCCAGATATTGAGNCGGCAAGGGAAGGCTCTGCTTTGGCCTTCAAGACTGATAACGAGCTTGGATTTATGTCTTCTAAAAAATCCTGGTCAGCTTTTGCTCCGGGAGATTCTTGCAGAAAAAGTCTGTCATATCTCTTTATTGTCACATCAATACTGTGCTGTTGAGTAACCCAGTGAAGCGTTCCTTTAACTTTTCTTGTGCTTTCTTCTGAACCAGACCCGCTTTTACTTTTAGCATCATATTCGCAGAGGACCTCGATAATCTTTCCATCTTTATCTTTATTAACGCCTGTGCCTACAATTATATATGCGCTTTTTAGCCTAACCTCTTTTCCTATGGTAAGGCGGAAAAACTTCCTGTTAGCCTCTTCTTTAAAATCTTCTCTTTCAATAAAAAGGTGTTTNTTAAAGGGCAGCTCTCTTATTCCTGAGCCTTCATTTTCTGGATTGTTTTCTNTGGTTACAAGTTCTGTCTTTCCTTCTGGGTAATTGCTNATTGTTAATTTAATGGGGTCCATCACAACCATTTTTCTGTTGGCNGTTTTGTTAAGATCTTCTCTTATGCAAAACTCCAGCAAAGAAACGTCTATTAAGTTTTCTCTTTTTGCAACACCAACTTTTTCAATAAAAGAGCGAATAGAAGCAGGGGTATANCCTCTTCGTCTAAGACCTGAGATTGTGGGCATTCTAGGATCATCCCAGCCTGAAACAATGTTTTTTTCAACAAGTACAGAAAGCTTTCTCTTGCTCATTATTGTGTAACTTAAATTAAGCCGGGCAAATTCTCTTTGTTTGGGTTGAATTTCTAAGTCATTTCCAGTTTTTGTTAGAGCGTTTAGGAACCAGTCATATAGTTCTCTGTGTGGTTTAAACTCTAGTGAACATAGAGAGTGTGAAACCTGTTCAATATAATCACACTGTCCATGCGCCCAGTCATACATTGGGTAAATGTTCCATTCGTCCGAGGTTCTGTGGTGTGTTTTTTTTAAAACCCTGTAAATTATAGGGTCTCTCATAAGCATATTTGAATGGCTCATGTCGATTTT